>NZ_JASBQZ010000016.1:30937-126845 GCF_029960685.1 Pseudomonas sp. AL10
ACGGGATGCATTACCACGCAGAGCGTGGGAACGATCAATGGCGAGCGATCAAGGCAATCCCCGTTGCCGAACGCGAACAAGACCCGACCACTGATACCACCAGTTTGCCGCCGCTCTACCCCAAGTAACCCCCGAGCCTGCTCGTTCCCACGCTCTGCGTGGGAATGCCGCCCCGGACGCTCCGCGTCCTGGTTTTACGCCCTGTGCAACGGTGACGCAGAGCGTCACGGGATGCATTACCACGCAGAGCGTGGGAACGATCAATGGCGAGCGATCAAGGCCATCCCCGTGGCCGAACGCGAGCAAGACCTGGCCACCGACACCACCAGCTTGCTGCCGCTCTACCCCAAGTAACCCAGCCTCAACCAACACCACAAAACCCCTGTGGGAGCTAGCTTGCCTGCTCCCACAGTTGATCTGCATCGCCTGCTCGGACGCCTGCTTGCACTCAGTGATTACGACGCGGCACCTTCCATTCCCGATGGGGGAATTTGTACAGATAGTTCAGGTTATCCATATCGAACCGACGATCTTCTTTACCGGGCCCACCGAAGAAGCTGATGCCGATATCCAGCTTGCGCAGCAATTTAGGCCGTGAGAGCAACTCCTTGGCCGCGTGGTGGGCCTCGGGTGAGAACGTCCTGTCGGTGGCGATCAGGCCGGCGGCTTCTTTCAACTCATTGAAGTTCACATAGCTGTCTGTCGCCCCTGCGGCGAATTCGCGGAAGTGATCGCGAATCAACCCTATTAGTTGCCGGTCACTCACGCTTGCGTACGGGCGCAGGTCCGCGGCGCTGGCCTGGGTTTGAGCGCTTCGTGCCTGACGATGGCTAGCTTGGTTTGAGCGACTGTCAGCGTCCAGCTGATCTGGTAGAGCGGTGAAAGCGCTAGTCGAAGGTGGGTTTACTGAAAATGACATGGTGGGCCTCTGATTCATTCAGGGATTGATTGAAAAATCCACCTTATGGGTGGTCGTCCCTCAACCTGCCGTTCCATCCATCACCGCCCGCTCGACATGCATTGTTAAAGGCCAGCAATCCATATCCCTTTAATTTGCAGGACGTTTCCTAGACAATCCTTTGGCCTTGCGCCTGCTCATTTCGCTGGCTAGCCTTCGCTTCGTCGCTGCAAATCAGCGATCGGGTGTGGAAACCTGGGAATGAGTAGGCGTCATGATCGTATGCAAACGCTCAATGGCGGCTGTGCGCGGGCAGACTTCGGTCTGACTGGGTCCTACTCCCCGGTTTCCACCCCGCGTATGGCTGCCACCTAATTTGTCGTGTGGAAACGGCACAGGTTGGCGCCCCAATTGAGTAGGAGCTATACCCATGAGCAAAATCGTCCCCGACCCACCCTTCCCCATTTTCGTCGCCCACGAAGACCTGAGTTTCGAAGACGCTATCGCCAGCATCTCCTCGCTACTGCGCTGCGCCGCCACCACCGCCACCGAAACCGCCGAGGGCCTCAAAGGCACCCGGCGCGACATGGCCTGTTCCACCGCTCACCTGATCGACATGGCCCGCACCCTCGCCGACCGCGCGCTGGATTGCCTGCAACCCAACCCCACTAACGCCCCATAACCCCTGTGTAGGAGCGAGCTTGCTCGCGAAAAACTCACGGGCGCCGCGTTTATCCAGGAAGCCCGCGTTATCGTTGACGTTTTTCGCGAGCAAGCTCGCTCCTACAAATAACCATCGCGTCGGCCATGAGTCCACGCGCACTTTTACAGGTAAACTCCCCTCCTTTTCATCTTCTCCACGGAGTTCGCCTTGCGTCTGTTTCATACCTCCGACTGGCACTTGGGCCAAAACCTCCACGGCCAGGAACGCGACTTCGAACACGCCTGTTTCCTTGAATGGCTGCTGGGCCAACTCAAGGCCCAGCGCCCGGATGTGCTGTTGATCGCCGGCGATATCTTCGACACGGTCAACCCGCCGCTCAAGGCCCAGGAGCGCCTGTATGACTTCATCATCAGCGCCCACGAACAGCAACCGACACTGACCATCGTGATGATTGCCGGCAACCATGACTCCGGCTCGCGCATCGAACTGCCGGCCCCGCTGATGCGCCGCCTGCGCACCCATGCACTGGGCCGGGTGTTATGGCTGGACGACGGGCAACTAGATGCCGACCGCCTGCTGATCCCGCTGCCCAATGCCAAAGGCAAGATCGCCGCCTGGTGCCTGGCACTGCCCTTCCTGCGCCCGGCGGAAGTCACCGGCGCACAGCTGGGCGATGATTACCTGCGCGGCATCGGCCAAGTGCATGAATGGCTGATCGCGGCCGCCAATGCCAAGCGCAACAAAGGCCAGGCGTTAATAGCCATCAGCCATGCGCACATGGCCGGTGGGTCGGTATCCGAAGACTCCGAACGCAGCCTGATCATCGGCAATGCCGAGGCGCTGCCCGCCACACTGTTCGACCGAAGCGTGGCATATGTGGCCCTCGGCCATTTGCACAAGCCGCAAAAGGTCAATGGCGAGGAGCGTATTCGCTACAGCGGCTCGCCAATCCCCCTGTCGTTCTCCGAAATCGGCTACAAGCACCAGATTCTCGACGTGACGTTCCAGGGCGAAAGGTTGGTGGGCTGCGAACCGATCCTGATTCCCCGCTCCGTCAACTTGCAACGCCTGGAAGCCGCGCCCCTGGCCGATATCCTCAAGCAACTCGGTGAACTGCCCGACATCGACCTGCTCGCCGAAACCCAGCGCCACCCTTGGCTGGAAGTGCGCGTGCGCCTCGACGAGCCGCAACCAGACCTGCGTCAACAGATCGAAACCGCGTTGCAAGGCAAGGCCGTGCGCCTGGTGCGTATCGCCGCCGAATATGCCGGCACACGCGGCAGCGCAGAGGCAGACGATGCGCAACTGATCGAACTCGACCAGCTCACGCCCCAGGAACTGTTCAGCCGCGCCTGGCAGGACAGCTACGGCAGTGAAGTGGATGAACAGACCTTGAAGGACTTCGCCGTGCTGCTCCAGGAAGTGCAACAGGAGGGCGAACAGCCATGAAGATTCTCGCCATCCGCTTGAAAAACCTCGCCTCCCTGGCGGGCCCGTTCGAAATCGACTTTACCGCCGAGCCGCTGGCCAGTGCGGGCCTGTTCGCCATCACCGGGCCAACTGGCGCGGGTAAAAGCACCCTGCTCGATGCGTTGTGCCTGGCGCTGTTTGGCGCGGTGCCGCGCCTGGGTGACACCGGCCAGGCCAAGATGCCGGATGCCGACACGGATATTTCCATCGGCGACCCGCGCACCCTGATTCGACGCGGCACCGGTGGTGGCTATGCCGAGGTGGATTTTGTCGGTGTCAGTGGCCGTCGCTACCGTGCGCGCTGGGAAGCCAACCGTGCCCGCGACAAAGCCAGCGGCAAGCTGCAGAACAGCCGGCAAAGCCTGATCGACCTGGACAGCGACCAACTGCTGGCCAGCCAGAAAACCGAGTACAAGACCCAACTGGAATTGGCCCTTGGCCTGAACTTCGAGCAGTTCACCCGTGCGGTGCTGCTGGCGCAAAGCGAGTTCAGCGCCTTCCTCAAGGCCAATGACAATGAGCGCAGCGAACTGCTGGAAAAGCTCACCGACACCGCGCTGTACACCCAGCTCGGCCGCCGTGCGTTCGACAAGGCCAAAGAGGCCAAGGACGCCCACAAACAGTTGCAAGACCAAGCCACCGGCGTGGTACCCCTGGCCCCCGAAGCCCGCGCCGAGCTGGACCAAGAGTTGGCCCAAGCCCAGCAGCAGCTCAAGACCCAACAAGCCCAGCTCAAGCAGCTGGAGTTGCAGCACACCTGGCTCAAGGAGCTGCGTGAATGGCAGGAGCGCCATCAACACGCAGTGGAGCAACTGCAACGCGACGAACAGACCTGGGCCAGCCAAGGCCAGCAACGCCAGGACCTGAGCCTGCTGGAGCAGTTGGCACCGCAACGCCATCACTTCCTGCGCCAGGCAGAACTTGGCACCTTGCTGACGCCGCTGGCGGCACAAATTGCCCAGCACCTGGAGCAACAAACCGCCCTGCACTCCCGCCAGGAACAGGCGCAACACCAGCAAGTGGCCGCCCAGGCAGCACTGGCCGAGGCCCTGAAACACCAGGCCGACGCCGCCCCCCTGCTGCGCCAGGCCATCGAGGAGCAAAACACCCTCGCCCACGTGAGCCGCGAACTGGCCAAGCGCAACGAGGAAAAACACCAGCACGAAAGCGCCTGTACCGAAGGCCAGGCCCTGCTCGACGGCTTGCAACACACGCAGGCCCAAGTCACCGAGCGCCTGCAGCGCCTGGCCACCGAACTTGAGCATAGCGCCGCCCTCGCCCCGCTGAGTGATGCCTGGAACGCCTACCGTGACCGCCTGCAACAACTGGTGCTGATCGGCAATCGCCTCAACCAAGGCCAGGCCGAGCTGGGGCAACTCGAACAGCGCGCCAGCGCCGCCGCCGAACAGTTCACCCAACAGCGCGAAGCCCTGGATTTGCTCTACCACGAGGCCGGTGCCGAACCGCACGCGGTGGCCGAACAAATCCAATTGCTGGCCAGCCTGCTGCAAGACAATCGCAAGCAACAGCGCGCCTTCGAAGACCTGGCCCGCTTGTGGGACAGCCAGCAACAGTTGGATCAACAGGCAGGTGCGCTCACGCAAAGGCTCGCCGAGGCCGCGCAAAAACGCGAACAACTGAACCAGACCGGCCTGCAAACCAAGGCCGAACTTACCGTTGCCGAACAAACCCTGGCGGTGACCAAGCAACTGCTGGAGCGCCAACGCCTGGCCCGCAGTGCCAGCGTCGAGGAGTTACGCGAGCAGTTGCAGGATGACCAGCCCTGCCCGGTGTGCGGCAGCCACGAACACCCCTATCACCAGCCCGAGGCCCTGCTGCAAAGCCTGGGCCGCCATGATGAAAGTGAAGAGGCGGCGGCGCAGAAAGCCGTCGACAGCCTCAAGGAAAAACTCACTGAATTGCGCGGTGAAGTGGGCGGCCTGATCGCTCAGCAAAAAGAATTCCTGCAACAGCAGGAACAGTTGGCTACCCAGCAGCAGGGTTTGGCACCGAGCCTGCAAGCCCATCCACTGTGCGCCTCGCTGTTCAACCAGGACGTCGACAAGCGCAGCCCTTGGCTGGCCCAGCAATTGGTCCAATTGACCCAAAGCATCAGCCAGGACGAACAACGCCAAAGCGCCCTGCTCAACCTGCAACAGAACGCCGGGCGCTTGCAGCAACAATTGCAAGCGGCCCAGGACGCCAGCCAGCAAGCCCGGCAATTGCTGGTGGACCAGCAGCGGCAGCTGGCCGGCGACCGCGAACGCCTAGAGGCGGAACTCAGCGCCTTCGCCAGCCTGTTGCCCGCCGAGACGCTGGAGGGCTTGCGCAGCGCGCCTGCGGCGACTTTCATGCAGCTCGACCAGCAGGTCAGCCAGCGCCTTGAGCAATTGGGCCATCAACGCGATGAGCAGGCCGAGCAGCAGGAGCGCCAACAGGCCATCGAGAAACAACATACCCACCAGCAGCATCGTCAGCAGCAACTCGACGCCTTGAATCTGCAAGTCGCAGAGCTGGCTGACCAGCAACACGCCGTCCAGGAAAAACTCCGTACCTTGCTAGGAGAGCACCCCAGCGCCGAACACTGGCAACAGCAACTGGAGCAAGCTGTCACGCAGTCCCGCCAGAGCGAGACCGACGCCAACGAGGAACTGCACGCTGTGCACACGGCCCTGGTACAGCTGGCCGCCGACCTCAACGCCCAGCAGCAACGCCAGCAGGCATTGGAGGCGGAACAGCAAGCCCTCGCGACACGCATCAGCGAATGGCGCGCCCTGCACCCCGAACTGGATGACCAGGGCCTGGCGCGCCTGTTGGCCTTTAATGAGGCCCAGGTCGCGCAGTTGCGTCAGCACCTGCACAGCAGCGAAAAGGCCGTGGAGCAAGCCAAGGTCCTGCTGCACGAGCGCGAACAACGCCTGGCCGAACACCGGGCCCTGCACAACGGCAACCTGGAGGCCGAGCAACTGGACGCCACCCTGGCAACGATTAACCAGCAACTGATCGAGGGTGAGAAACACTGCGCCGAACTGCGCGCACGCCAGTCCGAAGACCAGCGTCGCCAGAACGCCAACCAGGCCCTGGCCGAACAGATCGCCAAAGCTTACGAGCAGTGGCAGCGCTGGGCCCGCCTGAATGCGCTGATCGGCTCGGCCACCGGCGATACCTTCCGCAAGATCGCTCAGGCCTACAACCTCGATTTGCTGGTGCACCACGCCAACGTGCAACTGCGCCAACTGGTGCGCCGCTACCGGCTTAAACGCGGCGGCAGCATGCTCGGGCTGTTGGTCATGGACACCGAGATGGGCGATGAACTGCGCTCGGTGCATTCCCTGTCCGGTGGCGAAACCTTCCTGGTGTCGTTGGCACTGGCGTTGGGGCTGGCGTCGATGGCGTCGAGCACCTTGAAGATCGAGTCGCTGTTTATCGACGAAGGCTTTGGCAGCCTTGATCCGGAGTCGTTGCAATTGGCGATGGACGCTCTGGATGGTTTGCAGGCCCAGGGCCGCAAGGTGGCGGTGATCTCCCACGTACAGGAAATGCATGAACGCATCCCGGTGCAGATCCAGGTGCAACGCCAGGGCAATGGCCTGAGCACGTTGGAGGTCAAGTGAGCGAAGCGCTGCTGTATTCGTTCCGGCGCTGCCCCTATGCAATGCGAGCGCGGCTGGCGCTGCGCTACTCCGGCGTGGCGGTGCGCATTGTCGAAGTCAGCCTGAAAGCCAAGCCGGCCGAGATGCTCGCGCTGTCGCCCAAGGGCACGGTGCCGGTGTTGAGCGTCGAAGGGCGAGTGATCGAGGAAAGCCTGGAGATCATGCAGTGGGCGCTGGCCCAGCACGACCCCGAAAACTGGCGGCTACAGGGCGATCCAGCGGTGTATGCGCTGATTGAAGAAAATGACCAGGTGTTCAAACATCATTTGAATCGATACAAGTACGCCGAGCGCTACCCGGAGCAACCGATGGAACACTATCGGGCCGAGGGCGAGGTGTTCTTGCGCAAGCTGGAAGATTTGCTGGCACACCGTGAGTATCTACTCGCCGATCACCTGAGCTTGGCAGATGCAGCGCTGGCGCCGTTTGTGCGCCAGTTTGCCCATGTGAATCGGGAGTGGTTTGCGGGCACGCCCTATCGGCGTTTGCAGGCCTGGTTACAGCGGTTTCTGGATTCACCGTTGTTTAGAGCAGTGATGGCAAAACCCTGAGGCCAATCCAATGTGGGAGCTGGCTTGCCTGCGATGGCATCGACTCGGTACATCAGCTATACCGAGTGGTCCGCATCGCAGGCAAGCCAGCTCCCACATTGGACCGTGGCTCAGTGCTGGGTCTTGTGATCCAGCGCCGCATAGAAATTGGCGCTCTGTTGCAGGTATTTCTGGGTATAGGCCGTGACATTGGATTTTTTGCCGGTGACTTCCACGCTGGCGGCGGCAGGCAATGCCACGGTGGCGGAAACAGCAGAAGCAGCAATGATCGAGAAGAGATTGAAATTCATGGCGGTAACCCTTGTGTGCGTTTGGTTGGGTGGCCTGGGAAGGCCTTGGAACCCAACTTACGCCCGAGGGTTGAACCTTAGAAATGCTTTGAAACAGTAGCCGTTATCACTGCGATTAATACAAAGGCTCAGGCCCCGCATTGCGGGGCCTGTGGCTTATTGACGCACCAGGAACTTGAGGTCGCTGGGGGCATCGATCGGCAATTTCTGCACGGTTTTACCCAGCAGGCCGGTCTTGGGGTCGCGTTCAACCACCACGATTTCATTGCTTTTCTGGTTGGCGATCAGCAGGAACTTGCCGCTCGGGTCGAGGCTGAACTCACGCGGGTGGTCGCCTTCAACAGAGCGGCGCTGGATTTCCTTGAGGTGCGCGGTGGCCGGGTCGATGCTGAATACCAGCATCTGATTGGCTGTGCCACGGTTACTCACATAAAGGAACTTGCCATCGCTGGAAGCATGCAACGCCGCGCCGGCCTTGTCGGACACCGGTTGGCCGGCGGCATAGTCGAGCAACTGGGTTTGCGTCAGCTTGCCCTCGTTGTAATCGAACACGGCCACCTGGGCGCTCATCTCAGTGGTCAGCCAGGCGTGCTTGCCGTCCGCACTGAACAGCAAGTGACGCGGGCCGCTGCCCGGGGGCAACTGCACCGACGCCGGGTTGGCCGCTGTCAATGGCAGTTCGTGATTGGCCTTGGGGTCGTAGCGGTAAGCAAACACCTTGTCCGCACCCAGGTCCTGCACGAATACGTACTTGCCGTCCGGCGACGACACCACCGAATGCACATGGTTGGACGCCTGGCGCTCCGGGTTCACACGGCTGGCCGGGTGCCCGCTCAACTGCACCGGCGCCGACAGCTTGCCACTGGCGTCCACCGGCAGGATCGCCAGGCTGCCACCCGGGTCTTCCACCACCGAATAGTTGGCCACGAACAGGTAGCGCCCATCGGCGGCCACGCTGGAATGGGTGGGCTCATTGCCCAGGCTCTGCACCTGATTGATCAGGGTCAACTGGTGGTTATGCGGGTCGATGCTGTAGCTGCTGACACGCCCCACCGGGTCTTCCTGGCCCGGGCCGTTTTCATTGACCACGAACAACTGCTTCTGGTCTTTGGAAATCGTCAACCAGGACGGGTTGGCGGTTTTCGCCGCCAGCACTGGCTTGCCGCTGAACTGCCCGGTGCGGCTGTCGAACTGCAGGCGGTAAATACCCTCGCTGCTACCGGCGGTGTAGCTGCCCACCAGCAGTTCATGCAGATCGCTGGGCGCGGCCTGTACCGACATCGCACCGACACTGCCTGCCATCAGCAGGGGCCAGAATTTACGCATCATCATCCGCTTCGTCCTCATCGTTATTGTTGCCGGTGAAGGCGCTCATGCAGATCAAGCGGTGCTCGCCCGACTCACCGGTAAGGGTCCAGCTTTGCAGCGTCTCGTCAAATGTGGCAGCGCCCACCTGCGCCGAGCTGAAGCTCCAGCGTTTTTCGGCCCGGCCATCCATGGCGGTAATCACGAGCTTTAGTTCAGTCAACTCGAAATCAAAGGCATGCAGGCCGTCGATTTCAAGCATGTCGCTGGTTTCAAGCAGGGTGCGCAGGGGGGCGGATTCGGCAGTCATAACATCAATCGTTCAGAGGAAAGACCTCATGATAGGTCAAATGGTTGCTACGGCGTAAATCCTGACGTGACCTGCGCCGCGTTTACATGCCGCCATATATCCCTCGCCCTACTCCACCCCACGCAAAATCAAGCGCTAGCGGTAAGGGCATGCCAATGGAAATGGCTGTTTACCTATTGTTGATTTCACTCAAAAACCTGGCTCGGTAGTTTCCACTCGCCTGCTCGCATGACGCGAACAGGGTCACCTCCATGACGAGCATGACTGCAACCACAAGGAAGCTGCACGATGATTCAGGGAAACTACCCCCAGCGTTTTTTTGACCACCACCTGCCCGTTTCACTGCCGGCTGCCGGCCAGGCGATCGATACCCATCACGAAGCCTTATCGAATGCCGCACAAGACCAACCGCTGAACCGCCCCCGGCGTGCATCCGCACCGTTGCGCACCGCAGTGACCACCGCTCCCACCGACAACTCGCCGCAGATCACCGCAACGGCGGTCGCCCAGCAGTTCGACACTCGCCCTACGTTGCGTTCAGTGGTGTCGGGCATGCTAGAGGAGGCGATCAAAAGCCTGTACCCCACTTTAGCCTTCAATCTCGCCGAAACGGCAGTGGCCGAACCCATTTCAACCGACCCACCCCAGTACCGCCTGACCCCTTTGCTGGACATCGCCCTGAAGCACCTGACCACCGACGGCGACCTCGACTTTACCGACAAACATTCACTGCCCTGCACCCTGGTCGATCACGCCACCGGGCATAGCCTCAAGCCTGCGCCCTCCTCCAATGCCTTGATGCCGGGCATTGATATGCAGGCCATTGAACTGGCTATCCGCAGCCTGCGCGCGCCCCTCAAAAAAGCGTTCGAACAGGCCATGCTCAAGCACTTCGTCGGCAGCGCTGACGCTCACGCTCCCGGTGCCAACCGTTGGCGCTGGCTGAGCGACACACTGCGGGACACCTTGACCACCGGAGCCCTGAAGCAACCTGGGCTCAGCGCTCAACAACGCGAGACCCTCGACCAGGTCGTGACGTACCCGGATCGTGCGCAGCGCCAAGCGGCCAAAGGCGATGGTGCGGCACAGGTTTTCATCCTTGATTCTGCGGTGAGCCACGCCGGTGGCAGCGCCTCGCAACTCACCCCAGACCTGCTGATCACTCGTCAGGTCGATGGCCGCACGCAGGTACTGCACGCCACTGCCGCCGGCGTGGTGACGCCGTATGACTCCCTGCAGGCGTTCGGCAAAGCCTGGGGCAAAAAAATGGGCGATGCCTTCGTTTTCGACACCCTGAACTGGAAGCGCCAGGAGCCTGCGGGGAATATTTTCGATACCCAGGCGGCGGTCATCCTCAATGCCATGGTGGAGAACGTTGCGTCCATCGAGGTGCCCACCACCGGCTCGCTTGAGGCGCTGGAGCAGGCGTTCACCCAGGCCAGCGACCCGAGCCCCTGGTTTCTCGGGGCCTATGCACCCGACGCGCGCGAGCTTGAACGTCTGCATGAACAGTTGCCCACCTGGTTCGGCTCGGCAAGCGCCGCAGAACGCGACACCTATCGACAGCACGCACTGGCCCTGGCCAGCAGCGTGCGCCGCAACAATGGCCGCACCTTCCTCGACGGCATCCCCGATATCCGCACCTACGCCGAGCAACAGCTCGACCAGCATTTAGCCGGCAAGGGTTACACGGCCAAGAATGTGGAGGTGGTGTTCAAGGTCCCGGTGGGCGATATGGGCAGCAACTACCTGGAACGGGTGAGAATGAGCCTGGTGGACATGGCCCTGGAAAATCTGTCGGGCCTGCCCAAGGGTGAGATGGAAGTCCACCTGCATGGGCAGCGGGTCAGCGATGCCAGCCTGCCAAAAATGCTCAAGGACCTGATCAACACTGTGGACATTGGCGGCCACTACCCCGAGTTGCTCAAGCGTGAACTGCTGGACGACAGCCCGGCAGCCCGTGATCGGCTGGCACGTTTCATCGAGCAGGTACCCCTGCAGCTCGCGATGCAGGCCTTGGAACTCAAGCTCAAGGGCGAAGCCGGCATCACCGCCCAGGGCCATGCGTTTATCGAAGCAATCACCCAGCCCGGCGCGGGCGGCAAAAGTGCGGCAGGCCAAGAGATTACCGTGCGCCCCCTGGCATTTGTACGCAAACCAGGAGCGACGCCGGATGTGGTCGCCAATATGTTTATCATCGAACCTTTGTCCAGCGGTAGCGGCCCACATATCCTCTATCGTCCTCAATTGAAACCGGCACTGCTGGAATTCGCCAGCCGCGACGCGCTGCTGGAGGCCATCCGCGAACCCGGTGCGCTGCAAGACAGCGTGCTGGCCTGGTTGCCGGATGACAAAGCACGGGCGGTGTACGGTAATGGCGGTTTTCACACGCCCAATATTGCGCGTTTTAGCGTATTCAATGAGTTTGACCCGCCTGCTACGCCCAAGCCGACCACCCTGGCTGTCGACGGCTATGCCGCTGCCACCACGCTACGCCAGGACCTGCTCAACGGCGACCTGGCCAAGCACTGGTTCCACTCCAATGCCAACAGCCTGGTCACCCTGGCTGAAGGCCAATCGACCTCCGATGCTGAAAGTCGTTGGGCGTCCTACAAGGAGCTCGGCTGGCTGTTGTTCAACACCCTGCTGCCGTTGATGCGCGGGCCGGGTGCCATGGCGGGCTGGTTGCTGCAACTGGTCAATGCCGAAAACGACATCAAGCGCTTGTCCACCGCCAACGATCCGGACCCGGCCGGGGCAATGGTCGATCTGCTGGTCAACCTGGGCATGACCTTGACCCATGTACCCGTCGCCGAATCCAAGCCAGCGCGCACCTTTGAGCCATTTAAGCCAGGAGCCGATGCCAGCGACCCTGCACCCCGCCCCCGCCAGAGCAACGACCCCATTCGCCCTGCGCCTGCCATCCACCAAGACCCGAGCGCACCGGTCACCCAAGGCTTCGGTGGTGACGGCACGGCCATTGATATCAGGCTGTCGAGCCCACGCGGATTAACCCCCGAGCTGCGTGCACACATCGACTCGTTCACAGTGCCCGCTCCAACAGCCCCCGACACTCCAATCGGCGAAGGCATCAGGAAGGGCCTGTATCAAGTGGATAACCGCTGGTACGCCTGCATCGACAACCATTGGTTTCGCGTCGCAACCGACCTGGACGGTCCCTACGTAATCGACGAACACAACAAGGCTCGTACGGCGCCGCCGATAGCACGCGATGCCCAGGGCAACTGGCATTTTGACGTGGCGCCCAGACTCAGGGGCGGAATGCCCAAGAGCGCAAGCCTGCAGGAAACACTCGGGAAAAGCCGGCGCGCCAAGGAGCAAGCAGAAAAGAGCTACCAACGCAGTATGTTGGAGCGCATGAAGGTTTCAGCAAAACATGACACGGCAATCGAAACGATCAAGGACAGCTTCATCGAATATCAGAACGCCCGGAAAAAGCTCAAGACCCTGCGCAATCTGGTTACCGATGACACGTCCGCCAATCGCTTCGCTGCTGCGTACGCGCAACATCGCCAGGCCACACTGATGCTCAAGAGCCGCCTGGATCAACAACTTCAAGACCTCAAGCCGCTAACCCAGGCACTCAGGGCAGCCAGCGAAAAAACGATTGAAACCATAGCCCCAAAGAAAATAGGGGGGGTCGACGACCTGTCGACGTTCAAAGAGAACCGCTCTTTGGAATACCAATACACATTGCATACGCTGATTGGGATAGAGGACTTTTACGTCAAGCTGGTCACCGACGCCCTCCAGTACGGCATCAGTGGCGCCTCGATGGCAGAGCTGGAAAATACTGCGCATTCAGGCTCTCGGGAGGCCTACGACGAACTGACCAGCGTGTTTGAAATGGCGTACCACGCCACCGACAAGTTGCTGACGTCCAGCGAGGCGATCAGATCGGTGTTCGACCAATGGAAAAACGATTCGCCCTTCGCCAGTAAACGTGCCGAGGAGTACCTGAAGACGCGCTACAACCGGTCCCCCGCCACAGGGGTGTTCATGGCCAAGATGAACCAGTTGGTGCTGCTCAAACGCCTGGCCACCGAATGGACTGCGCTGTCCCCCGACATCGCCGAGCAATTTCAGATGAAGCGGTTCTTGAACGTCGACCTGAAAGCCGAATACCTGGCGTTCAATGACCTGCGCCAGTACGAGGGCTACAGCCTGAGCGAGCGCAAAGCCACGCTGACCACCATCATCGACAAATACAAACAGGTATTGAGTGACAGCGTCACGCTACAGGAAGAGCATCCGGAACACTTTCGCCGCGATTATCACCAGCAGTTTACCGAGACACTCAAGCACTTCATCGACGATGCAGAAGCCGAGCTAGTCCAGATCGTCAAGGAAGAACAACAACTGATTGCACCCACCCCTGCACGCAAGGACCGGCAGGCCAAACCGCAGAACAAGCGTGTGTTCAAGACCGAGCATAAAGAAAGCTTGATCGGCACGCTGCGCCCTCCCGTACCCGGCCAAGCCGTGAACATTATCGACGTGGTCGACCCACAGAGCGGGCAACCGATCGCCAGCTACAGCGAACACCCTGGGGAGCGTGGCTGGGTGAAGATCGTCCAGGGCCAACCTACGGCGCCACGCCCTGTTTCATTACCCAAATCCTGGTCCAGCTACAAAAGCGAAGCGCAAAGCTTGATCGACGGCGTGACGAAGATAGAGCAGAGCATTCTTTTTCAGAAAAAGAAGCTCGACGACCCCGTGCGACGAGACACCGTCAGCCCCCGCGACTGGAACGACATGCTCGAAGCCCAGGCCAACCTGCTCATCGAAAAAGCGCAACAGGCGCAAGCCGCCCATGGCAGCAAACCGGAAACCGCCGAATGGGTGGCACGCTGGCGAGCGACGGCCGAGGACATCCTGCAAAAGGCCCGCCGCCATACCGCCGATGGCTATCTGGTACAGACGCCGACGGCGGAAAATGTCGATTACCTCTGGCGCCACGGTTTTGTTGATATCAACCTGGTACGACGCGACATCCCGACTAAAACTGGCGATGTCTTCACCGAATACGTGGTTCGCAAGAAAAACAAAATCGACGCGCTGTGGTACGCCCACTTCCACTATCCACAAAAGGGCTGGGCGCGTGATGACTACACAGCGGCGCATCTGAAGACACCGGCCCAGCGCACCAAGACCCAGAAGGACCTGATTGCCGAGGCCGGGAACAACGGGGTCGTGGAGCGCATCATCAAGGCCGGTATCACCAAGCCGCTGGATGAAAGACTGTTCTTGAAATTGTGAAACCCGGCGCCTGAGGATCAACAAAAAGCCGCACAGTGGGCTAATGCCGTTCAGTTAAGCGTATATCGCTCCTACAAAAAGCCTTAACTGAACAGCATTAGCATGATGTGCGGCTTTTTTACCCGGTTTTAATGCGCGAACAATGAGTTGCCCTTCTGCCCCGCCAACTTCTCGGGTTTGATCAGGAACCGTGCCAGGGCCGGTAACAGCCACAGCGCGCCAAACATGTTCCACAGCAGCATGAAGGTCAGCATCAGGCCCATGTCGGCCTGGAACTTGATGGCCGAGAAGATCCAGGTGCACACGCCGATGGCCAGGCACAGGCCAGTGAACAGCACAGCTTTACCGGTGGATTTCAACGTCTGGTAATACGCCTCTTGCAACGGCAGGCCGGCGCGCAGGAAGCTTTCCAGGCGGCTGTAGATGTAGATGCCGTAGTCCACGCCAATCCCCACGCCCAGGGCCACCACCGGCAAGGTCGCAACCTTGACGCCAATGCCCATGAACGCCATCAGCGCGTTACCCAGTACCGAGGTCAGCACCAGCGGCAGCACGATGCACAGGGTCGCCGCCCAGGAGCGGAAGGTGATCATGCACATGGTCGCCACACACAGGTACACCAGGATCAAGATGATCAGTTCCGATTCCTTGATCACCTCGTTGGTGGCCGCTTCGATCCCGGCATTACCAGCGGCGAGGATGAACTCCAGGCCCTCCTTGTTGTTTTCCTTGGCAAAGTCCTGCACCGCATGCACAGCGCGGTCGAGGGTTTCGGCCTTGTGGTCGTTGAGGAACACCAGCACTGGCGCCAGGGAGCAATTGTTGTTGTACAAGCCATCGGCACGGGCGATGGAGTTGTTCAGCACATCCGGGTTGCGCGACAGGGTTTCCCATTTCAGGTTGCCCTCGTTCATGCCCTTGATCATTTGCTTGGACACGGTCACCAACGAGATCGCCGACTGCACGCCCTCGGTGTTCTGCATCTTCCACATCAACTGGTCGATGGGCGCCATGGCTTCATAGCGCGAGCAGCCTTCGGCCTTGGTCTTGACCATCACCACCAACACGTCGGAGCTGGTGGAGTAATTGCTGATGATGAAATTGTTGTCTTTGTTGTAACGCGAATCCGGGCGCAGTTCCGGTGCGCCTTGGTCCAGGTCACCGATCTTCAGGTTCTGGCTGTACCAGAGGCCGCCACCAAAGGCGATCAAGGCCAGGAACACAGAAACCGGCGCGACTTTCGGGCTTGCGAATTTGGACAGCAGGCGCCAGAAGCTATGTTCGCGGTTCGCGTCTTTCTTGCTCTTGGCGATGGCGCGCTTGCTGATGCCTACATAGGAAATCGCGACCGGCAGCAGGATCAGGTTGGTGAACACGATCACTGCCACACCGATGGACGCGCCGATAGCCAGTTCGCGGATCACGCCAATGTCGATGATCAGCAGCGTAATAAAGCCCACCGCGTCGGCCAGAATGGCGATCATCCCCGGCAGGAACAGTTGCCGGAAGGTGCGCCGTGCGGCGGTCAGGGCGTTGTCTGCCCCGCTGGATTGCAGGGCAATGCCGTTGATCTTCTGCACGCCATGGGAAATGCCGATGGCGAAGATCAGGAACGGCACCAGCATTGAATACGGGTCCAGCCCGAAACCGAAGAAGTGCATCAACCCGAGTTGCCAGACCACCGCCACCAATGTCGTACTCAATACCGCAATAGTGCTGCGCAGGCAGTTGGTGAACCACAGCAGCAGAATCAGGGTGATGACAAACGCAACGCCGAAGAACAGCACCACCATCACCAGGCCGTCGATCAGGTCGCCGACCTTTTTGGCAAAGCCGACAATATGAATCTTGACGTTGGGGTTCTGGGTTTCGAACTTGTCGCGGATCTTGTCTTCGAGTTCATGGGAGAACTTGCGGTAGTCCAGGGCCAGCAACTTGCCCTGGTCTTGCGGGTCCGGGTAGGACTCCAACAGCGGGATATCAACGATGCTCGACTTGAAGTCATTGGCCACCAGCCGCCCGACCTGGCCGGACTTGAGCACGTTATTGCGCAACTGGTCGAGGCTCTGGGGCGAACCGTTGTAGCTCTGCGGGATGACCTCCCCGCCGGCAAACCCTTCTTCGGTCACTTCGGTCCAGCGTACGCTGGGGCTCCACAGCGACTTGAGGCCCGAGCGGTCCACACCGGAGATGTAGAACACCTCGTCGTGGATCTGGCGCAGGGTCTCCATGTAGTCCTGGGTGAAGATATCTCCGTCCTTGGCCTCCACCGAAATACGCACGGTGTTGCCCAGGTTGGCCAAATCGTTGCGGTGCTCCATCATTTTTTCGATGAAAGGGTGCTTGAGGGGGATCATCTTTTCAAAGCTGGTGGACGGGCGAATCAAGGTCGCCTGCCAGAACAGGAAGAGGCTCACCAGCAGGCAGATGACGATCACCGCCGGGCGATTGTTGAAAATCAGACGCTCAAGAAAGGTCGCTTTATCGTTGTGATGACTGCTCATTGAATCCCCGCCTTCTTATTATTTTGAGAGCTCTGCGCCGGCCGATGTGGCAACCCGCACGCCACCCTGCCCCGCGAGGATCAAATTACCATTGCCTGCCGCCGTGACCGCCGAGAGTGAAATACGGTCCGGGCGATTGAACACACTGAAGGTCTGGCCATCGTCATGGCTGACCACGACGCTGCCGCCGTTGCCGACCACAACGATGGAGCCGTCCTCCAGCAAGGTCGCACCCGACAGGCCAAACTCCAACGCACCACGTGCCGCGTTCAATTGGACCTGTTCCCAAGTGCTGCCGAAATCGGTTGAGCGGTAGAGGTTGCCGCGCAAACCATACGCCAGCAGGGTCTGTGGCTGTGCGGTGCTGATCACGCCAAACAGTGAACCCTCGTAGGGGCCTTCGAGTTTTTCCCAGGTCTGGCCGTCATCGCTGGAGCGAAACATGCTGCCTTGCTCACCGACGATAAACAGGCCGGCGTCCTTGATCTGGGCGATGGCGTTGAGGTGGTACTGGTCTTCGTTGTCCAGGCGATCGCTGACATCGTTCCAGGTTTTGCCGGCGTCGGTGGTCTCGATCAACGCACCGTAGGCCCCCACGGCCAGGCCGTGGTTGGCGTCGTTGAACCACACATCGAGCAATGGCGCTTCACGTTTGAGGTCTTGATATTGCTGGGTCCACGTGGCGCCGCCATCGGTACTGGCAAGAATCTGCGCATCATGGCCGACGGCCCAGCCGTGCTGGTCATCGACGAAAAATACCGCCGTGAGCAGTTGCCGGGTGGGCACTTTGGCTTGGGCCCAAGTGGCGCCCTGATCATCGGAATAGAGGATATGCCCACGATCACCGACGGCCACCAGGCGCTTGCCCGCGTGAACCACGTCGATCATCAAGCCTTTGGCGGCCTTGGGGGACTCAATCGCAAAGACTGCGGCGGCGGGGCTATCGCTGGCGGCCAGTACCGGCGTCGACAATACGCTGCCAGCAAGCAGCGAGAGCGCTGTGGCCAGCAGCGCAACCCTGCGTGCGGCGCGTGGGCGGCAAACAACCCAACCCATGACAGGCTCACTCATAGACCTTTCTCCCATTTATTATTGTTAGGTCGTCTTCTCTTTCAGGGCCTTGAAACCTGCAATCTAGAGCGCCTGGAGGAAGCAGGAGCCATCCTATCGGGCTTTGGAATCGTCTGACAATCGGCGCTACGTTATCTTTTGTTAACTGGCGGCTTTTGGCCATGTGCTGAATATAGCTGCATCAGCTGAAATGATGGCCCCACGTGATCGTTCCCATGCTCCGCGTGGGAATGCACCCCTGACGCTCTGCGTCCTCACCGCGCAAACAGCGTGGCGCAGAGCGCCCCGGGCGGCATTCCCACGCGGAGCGTGGGAACGATCAGGGAGAATGAATTTTTATTCCATCTATTGAATTTAGTGAATTTTTATTCCATTAATGGCGTTCCTGAAAACAATAATCCAAAGGACCACGACGATGCGTGAACTCGGAATCGGCTTGATCGGCACAGGCTTCATGGGCCGCGCCCACGCGCTGGCGTTCAACAACGCTCGGGCGGTATTTGAACTGCCCGTGCAGCTCAAGCTGGCCGCCCTGGCCGATGCCGACACCGAACGCGCCCAGCGTTGCGCCAGCGCCTGGGGGTTTGCCCAGGCCCATGGCGACTGGCAAGCGTTGATCAATGACCCCAAGGTCGATGTCGTGGCTATCACCACCCCCAACCACTTGCATTACCCCATGGCCATGGCCGCGATTGCGGCGGGTAAAGCGGTGTATTGCGAGAAACCCCTGGCCGTCAGCCTTGAACAAGCCGACGCCATGCGCCGCGCCGCCCATACCGCCGGAGTGGTAACGCGGGTGGGTTACAACTACCAGCACAACCCGATGATCGTGTTGGCGCGGCAGATGATCGCCCAAGGCGAACTGGGCCAACTCATCAGCTTCCAGGGTGAGTTCAGCGAAGACTTCATGGCCGACCCGGCCTCCCCTTGGTCGTGGCGCTGCGAAGTGGAGCACGCCGGCGGCGCCCTGGCTGATCTGGGCAGCCATTTGCTGTCGATGGCCCGCTATCTGGTGGGCGATGTGACTCATGTCTGTGCCGATACCCAGACCGTGCACAACCAGCGCCCCGCCACCGCCGGCAGCCCGACCTCAAAAACCATTGCCGTGGATGACCAAGTGCACGCCCTGTTGCGTTTCGCCAACGGCGCCCGTGGCACGGTGAGCAGCAGTTGGCTCAAGCACGGCTACAAGAACCATCTGAGCTTTGAGATCAGCGGCACCCAAGGCACCCTGGCGTTTGACCAGGAACGCTTGAATGAACTGCGTCTGTGCCGCATCGGCCAGGACGGTTTCCAGCGTCTGCTGGCAGGCCCTGCCCTGCCCGGTTATGCGGCGTTCAGCCCGGCGGCGGGGCATCAGCTGGGTTACAACGAATTGAAGACGTTGGAAGTGCACGAGTTGATCATGGCGCTGGCCGGCCAAGGGGCGCAGGGCACAGACTTTGAGGCGGCGTGGGAGGTGGAGCGGTTGGCGACGGCGATTCGAGTTGCGGCTCAGGAAGAACGCTGGGTCAGGGTCGGCAAACTTTAACGCAAGCCGGTCCGTCCCGGTCAGCCGGATAAACGCCGCCCTCGCCTCCAGTGTGGGCATGCACTGTCCTTGCCACTCATAAGGACGCTCGCGAGGAAGGCTTGACAGCCTTCCCTCAAGGCTGGAGCAAATCGACGCATTCGCACTTCAACCAGTAAACTTTCCCAACTTTAATCAGCCATCCCCCACCTGAAACAAACAAAACCTCATACAGCACCGTACAAACAACTCTCACCTCAAATACGCCTATTACTTACCATCACACATCGAAATAAATACCCTCTGGCCTTATATAAATAAATAAGCCACCTTACTTCACCACAAGAATTCAAGCACTTCTTAAAACCCAACCCAACGCAAACAATCCGAGACATATTCATGTCAGCCATTACAAATTATCATCCCTCGTACGTAAAACCTCAAACTTACCCGCTCTCGGCCGACGCCCCAACAGCCGATCCACTTGCACCTTCGTTATCGGACAAGGTTGCACGAGACCTTACTCGCGACAATTTGAAATTAAAAGATAAAAATGGCGACGGCAAACTAACAGTTTCATATAAATTTTTAGACCAGGGCGCAGGTGAGTTCAGCCAGGCCAGAAAGAAAGCGTTCAAGAGCGCCATCAAGGCTTGGGAAGACGTGGTCAAAGTCAAGTTCACCGAAAACGCCAAGGAGGCTGATGCGTTTTTTGTACTTCATGCCAATCCGGGCGTTGGTGGATATGCCGTCATGCCAAATGACCAAGGAACTGCAAGCATTGGCATCGGCGTCGGCGATAAGAACTCGCCCCTGCATTCTGCCATGATCCATGAGCTTGGTCATAGTTTGGGATTAGACCATCCAACCGGAGATTACCCAGAAAACAACCATACTCATACTGCCATGAGTTACAGTAACAAATGGTGGCTACCCACAGACAATCCTAGGCTTCGTATTTCGGACTATAACTTGACTCCAGCAATGCACGACATCGCAGGCATTCATCGCTTATACGAACCCAATTATGAAACCCGAAAAGATAATACAACCTACGGCTTTAACTCCAACACTGAGCGCGATCATTATACGTTGACCTCCGCCGACGACCTGACCAACTTTTGTGTCTGGGACAACGGCGGCGAAGACACGTTGGACTTTTCCGGCTTCAAGCAGAACCAAAAGATAAACCTGGCCGCCGAGACACTCTCGGATGTGGGCGGCCGCGTGGGCAACGTGTCCATCGCCAAGGGCGTTGTGATGGAGAACGCCATCGGTGGCTCAGGGCATGACGTACTGATCGGCAATCACGTCAATAACAGACTAACCGGCGGAGCCGGTCGCGACACACTGATAGGCGGCGGTGGTGCTGATACCTTTGTTTATAACAAAGCCAGCGACTCCACCCCTGGCAATCCGGACATACTTGAAGACTTTACCAGCGGCGTCGACAAGATCGACCTGTCCAGGGTGCTCAACGACGCCGGCATTGAAAAGCCGGAGCTGGTTAGCGTACTCACCGGTCGCAAAGGCGAGCTGACGCTCAGCTACGATGAAAATGCCAAGATGCACAAACTGGTTCTGAATGTGAGCGGCAAACCTGACTCTGCACTACTGATTCTGAGCAAAGGACCTATAGCGCCGGACGACATCCTGACCCACGCGGATTCAAAGCCCGAGCCTGTGCCCGAGCCAGAACCTGAGCCAGCCCCCAAACCCAGGCCTGAACCAGAACCGAAGCCCAGGCCCAAGCGTGAACCCAAGCCCAAGCCAGAACCAGAGCCCAGGCCCACCCCAGTATCATGCCCCCGACCCGACACGCGCGACACGGTCTATGGTTTCAATGCAAATACCGGACGCCCCAGTACAACCCTCACCTCTGCCTGCGACAAACCTTATTTCAGCGTGGACGACAGAAAAGGCAACGACACCGTGGACTTCTCTGGTTTCTATCAAGACCAACAGATTGATCTGACACCCGGTACTCGCTCCAGCGTAGGTGGGCTACGCGCCAATGTGTTTATTACGCAAACAACCGTCATCGAAAACGCCATAGGTGGCAAGGGTAACGACCGTATCAGCGGAAATAGCGCCGATAACATCCTGATCGGTGGTGCAGGCGCGGACCATCTGACCGGCAATGGAGGCTTTAATACCTTCAGCTACCATTTTGCCTGCGATTCTCCACGCAACAACGCGGACACCCTCTTGGACTTCACCACGGGCAAAGACAAGATTGATTTGAGAAAAATGAGCGAAAATGCCCAAGTCAAACTCAACTATGTCAACCAGTACCGCAACCAGCCCGGCGACACGATCATCGTGCACAACCCGTTCACCGGCAGGTACTTCCTGGGCGTTGACCTGACGGGCGATGGCAAGACCGATTTTCTGATCAAGAGTACCCGCCCCATCAGCAACGAAGACGTGATCGGACTGAACATCCAGGATGACGGTTACCTGTAAGGGTGCTCACAGGCTAAACAGCCTCAACGCAACGCCCTGCGTAGCACTTTACCGACGGTGGTCTTGGGCAATTCCGTGGTGCGAAACTCAACATATTTAGGCAGCTTGTACCCCGTCAGGTACTCCCGGCAGTGCGCAAGAATCTGCTCCTGAGTCAGGTGCGGGTCCTTGCGCACGACGATGATCTTGACCTTCTCCCCAGTCACCGCATCTTCCACCCCAATGGCCGCCACTTCGGCAATCCCAGGGTGCATGGCCACCACGTCCTCGATTTCATTGGGGTACACATTGAAACCCGAGACCAGAATCATGTCCTTCTTTCGATCCACCAGGCGGATATACCCACGTGCGTCCATCACGCCGATATCCCCGGTCGACAGCCAGCCCTCGGCGTCCAGCACCTCGGCGGTTTCTTTTGGCCGTTGCCAGTAGCCCTGCATCACTTGCGGGCCGCGAACTTGCAACTCGCCCTGCTCGCCAATGTCCGCCAGTACGCCGTCTTCGCGTACGAAGCGCACCCAGGTCGAGGGCAACGGCACGCCAATGCTGCCGGTGAATTCCATCTCACGCATGCGTGAAATATCAATGGGGCTGATGCTCACCACGGGCGAGCACTCGGTCAGCCCGTAGCCTTCGATGATCGGCAGCCCGGTGACTTCCTTCCAGCGCTTGGCCACCGCGGTGTGGGTGGCCATGCCGCCAGCAATCACCAGGCGCAGGTCGGAAAAGTCCCGTGCACAGAACTCCTTGTTTTCCAGCAAGCCGTTGAACAACGTGTTCACCCCGGCAATGCCATTGAAGCGCTCCTTGCGCAGGATCATCTGCACGCGCTTCACGTCCCGGGGGTTGGCGATGAGGATATTGCGTCCGCCCAGGCACATGAACATCAGGCAGTTCACCGTCAGGGAAAAGATGTGGTACAGCGGCAGCAAGGTCACATTGGTTTCCTGCTTGTGCAGGTTTAACTGATCACCGACCCAGGCCTTGGCTTGCAGCAGGTTGGCGATGATATTACGGTGGCTGAGCATCACGCCCTTGGCATCACCGGTGGTGCCGCCGGTGTATTGCAGGAAGGCCAGTTCATCGCGGTGCAGGCTGACCGGTAAATGGTGCATGGCCCTGCCCTGTTTGAGCACCTGGTTGAAGCGCAGCGCGCCGGGCAGCCTGAAGGCCGGTACCTGCTTCTGCACGCTGCGCAGGATGAAGTTCATTGCCGCGCCCTTGAAGGTGCCCAGCAAGTCGCCAATGGCCGCGACCACCACACGCTTGACGCTGCTGCCGACCATGGCTTTTTCCAGGGTATGCGCGAAATTTTCGAAGATCACCACGGTTTCGGCGCCACTGTCCTTGAGCAGGTGCTTGAGTTCATGGGCGGTGTACAACGGGTTGACATTGACCACCACCGCCCCGGCCAGGATTGTGCCCAGCAGGCAGATCGGGTACTGCAAGCAGTTGGGCATCATCAGGGCCACGCGATCACCCTTCTTCACGCCCTGGCCCTGCAGCCAGGCGGCAAAGGCAATGCCCTGAGTGCGCCAATCGGCGTAGGTCATTTCGGTGCCGATGCTGACATAGGCCACCCGCTCACGAAATTTTTCCAGGTGCTCCAGGAACACTTCCCGCAGCGACGGGTAGTCCTCGATCCCAGCATCAATATCCGCTGGCACGCCTGGCAAGTAAGTGTTCAACCAGATGCGTTCGGTGTGTTCCAGGCTGATAGCGTTCATGGCAGTGTCCTTATTGTTGTTTTTGATAGCGCTACTTTTCGACGATGGCGGTGATGCCCAACCCACCTGCCGCACAGATCGAGATCAGACCACGACCGCCACCGCGTTCGTGGATGGCCTTGGCCAGCGCCGCCAATTGCCGGCCACCGGTGGCCGCAAAGGGATGGCCGCAGCCCAGTGAGCCGCCGTTGACGTTCATCTTGGCGCGGTCGATGCTGCCCAGAGGGACATCAAGGCCGAGTCGTTCGCGGCAATATTGCGGGTCTTCCCACGCCTTGAGCGTGCACAGCACCTGGGCGGCAAACGCTTCGTGGATCTCGAAGAAATCGAAGTCGGCAAAACTCAAGCCTTCACGCGCAAGCATGCGCGGCACGGCGTAAGCCGGCGCCATCAGCAGGCCCTCGGTGCCGTCGACAAAACTCACCGCAGCCGTTTCGCCGGTGCGCAAGTAGGCCAACACCGGCCAGCCATTGGCGGCGGCCCATTCTTCACTGGCGAGCAGCACTACCGAGGCGCCATCGGTCAGCGGGGTTGAGTTGCCAGCGGTGAGCGTGCCGTTCTGGCGGTCGAAGGCCGGCGACAAGCCTGCGAGCTTTTCCAGACTGATATCGGCGCGCAGGTTGTTGTCCCGAGCCAAGCCGCGATAGGGGCTGATCAGGTCGTCGAAGAAGCCGCGTTGATAAGCCGCATCCAGGCGCTGGTGGCTGGTGAGGGTCAGTTCGTCCTGGGCCAGGCGTTTGATCTGCCAGCGCTTGGCCATTTCTTCGCAGTGCTCGCCCATGGACAGCCCGGTGCGCGGCTCGCCATTGCGCGGCAGCAGTGGCTTGAACAGCATCGATGGGCGTACTTTCAGCAACGCCTTGAGCTTGTCACCCATGCTTTTGGCGCGATTGGCCGCAAGCAAGGTATGGCGCAAGGATTCGTTGATGCCAATGGGCGCGTCGGACGTGGTGTCGGCGCCACCGGCGATGCCCACTTCAATCTGGCCTAGGGCAATTTTATTCGCCACCAGCAACGCAGCTTCAAGCCCGGTGCCACAGGCTTGTTGCACATCATAGGCAGGGGTTTGCGGGGACAACGTGGTGGACAACAGCGCCTCGCGAGCCAGGTTGAAATCCCGCGAGTGCTTGATCACCGCCCCGGCGGCAAACTCGCCCAGGCGTTGGCCGTGCAGGTTGTAGCGCTCCACCAACCCTTGCAGGGCGGCGACCAACAGATCCTGGTTACTGTCGTGGGCATACACCGTGTTGGAGCGCGCAAATGGAATACGGTTACCGCCGATAATCGCCACGCGGCGGGTCGGGGCTGGGGTAAAACTGTAGTCACTCATTGCTGGCTCTCTTTGCAAATGAATAGCCCGCGCATATGGGGCTTGTCCCCGGCGAAATTGCGCACTTCGAACTCGCGCCGTGGGCCGCTCACGGGGTGGCCCCATAGGGCAACCTGGCCGGGCAGGAAGATCGGCAATTTGAAGTCGCAATGGGCCTCGGCCTGGTCCAGCCCGCCGGGTGGCTGTTGCGCTGCCAATGCGCGGCCCAGGGTCCACATGCCATGAGCGATGGCGCGACGAAAGCCGAAGAGTTTGGCACCGATGATTGAGGTGTGAATGGGGTTGAAATCCCCCGAGACCTTGGCAAAGCGTCGCCCCAGGTCGGCGGGCAGCACCCAGCGTTGGGTGCGTAACAGGTCGTGTTCCTGCAACGGCAGCGGGTCGCTCCAGGGTTCACCCACCGGGTTGCTGACATCACGGCGCAAATACAGGCTGTCGCTTTCCCACACCAGGGTTTCCCTGCTGTAGGCGCGGGTGGCGATGCTCAGCGCCTGCCCCTTCGGATGGGCCACCCAGCGCTCGCAATACACCTCCAGGCGCAGCGCCTGGCCCTCGTGCAGGCGCTGGTGCTGACGAATGCGATTGGCCAGGTGCACCATGCCACTGGCCGGGTAAGGGAAGCTCGGCCGGGTCAGCAGCATGAGGTGCAGGGGGAACGCCAGCACATGGGGATAGGACAATGGCACGCCCTGTTCGCGACGAAAGCCACACGCCCGTGCGTATGCGGCGATACCGGGCGGCGAAAGTTCCACCGCGCTGCGCACCAGGCGCGCTGTGGGCAATGGCGGCGCACCGTCGGGCTTGGGTTTGCGCAAGGCGCGCAGGCCGTCGAACAACAACTGCGTGCGCGACGGCGGTGGGTCGATAATCTGTGTCACGTAGTCCATCGGTCAGGCTCCCAACAGGCTTTGGCCGCACACCCGCACCACCTGGCCATTAACCCCGCCCGACGCCGGATGGGCCAGCCAGGCAATGGTCTCGGCCACGTCGATGGGTTGCCCGCCCTGGGACAACGAATTCATGCGCCGCCCCGCTTCGCGGATCATCAGCGGGATCTTCGCGGTCATCTGGGTCTCGATAAAGCCGGGGGCCACCGCGTTCACCGTGACCTGCCGGGCTGCCGCACGCGGTGCCAGGCCCTGTACCAGGCCGATCACCCCGGCCTTGGACGTGGCGTAGTTGCTCTGCCCCAGGTTGCCGGCTATGCCGGAAATCGACGACACGCACACAATGCGCCCGCCGGGGTTCAAGCCCTGGCTGTCGAGGAGGGCCTCACTGAGCTGCAACGGGGCTTCGAGATTGACCGCCAGGACACTGCGCCAGGCGACCTCGGTCATTTTGGCGATGGTCTTGTCGCGGGTGATCCCGGCGTTGTGCACCACCACATCAAAAGCGCCATATTGGCTGACATGGGTTTGCAACAGCGCGGCGGTGTCAGCGGCGGTGATATCCAGGGGCAGCGCCGAACCGCCCACGCTGGTCGCCGCCTGCTGCAGGGCTTGCTGCGCCTGGGGCACGTCCACGCACACCACATGGGCACCGTCGCGCGCCAGCACCTGGGCAATCGCCAGGCCTATGCCACGGGAGGCGCCGGTGACCAGGGCACGTTTGCCGGCAAAGGGTTTGTCCCAGTTGATGGCGGCATGGCCATCGACCGGTTTTTCCAGGCGCACCACCTGCCCCGAGACATAGGCGGAACGGCGCGACAGGAAAAACCCCAGGCTGCTGTCCAGCGCGTCTTCCGCACCCGGCGCCACGTACAGCAATTGCACGGTGATCGCGCGGCGCAGCTCCTTGGCCAGCGAACGCACCAAGCCTTCAAGAGCGCGTTGGGCGATGGCCTGGGGCAAGTCGTGGCAATGTTCGGGCGCGGTGCCGAGCACCACCACCCGGCCATGCTGGCCGAGGCGCTTGGCATTGCTGTGAAAGAACAGGTAGAGCTCGTCCAACTGTTGCAGGTCGGTCACGCCGCTGGCGTCGAACACCGCGCCTTGCACCTTGACCGTGGACGGTGCCTTGAGCGTCGCCGGGGTCGCGGCGACGGTGTCGGTGGCGCTGAAGATGCGCTGCACCGAAGCCAGCAGGCGCCCTGCCCCGGCGATGATCACAGGGTTAGCCAGGCCGGCCTGGCCGCTGCGATGCCGTTGCAGCGCCAAGGGTTGCGGCAAGCCAACGGCCTGGGCCAGGCGCCGGCCCCAGGGGGAATTGACGAACGAAAGGTAGCTGTCACTCATGGTAAGCACTCACTCACAACACATACGTGCCTTGTAAACCCGATCGAATGTGGGAGCTGGCTTGCCTGCGATGCAGACGACTCGGTGTGTCAGTCAAACCGAGGTGATGCCATCGCAGGCAAGCCAGCTCCCACAGGTGGACCGGGTTTTCTCTTAATTGACCGGGACGCTGCGCCGTTTGGCCACCGGCTCGAGTGCCTGCTTACGCTGCTGCAGAGCCTCCAGCAAACCAAAGTCCTGGGGAAAGTCATCCACCTGGATACCGTGGTCGGCGTATTCCACATAGCGCGCCAGCAAGGCGTCTTCGTCGTCGCTGATCAAGTCCAGCGCCCGCGCCTTGACGCGCCAGTCGGTGAAGGCCGTGGCAGAAATCGGCAGCGGGCCGAGCAAACCTTGCTTGATGGCGGGTTTGAGCCGCGCCTCGATCAACTCCACTTGGGGCAACAAACGGAACCCCAGTTCGCCATACGCCAGCTTGTCGATTTCCGGACGCGGGATGTAGGAATTGGCCAGCAACCGGTCGCGGGTCTCGCCAGGGGTCTGCACCACCTCCGCCACCTGCGCCAACAGGCGATCCGACGGTTTGCGCTGCGGGATGCCAAACGGAAAACTCAACGCACGCACCATTGCTGCTGCGGGCTTTGAAGGGTAGTTGTCGAGCACTTCGGCCAAGGCTTCGTGGGCGCGCAACAAGGCGTCCTGGGCCGCCCAGTGCACCAGCGGCAAGTCCGCCTGGGGTCTGCCGTCATCCTCGAAGCGCTTGAGCACGCAAGACAGGATGTACAACTGCGACAAAATATCCCCCAGGCGCCCGGTAATACTTTCCTTGCGCTTGAGGGCACCGCCCAGCACGCCCATGGAAATATCCGAGATCAGCGCCAGCACCACCGACAGCCGATTGGCCTGGCGGTAGTAGGCAGCCAGCGCCGAGTCGGTCTTGGCCGGGGCCGAAATCAGGCGTCCGCCGGTCAGGGCATGCACCGCTGCGCGTACAGTGTTGGCCACGACAAAACTCACATGGCCAAACATTGCGCTGTCGAAGTCTTCCAGGGCCTTGCGCCGGTCGGGGTTGTGCGCCGCTTCCATCTCGCGGAACACGTAGGGATGGCAACGAATCAAGCCCTGGCCAAAGATGATCAGGCAGCGGGTCATGATGTTCGCACCCTCCACCGTAATGGCGATGGGGCTTTGCTGGTAGGCACGGGCGAGGAAGTTATTGGGGCCCATGCAGATGCCTTTGCCGGCGACGATGTCCATGCCGTCGTTGACGATGATGCGCGCCCGCTCGGTGACGTGGTACTTGGCAATGGCCGAGATCACCGACGGTTTCTCGCCGGCGTCCAGGGATGCCACCGACACCTTGCGCACCGCATCACAGGCATACAGATGCCCGGCCATGCGCGCCAGCGGCGCCTGTACACCTTCGAACTTGCCGATGGGCAGGCCGAATTGCTTGCGCATCGCCGCATAGGCGCTCGTACCGCGCACCGCCACTTTGCCCAGGCCGACGTTGGCCGAAGGCAGGGAAATTGCCCGACCTGCCGCCAGACATTCCATCAACATGCGCCAGCCGTTGCCGATTTGGTCGCGGCCACCGATCACCCACTCCAAGGGAATGAACACATCCTTGCCGGTGGTTGGGCCGTTCTGGAATACCGCATTCAACGGCCAGTGACGCCGGCCGCTGTTCACGCCCGGGTGGGAAGTGGGGATCAACGCACAGGTAATGCCCAGGGAACCTGGCGCGCCAAGCAAGCCCTGCGGGTCTTCGGCGCGGAACGCCAGGCCCAGCACCGTGGCAATCGGGCCGAGGGTGATATAGCGCTTGTCCCAGGTCACTTTGAAACCCAGTACTTCCTCGCCCTCATGCATGCCTTTGCAGACGATGCCCAGGTCGGGGATCGCGCCGGCATCGGAGCCGGCATACGGGCTGGTCAAGGCGAAACAGGGGATGTCGTCACCGCGTGCCAGGCGCGGCAGGTAGTAGTTGCGCTGGGCGTCGGTGCCGTAATGCAGCAACAGCTCGGCCGGGCCCAGGGAGTTGGGCACCATCACCGAAATCGCTGCCGCCGAGCAGCGTGTCGACAGCTTCATCACCACTTGGGAATGGGCGTAGTGGGAGAAGCCTTTGCCGCCGTACTGCTTGGGAATGATCATGCCGAGGAACCCGGCATCCTTGGTGTACTGCCAGCCCTCGGGGGACATGTCCTGCCAGACTTGCGTGGTTTCCCAGTCGTTGGCGATGTCGCACAGGGTTTCGACTTCGTTGTCGAGGAAGGCTTGCTCCTCGGCGCTCAGGCTGGCCGGCGCGGCTTGCAGCAGGCGCTGCCAGTTGGGTTTGCCGCTGAACAGCTCGGCATCCCACCACACCGTGCCGGACTCGATGGCCGCACGCTCGGTATCGGACATCGCCGGCATGATTGTACGAAACAGGCCCAAGGCCCTGGTGGTCAGCAGCTTGCGGCGCAGGGGTTTGATTGCCAGCACCAAGGCGGGCAGCACCACCAGCAAAGCCGCGACAGTAAGGCCCAGGCCGGCCACCGCGTTGAACAGGTAACCAACCGCCAGCCAGACGATGCCGGCGCTTAGCCACAGGGCGGCGGCGGCTTGTCGGTAAGCCAGGGCAATCGCTGCTGCGATACCCACCAATAACCAGATAAGCATGGGGGAGACCTCTACTTGATTCAGGGTGTGGCAAACGCGTGGGCAGCTCGACATGAGCTGCGGCTGAAAACCACACTACAAACTTCAAAGATCAAATTCAAATTTTGTTTTGAAATTTTTATTTAATCATTAAGCCAAAAAAACACGGCTGAATGCCTCAGCCTGTTATCACCGACACACATCACAGCTATGTAGAAGGACGCACCTCGGAGGAAGGCTGCAAGATGCGCTTGCCGCCCTCCGTCATCGTCCTCAGGCCCCGTCAGAACGCATAGGTCGCTGACAAACTGACCACATCACCCGAAGACTCGGCCTTGCCATCCAGGCTTGCGCCGCCCAGTCGGTCGATGTTTTTGGTCTTGAGATTGACCTTCTGCACGAACTGATGGGAATAGGCCACATCCAGGCTCAAGCCCTTGACCGCCTTCACATCGTAGCCAGCCCCCAGCGAAAGGAACGTACGATCGCCATCGGGGATGCGTGGATCGCGGGTGGAGTTACGTGTAGGCGTCTGGTCGATAGCCACGCCGGCACGCAAGGTCAGTTCATCGGTCGCACGGTAGTCACCGCCGAGGGAGTACATCCAGGTGTTTTTGTAGTTGTAGGGAATGGAGACAATGCGCATATCGCCGGAGTCGAGGGTCAAGTCCTTGAACGACGACCATTCGGTCCACGTGACGCTGGCACCCAGGGTCAGGCGATCGTTGAACTGATGCACCCAATCCAGGCCCGCAGTGGCAGGAATATCCAGTTGAACCTTGGCATGCGCACCGTTGGGGGCCAATTCCAGGCCAGGATAGGCGGTGTTGACCAACGTACCGGTGCCCCCGAATGGGCTGGGCTGAGTCATGAGGTTGTAGGAAAACTGATCGGCGTACAGGTTGTATTTACCCGTCATCTTGTTTTTGATCTTGGCGTGGTAATTCAGGCCCAGGGTGTCGCGCTCGGTGGGTTTCCACACCACGCCGGCAAACCAGCCAGTGGAAATATTGTCGACCTTGACCCGCATCAGCGCATGGCCCACGTCTGAGGGGAAGTTGATCCCGCCAAGCTCGGAGTCAGACACTGCCGCAGCGGACAACAGGTCGACGTTCTGGCTGACGAAGCCCTTGCTGTGCTGCACGATCATGCCGCCGCCCACGGAGAACTGGTCGTTGACTTTAAACGACAGCGAGCCCGTCAACCCGACGGTTTCGATTTTGGTATCCACGGCAAAGTCGCGCAGTTTGGAGTCTTCATTCCAGGTGGAGCGCATGCCCTGTGGCACCACTTGGCTCAAGCCGAAGGCAAACCGGTCGCCCAAGGGCATCACCATGAAGCCGGTGGGCAGCCAGGCCGTGAAGCCGCCCTGGCCACCGTCGTTGTTATTGACAGCGGTTGCTGCGCCATCGGGAAAACCATTCTCGTCCAACGGCGTACTGGAAATCGGGTTGCCGGCGTAATCCGAGGCACTGCCCTTGTACTTGATCTTGATGCGCGCATAGTCGACCGTGAATTGCGCAACATTGTGTTCGACAAACGCCATGGCGGCCGGGTTGTTATAAGCCGAGCTCGGGTCGTTCTTGAACAACGAGCCGCCGGCAAATGCCCTGCCCCAACCAGGTGCGCCGTAGGTCGGGGTAGAAAAACCGCCAGCCTGTGCAGGCGCGATGAAGGCGGTTACCCCTCCCATCAACGCCAGCCCCAGCAAAACCTGCACGTGTTGTTTCTTATTATTCATGCGGCACTCCTTTTTGTTATCCCTGTGAACCGGCCTCGCCCGTTCGTCTTGCTGCCCGGCACTGCCTGAACTGGCGCCTGGAAAAGGCGCCAGTCTTTCAGCAGGTGATCAACCCAGTGTTCCGACCGGCCATCAAGGCACGATGGTGAAGGTTGGGCTTGGGGTCACGCTCAAGCTCACCACGGTGCAGCTGCCGCTGAGCCCTTGGTTGGCCGCCGTCAGCACCCCACCGCTGTAGCCCACGGTGATGGTCGATGGGCCACAGTTAGAGGCTGGGTACAGGACAGAAGAGGCGATGGTATAGCCGACATTGGCGACCGAACCTGCCGCTGGGCCGGTGGCGGTCAATGTCCATGGCAACCCGGTGATTTTTGGCAATGCGCAAAGGCCGCTACCGCTCACCGTCACCCCGGTGATCTTGGCCACGCCAGTGGCGTCGACGTTGCCGGTAAAGTTGGCAGTGCAGTTAACGGTGGCCTGATAGGACGACGGTGATTTCACCGAAATAGTGCCAGGCGCCGTAAAGTTCGAATTAACCGGCGTGATGCTGTAGGCATTGGCCATGGAAGCAGCCCCCATGCAAACAGCCAAGGCAGAGAGCGACACGAGAGTTTTCAAGCTTTTCATTGTTTTTCCTCACATGTTATGGCGATTCATTTCGCCAGGGGTAATGGCCATGATCGAGAGGTCACGGTGAAACTGCAGAACTTCCCTTTCCAGCCAAATTTCAATGCATTTACCGCTACAACCGTTGGAACGCGTTATTCGACAACTTTGAAGTTGGGCGGCATCTTGATCGACACCGTCTTGATCTTGCAGTCTTCGCCAATCGCAACATCGGCGGCTTCCAACTTTCCGGTGGCGTTATCCCAAGTACCGTCGGCCGTCGACGGCCCACACTTGCCACCCAGGCCAAAGGCATGCACGTCCACGCTGATCTTCGACATGGAGCCGCTTTTTGTATCTTTGGCGATTAACACCCAAGGCAAGTTGATGGCTTCGACACGGCTGCACTTGAGGCCACCGTCGAACTCGACTTTGTCGACATTCACCGATGAACCATCGGCTGCAACCTTGCCGGCCACCTTGATGGTGCAGTCGGCACTGATGAGCTTGCCTTTGGAAAAGCTGATAGGCCCCTGGGCAGTGAAGGCACTGCCCGCGGGTTCGATACGCGCAGCCTGGGCCTGGTGATACACAATCAGGCCCATGGCCGCCAAGAAGATGTGGGCGGTGAACTTGGCAGAACTTTGCATGGTGTACGTCCTTCCCTTGAAATTATTGTTGTAGGGTCAAACCAGGTGCTTGCACTCAATACTCCGGGCGATCAGAACCTGCGCGATACACAGATCCCGAGTACACCCTGAAGGCTTACTTCATCTCAAAACGGCTTGGCACTACCGCTGTACTTTTCCAGGTACTTCAAGCGTTTTGACGGTTGAAGATTGGTCAGGTTGATATCACCGCCATAGTGATTCAGTACGCGATGGTCCATGCGACGCCGCCACAAATACGGCACATAAGCCCAGACAATCATGCTGGCATAGCCATATGGAAGTTGCGGTGATTCATCAAAGTGACGCAGCGACTGATAACTACGCGTGGGGTTGGCATGGTGATCGGAGTGCCGTTGCAACTGGAACAGAAAGATATTGGTGACAATCCGATTACTGTTCCACGAGTGACGCGGCGAGCATCGTTCATAACGGCCATTGGGCAACTTCTGACGCTTGAGGCCGTAATGCTCGACATAGTTCACCACTTCCAGCAACGAGAACCCGTAGATGCCCTGGATAATCAGGAACGGAATTACCGCCGCCCCCAGCCAGGCAATCATTGCGCCCCACAACACCACGCTGTACATCCAGGCGCTGAGCACCGCGTTCTTCCAGTGCAGGGCCGGCAGGCCGAGTTTGCGCAGGCGTTCGCGCTCCAGGTTCCAGGCCGACACGGCGCTGAACCACACCGAACGCGGCAGGAAAGCCCAGAAACTTTCACCCAGGCGCGAGCTGGCCGGATCTTCCGGAGTGGCGACCCGTACGTGATGGCCACGGTTATGTTCGGTATAGAAGTGCCCATAGAAGGTCGGAGCCAAGGTGACCTTGGCCAGGAACACTTCCAGGGGCTTGGGTTTGTGCCCCAGCTCATGGGCGGTGTTGATGGCAATGCCGGTGGCGGCACCGGTGGACATGGCCATGCCCACATAGGTCAACCAGCTGATTTCACCGTGAAGTTCAGTGCGTGCGGTGATGAACGCGGCGGTCCTGGCCAGCCAGTTCGACGGTTCCAGGGTGGCCGTGGCCTGCAACAGGCCGCCGTTGATGATCCAGTCGATACCGCCCGCAGCGAGCCAACCGGTGATGACCACCGAGGCAATCACAAACAGCACGCCGGTGTAGACGATCCAGCGGTAGTAGCGTTGGGATTCAAGGTGGCTGACCGCAGATTCGGGCGGGTTGCTGACGTCTTCGCCAAGCAGGCCGTCAATCAGCGGGATCAAGCCGAAGATCACCAGCACGCCCACCCACCACAGTTGTTGCACGCCTGTGGTGATGGCAAGGGCGCCGGAGAGTAAGGGAGTCGCCAGCGGCATAATGCCGAGCCACCACAGGTGGCGTTTGCCGTCGGCCCACACGGTCGCAGCTGCCAGCGTCTGGTTCATGGCAGCCTCCGAACACAGTCGGTAGGCGATGCGGCAGCGGTGCGCTGACTGCTGCGAGAAATCATGCATGCGATAAAAGGCGTTTTTTTCATTATTTTATTCGCTCTTAGGCATTTCAAAAATAATTTCAAATTACACATTGAAATATTTTTTTAAATAAATAGCGCGGAATCGTTAGGTCGTCAACTAGTTTCTCCAGCCCTTTTTTCCGTGACCGAGCAGTCTCTTTTCAGCCATTGGGTCAGGTACTCAGGGCAGGCATCAACGCTAATGAACCGCAGTCGAGTGGCACCGTTATTTGCTCGCCAAGGCTACAGATGGCTGTAACTGCCTAACGTTTTCACCGGGTCGAACCCGCTTGGCCACCTGCTCCACCAGCGCCGCCACGCGCTCGGTGGCGGTGATCGGCAACATATGCCCGCGGCCTTCGATCACCTGCATTTTCAGCCCTGGCACCTTGCTGGCCAGGGCCTGGCCGTGTTTCTGGAAGTCGAGCACCTTGTCTTGCCCGCCGTAGATCAGGCCGATTGGCAGCGTCAGTTGGGAGTAGCGCTTGACCATCTCTGGCAGGTGGTCGTTGACCCGGTTGATCTCGGTGGACGCGGCGTAGAAGTTGTCGGGGCGCATGCCCAGCAAACCGCCGCCACGGCTGGCGAAGTCTGGCGGCGCAGGGTCCGGGGCGAACACGCCCTTCACCACCGAGTCTTTGGTCAGCAGGCCGATGGGCAGGGTCAAGGTGTGGGCCACCCAGCGCCGCAGCCAGGCCGGGCGCACGGCCAGAGAAAGGAACACCAGCGGCAGCATGCGTTGGGGGTGAGTCAAGGGCGCAACCAGCACCAACCCGGACACCGCATGCGGATGGTCGAGGGCCAGCGCCAGGGCAATCGCGCCGCCCAGGGAGTGCCCCAGCACCAGCGGTTTGTCCAGATCCAGCGTCTTGATGAAAGCCGCGATTTGTCGCGCCTGGGCAGGCAAGTCTGCCGGCGTGCCGCTATGCCGGGTGGAATAGCCTGAGCCCGGCCGGTCGAGGCTGATGACCCGAAAGTGCTCACGCAACTGACCGGACAAGGCATAGGTCAGGTTGCGACTGCTGCCCATCAGCCCGTGGATCATCACCAGCGGCGGGCCCTTGCCCTCTTCGACATAATGAAAGCGCTCGCCATCCACCTCGACGAAGCGCCCGTTGATCGGCACGGTCGCTTCAATGCGCCGCGTCATCCAGGCACTCAAGCCCCATAACACCGCGCTGGCGCCCACCAGCACACCCGCAGCGACAACCCACTCCAAAGCCATAGCTCGGTCCTCTGCTTCCCTGCTGCTGGCGACCCGACCGGAATTGGCCTGGCCTCAGCCATCGTCCACACCCTGGACCTAAACTTCATGCATACCACGTTCGTCCGTCGGACAAATCGTTCATGCGCAACAAGGCCCTAGCGTAGGCGAATTTTTCAGGTAGATTATTTAAAATCTTTTTTAAAATAATTAATTCAATTTTCCTTTGCAATGGTGTTCTATCTAAAAGACAAAACAAAAACAGGAGCACATCCGATGCCCAAGCGCTTTATTGACGAGGCAGCCCTATGAATGCCCCCAGTGACTCAATCGACATCGCCATCATTGGCTCCGGGTTCGCGGGCCTGTGCATGGCGATCAAACTCAAGGAGGCCGGGCTCACCGACTTCTTTATCGCCGAACAGGCCGAGACCCTCGGCGGTACGTGGCGCGACAACCACTACCCAGGGTGCGCCTGCGACGTGCAGTCCCATGTGTACTCGTTTTCCTTTGCGCCCAACCCGAACTGGACGCGACAGTTCGCGGCGCAACCCGAGATTCGTGCCTATCTGGAAGACTGCGCCAGGCGCTTTGAGCTGGCGCCCTACCTGCGCTTTGGCATGGGCCTGCAACGTGCGCTGTTTGATGAACAGCAGCAGCGCTGGCAGCTGACCTTCAGCGACGGTCGCCAGGTCAGCGCACGGGTGCTGGTGTCAGGCATGGGGGGCTTGTCGCGCCCGGCAATGCCGGACATCCCAGGGCTGGACAGCTTCAAGGGCAAGCGCTTCCACTCCCAGCAGTGGGACCATGAGTATTCCTTGAAGGGCAAGCGCGTGGCGGTGATTGGCACCGGCGCCAGCGCCATCCAGTTCGTGCCGCAGATCGCCCCGCAGGTGGCGCACCTGGACCTGTTCCAGCGCACACCGCCGTGGATCATGCCCAAACCTGATCGGCCGATTTCCGCTGCCGAACGCTGGTTGTTCAAGCATGTACCGCTTACCCAAAAGCTGGTTCGTGGTGCGCTTTACTGGGCACTGGAAGGCCGCGTGGTGGGCTTTGCCCTGCACCCACGCCTGATGAAAATGGTGCAGAAAATCGCACTGCGTCACCTGCGCAAACAGGTGGCCCGCCCTTCCCTGCGCAAAACCCTGACGCCGGACTACACCATCGGCTGCAAGCGCGTGTTGATCTCCAACGATTACTACCCGGCGCTCTCGCGCAGCAATGTCGAGGTGGTCACCGACAGCGTGCTGCGCATCGAAGCCGACGGCGTGATCACCGCCGACGGTATCAAGCACCCCGCCGATTGCCTGATCTTCGGCACAGGTTTCCAGGCCAGCGACCCGTTGCCCCGTGGCTGCATCATCGGCCGGGACGGCATCGACCTGATGGACGCCTGGCGCGATGGCGCCCATGCCTATAAAGGCACCACCGTGCCGGGCTACCCGAACCTGTTTCTGATCGTCGGCCCCAACACCGGCCTGGGGCATAACTCGATGATCCTGATGATCGAGGCCCAGGTCGCGTACATCCTCGACGCCCTGAAACACATGCAGCGCCAGCGCCTTACCACGGTAGAGGTCAAGCCCGCCGTGGAGCACGCCTACAACCAGCAGTTGCAGGACAAGCTCAAGCGCACCATCTGGAACACCGGCGGCTGCCAGAGCTGGTACCTCGACCCACGCACCGGCAAGAACACCACGCTGTGGCCCGGCTCGACCTGGCGCTTCAAGCAGGTCACCCGGCATTTTGCCCTCAAAGACTACAGCGTCAGCCAGGCGCCGGCGCCCGCCCTGCCGCGTGCGGTTGCAACGCCCCACTCCACCACAGAAGGCAGCCTGTCATGAAATCATTCAACGGCCGCGTTGCGGCGATCACCGGCGCGGCTTCCGGCATGGGCCGCGCACTGGCCCTGGCGCTGGCGCGGGAAGGGTGTCACCTGGCGCTGGCAGACAAAAACAGCCAGGGCCTGGAGCAGACCCTGGCACTGATCCGCACCTCGACCTTGGCGCCCGTCACCGTCACCACCCAGGTGCTGGACGTCTCCGACCGCCAGGCCATGCAGGCGTGGGCAGCACGCTGCGCGGCCGAGCACGGCCAGGTCAACCTGGTGTTCAACAATGCCGGGGTGGCGCTGTCGAGCACCGTCGAAGGGGTGGATTACGCCGACCTGGAATGGATTGTCGGCATCAACTTCTGGGGAGTGGTGCATGGCACCAAGGCGTTCCTGCCGTACCTCAAGGCCAGCGGTGCCGGGCATATCATCAATACGTCCAGCGTGTTCGGCCTGTTCGCCCAACCCGGCATGAGCGGCTACAACGCCACCAAGTTCGCGGTGCGCGGTTTCACCGAAGCCTTGCGCCAGGAACTCGACCTGCAACGCTGCGGCGTGTCGGCCACCTGTGTACACCCCGGTGGCATTCGTACCGACATCTGCCGCAGCAGCCGCATCGACGCGAACATGACCGGTTTTCTCATCCACAGCGAGCAGCAAGCCCGCGCCGATTTCGAAAAACTCTTCATCACCGACGCCGACCAGGCCGCCAAAGTGATCCTGCAAGGCGTACGCAAAAACAAGCGCCGCGTGCTGATTGGCCGCGATGCGTATTTTCTCGACCTGCTCGCCCGTTGCCTGCCGGCGGCCTATCAGGCCCTGGTGGTGTTTGCCAGCAAGCGCATGGCGCCCAAGCCGCGCACGCCAGTGTTTGAAACCAACGACGAGCCTCGACTCTGAACAGGAGGACGCACCATGTTGCCGATCCGTCGCGATATCCGTTTTGCCTTGCCTGCCGAGCGCATCAAGAACTGGCACGAACAAGGGCCGGTGGTCAGCCATTTCTTCAATGCCCTGTCGTTGCTGTTTCCCCAGGGCGAGCTGTTCTTCATGGACAGCGTGCGCCACTACCGTGGGCAGATCGACGATGCCGAACTGAAAAAAGAGATCCAGGGGTTTATCGGCCAGGAGGCCATGCACAGCCGTGAACACGTGGCCTATAACGACTTGCTGCAAGCGGCCGGCCTGCCGGCGCACACCCTTGACCGACGCTTGAAGTTCTTCCTCGACCTGCAGAAAAAACACCTGCCGCCCTCGTTCAACCTGGCGGTGACCATCGCCCTGGAACACTACACCGCGATGCTCGCGGAGATCCTGCTGAGCGACCCGTCGCGCTTTGGCGACTCACTCAAGGGTTACCAGCAGATGTGGTACTGGCACGCCCTGGAAGAAACCGAACATAAAGCCGTGGCGTTCGATGTGTGGAACAGGGTGATCAAACCAGGGCCGGCACGTTACCTGCTGCGCACCGGCACCATGCTGACCACCAGCGTGCTGTTCTGGGTGGTGGTGCTGGATTTTCACGTGCGCCTGTTGATTGCCGACCGCACTTCGGGTGGCACGCTGAAGGGGCTGTGGCGCATGGTTAAATTCTTGTATGGGCCCAAAGGCGTGTTTCCACGGATGTTCCGGCCGTGGCTGCATTACTTCAAGCCGGGCTTTCATCCCTGGGATCATGACAACCGGGCGCGGTTGGCGGGCATTGACCGGTTGGTCGAAGAGATAGAGCGCACGCGCCGCAGTTACGAATCGGCCTAGTGTCAGGGATTAATCCTGCCGTCTGTAGGAGCGAGCTTGCTCGCGAAAAACATCAACGGTAACGCGTGCTTCCTGAATGAACGCGGCGCCTGTGAGCTTCTCGCGAGCAAGCTCGCTCCTACATAAAGCAATGCGGGTTACGCCAGGCTCTTGCTGACCACCTCAAACACATCGCTGGACAGCTCACCCGCGCCCAGGATGCGCTCCAGCTCCGCTTTCATCAGCGCCTGCCGTGCGCTGTCGTATTTACGCCAGCGGGTCAGCGGCGCCAGTTGGCGCGAGGCAATCTGCGGGTTCAAGGTATTGAGCTGGATCACCAGATCCGCCAGGAACCGGTAACCCGAGCCATCCGCCGCATGGAAGTTGATCAGGTTCTGCCCGGCAAATGCGCCCACCAGCGCGCGTACCTTGTTGGGGTTCTTGATGGTGAACGCCGGGTGCTGCATCAACGCCTTGACCCGCGCCAGCCCGCCCGGCAAGGTGCTGCCGGCCTGTACGCTGAACCATTGGTCCATGACCAGCGGGTTGTCCTTGAAGTTTTCGGCAAACACCGCCAAGGCCTGGGCTTTCTCTGCTTCAAACGGCGAGTTCACCAGCACCGCCAACGCCGTCAGGCGTTCGGTCATGTTATCGCTGGTGTCGAACTGATCCAGGGTGGCCGCCAATACTTCTGGCTTGCCGCTGAGCATCAAGTACGACAGCGCGATGTTCTGCAGCGCACGCCGGGCGAAGTGCTCGGCCTCTGCCACATATGGCGTTTGCTTGGACAGCTCGCGGTTGGCCTGGTAGCGCAGCCACAACCCTTCGAACAGGTTGTCGGCCAGTTGCTTGCGGGCAAACTCGCGGGCAGCGTGGATGGCGTCCACATCCGCCACTTCGCTGATTTCCGTGAGGTAGGCTTCGCTCGGCAGCGAGAGCATTTCGGCGACCATGGCCTGGTCCAGGCTTTCATCGCTCAACACCGTGCGCAGCGCGTCGATCAAGCGTTGATCGAGCTTCAGCGGCTGGCCCGCCTGATGCTGGCCGATCAGCTCCTGCAGCACCTGCACGGCCAATTGCTGGCCGGCATCCCAGCGGTTGAAACCGTCGCTGTCGTGCTGCATCAGGAACATCAGTTGATCACGGCTGTAGGGGAAGCTGAGCTTCACCGGCGCCGAGAAACCACGCAGCAACGAAGGCAAGGGTTTTTCAGCGATGTCGACGAAGGTAAACGTCTGCTCCGCTTCGGTCACCGAGATTACCCGCGAAGTGTCGCCCGCCGTCGCTTCACCGGCCAGGCGCAAGGCAATGCCGGCGCCCTGCCCGTCCAGCAAGCCCAGCTCCACCGGGATCACAAAGGGCAGTTTCTCGACCTTGTCCGGAGTGGGCGGGCAACTCTGGCGGAAGGTCAGGCTGTAGGTCTTGGCCGCTGCGTCGTAGGCCTCGCTGACCGCCAGGCGCGGGGTGCCGGCCTGGCTGTACCAGCGCTTGAACTGGCTGAGGTCGGCGCCATTGGCGTCTTCCATGGCCTTGATGAAGTCGTCGCAGGTCACGGCCTGGCCGTCATGGCGTTCGAAATACAGGTCGCTGCCTTTGCGAAAGCCCTCGGCGCCGAGCAAGGTGTGGATCATGCCGACTACTTCCGAGCCCTTTTCATACACGGTCAGGGTGTAGAAGTTGGAGATCTCGATAAAGCTGTCGGGGCGCACGGCATGGGCCATGGGGCCGGCATCTTCAGCGAACTGATGGGTACGCAAGTACGCCACGTCCTGGATGCGCTTGACCGTGGCCGAGTTCATGTCGGCAGAGAAGCCCGAGTCACGGAACACGGTGAAGCCTTCCTTGAGCGACAGCTGGAACCAGTCGCGGCAGGTCACGCGGTTACCCGACCAGTTGTGGAAGTATTCGTGGGCGACGATGGCTTCGACGCGCTGGTGAGCGGCGTCTGTAGCGGTTTCGGCGCGGGCCAGCACGGCGCTGGAGTTGAAGATGTTGAGGCCCTTGTTCTCCATGGCGCCCATGTTGAAGTCGTTGACCGCAACGATCATGAAGATGTCGAGGTCGTACTCGCGGCCGTAGGTCTCTTCGTCCCAGCGCATGGATTTTTTCAGGCTGGTCATGGCGTGCTGGCACTTGTCGATATTTTCCGGCTCGACGTAGATGCGCAGCGCGACTTCGCGGTTGGTCATGGTGGTAAAGCTGTCTTCGACGCACCACAGGTCACCGGCCACCAGCGCAAACAGGTAGGCCGGCTTTTTGAACGGGTCTTCCCAGGTCGCCCAGTGCCGGCCGTCTTCACCAGGGCCGCTGGCGATCGGGTTGCCGTTGGACAACAGCACCGGATAGCTGTGCTGCTCGGCGATCACCGTGGTGGTGAACACGCTCATCACATCCGGGCGGTCGAGGTAATAGGTGATCTTGCGGAAACCTTCGGCCTCGCACTGGGTGCAGAACATACCGCTGGATTTGTACAAGCCTTCCAGCGCGGTGTTGGTTTCCGGGTGGATCTTGACCGTGGTGTCCAGGGTGAAGGTTTCACTCGGGGGCTGCAGGGTCAGGTGGCTGTCAGTCAGCTGGTAATCGGCGGCGGTCAGTTCCTGATCCGCGAGGGTGACGCTCAGCAACTCAAGCTGCTGGCCATCGAGCACCAGCGGTGGCAGGCCGGTACCACGCTCGGGGTTGCGGCGCATCACCAGCTGCGCGTGGACCAGGCTGTGGTCCTCGAACAACTCGAAGGTCAGGTGCGTCTCGTCGATCAGGTAGTCCGGCGCCTGATAGTCCTTCAGGTAAATCATCTTCGGTTGTTCGGTGCGCATGCTGGGGATCCTTCTACTGATGCACGGCGAGCTGGTAGGCCGTGTATTTACGAATGTTGATGACGCCGGTGTCGAAGATCAGGTATTGGCCCTTGATCCCCAGCAGCGTGCCTTCGGCAATCGGGTTCTTGTCCAGGTTGAAGCTGACGATCTTGGTCGGATACTGCTCGACCGGGTAGCGGATTTCAATCGGCTCGATGTCGGCAATGGTTTGGATGGCTTGCAGGCCAAAGCGTTCCTGCAAACCCAGCAAGCCCTCGGCGCAAGAGGCGAACAGCTCGTCACGCACCTGCTTGAGGTCCACCGATTGCGCATCGCCCTTGAGCAAAGCGCGCCAGTTGGTCTTGTCGGCCACCTGGCTGCGAAACAGGTCTTCGACGAAGCCCGATTGCTGGCGCGTCGCCACGCGCATGATCGGCAGCGCCTGGCTGGCGCCCTGGTCCAGCCAACGGGTGGGCAACTGCGTAGCCCGCGTAATGCCGACCTTGATCCCCGACGAATTGGCCAGGTACACCACGTGGTCGGTCATGCAGAATGTCTCGCCCCAGCCCGGATCGCGGCAGGTGCCGGCGTCGTAATGGCAACGCTCGGGGCTCATGATGCACAAGTCACACTGGGCCAGCTTGGTCATGCACGGGTAGCAATAGCCCTGGCTGAAGCTGGTCTTGGTCTTGCGCCCGCAATGGCTGCAATGGATCGCGCCCAGGTATTCCAAACGTACATGGGTACCGATCAACGGATTGACCGGCACCTCGGTGTCGCCCAGGCGAAAGGCGTATTGAACAGTCGGCTCACCGAGTTGCGCCGACATTTTGCTGACTGCACCGCGACCAATTTCAATCAATGGATCGCATCCGATTTGAACAGGATATTCGGTACTGGCGCGGACTTGGACGCGCACTCCTGCGGGCCCATATAACCGGTGCGCTGTTCTTCGGGCAGGTTCTGAATCTCCCAGGCGATCATCGCTTGCAGCGACAGTTCGCGCTGCTCGGCGGTGAGCTTGCGGCCATCGGACCATTTGCCGATCTCTACCGCGAGCTTGAGGCTCTCGTAGATGTCCGGGGTGATGTTTTCGATCATTTCAGCAAAAGAGGACATAAGGCTCTTCCTTATCAAAGAGACGCTTTGCGACGGTTGTACAAACCGCCGAGCAAACCCGTCAAGCAACCGATGACCAAGCCGCCCACATGGGCCGCGTTGGCGATTTCGCCGAAACCGATCATCGAGACCAGCCCCGACAGGCAGAGCAGCAACCACACCAGCATCATCACCAGCACCCCACGGGGCAGGCGATAGGCCGGGTTGGGCGACAATAATTGAAAGATCCAGCAATGCCCGAGCAGGCCATACAACACGCCGGACAAGCCGCCAAACAAGCCGGGGCCGCCGTAGGCGTATTGCGCGTAGTTGGAGACCAGGCTGAACAACAGGGTCAGGCCCAGCAGGTTGATGCTGCCCTGGCGCGCTTCAATGCGCCGGCCCAGCTCCCAGTACCACATGCCGTTCATGGCCAGATGCAGGATGCCGAAGTGGATCAGCATCGGCGTCACCAGGCGCCACCACTGCCCCGAGGCCAGGGTGTCGGCCAGCGGCGTGAACTGGATGTACTCGCCCAGCACCCGAAACGGCAGGAAGGTCAGCCAGGCCATGGCTTGCAGGTTTTCACCCAGCAGAGTTACGGCAGCGACGATGAGACTGGCCAACAACACCAGAGCGGTGACCGGGCTGTGGCGCACCTGCTGAACAAAACCTGGCCGCGCAACGGGCGCCTGTTCGGGAATGTCCAGTTGCTGGTCCGGGTCGCCCGCGGGGAAGCGTTGATACAACACGCGCACATCGTCGCTGATGGCTTCGGGTACCCACAGCACCTGTTCACCCGCCTCTTCGCTGACGCGGTGCGGCACCTGCATGCGGTGCAGCAACTTGACGAAGCCCCCCAGGTCGACGCTCAGGGGCAGGCGCAATACAGCTACGGTACTCATGGAATGGCCTCTGGTCGCTCAACGTCGACCCATACGAATTTACGCGGATCCAGTTGGGTTTCCTGGTCCAGTCGATACGCCACCAGCTTGCCGTAGAGCACGGCACTGTAGTCCAGGCAGGCCAGGTTTGGGCGGATCGGCGCGGGTTTGCCGCTGCGCCAGTAGTGGCCGACGAACAACAGCGGTTCATCGACGCCATAGCGCAGCAGGGAATTCTTTTCAGTGGACGATAGCGGCGTGCGTGCCACCGGCTCCGGCAAAGCATCGGGCTGGAACACGATGTCGCCGTAGGTCTTGGGGTCGTCTTCCCAGAACTTGGTGCGAAAGAACGAACGTGTCAGGCCATCGCCACCGGTCAACGTCAGGCCGTCGGGCAGGCGCATATCGGTACCGCGCAACAAGCGATCGAACGCGTTGCAGGCGAAACTGCCCGGTACGGCAGCGGCTTGCAGGAAGTGCGGGTCGATGCAGCCATCCGGGAACGTCGCGCGCAGCGGCTGAATAAAACTGTCGTCCCAGCACGCGTGCACCACGCGAAAGCGCCCGGCGTCGACAAACAGCGGCATGTCGTAGAACCAGCCGAGGAAGTCGTGCCAATCGGCCGGGTGGTGTTCGAACTGGGTCAGGGTCTCGTGGATCAAGCGGGCGTGGCGCGGGTTGTGCTCACGCACAAACTGCTTGCCGCTGCCCGGAGGGGCCGGCGTGGTCCAGCCCAGCGCATTGAACTCGTGGTTGCCCATGATGCACAGCGCCTGGCCGGCCTCGGTCATGTCGTGGACGATATGCAGCGCCTCGCGGATGCGTGGGCCACGGTCGATGATATCGCCCAGGAACACGGCCATGCGTGACGGATGGCGCCAGGTGCCGCCCTGCTTGTGGTAACCCAATTGGTCGAGCAAGTGCTCAAGGGTATGAGCGCAACCGTGCACGTCACCAATCAGGTCGTAGCTACGCGCGGGATCGAGCATCAGTCGCCTCCACCTCCCAAGCGGCTGCCCCAGCCCAACTTGGTGCGGCACACTTCGTAGTAGTTGTGATCCAGCGGGTGGATCAAGCGCAACTTCTGTGCCTTCTTGCTCACGGTGATGGTGTCACCGGGGGCGCAGGTGAAATGGTTCTGCCCGTCGCAGGAGACTTGCGGGTAGATTTGCATGTCTTTGGACACCACGATTTTCAGCTCACTGTTGCCATCGACCACAATTGGCCGACTGGACAACATATGGGGGTACATAGGCACGATCACAATGGCATCGAGCTTGGGGTGCATGATCGGGCCACCGGCCGACAGCGCGTAGGCGGTAGAACCGGTGGGCGTGGCGACGATCAGGCCGTCGGCCTTCTGGCTGCAGACGAACTGGCCGTCGATGTACAGCTCGAACTCGATCATGCGCGTGGACTTGCCAGGGTGCAGCACTACATCGTTGAGGGCATCGCCCTGGCCGATCGCCTCGCCGTGGCGGCGCACTTCGGCTTGCAACAGGAAGCGGTTCTCCACCAGGTAATGGCCATCGAGCACCTTGGCCACTTCGACTTCCAGCTCATCGGGGCGGATATCGGTGAGGAACCCCAGGCTGCCGCGGTTGATCCCCAGCACCGGCACGTTATGCCGCGCCAGCGCCCGGGCAGCGCCGAGCAGGCTGCCATCGCCACCGACCACGATGACCATGTCGCACACTTCGCCGAGCATCTTGCGCGACGAGGTTTGCAGGCCGTGGCCGGGGAGGATTTCAGCGATGGTGTCTTCGAGGATCACATGCAGGTGGCGCTCGAGCAGAAACTTCTTCAGCCGGCGGACGGTGTCCAACACCTGGGTACTGCCCAGGCGACCGATAATGCCGATATTGCGAAAGTGCTCCATGGGGCTCCTGCGGGATCTGGGGGTGAGGCAAAAAGAGCGATTATGGGCGAAAGGCCGCCTCAGGCAAAATCCTTTGTCGCCGCCACGCCTTGATGACAATGGTTCTCAGGCACCTTCTGCGCGCTGAAAAGGCTATGCTCGGACCATGACGCCATTCCCCGACTTGCACACCCTGCCCCGCCAACTGCGCCACCCCGAGGTGCGCGACCTGGCGTGGGTGATGCTCGCGCCGCCGATGCTGGCGCAAACGCCGTGGCCGCAGCGCCACCCGCTGGCCGGCAGTGACTGGGTGCAGGCCCCTCACCAGCTCGAAGCCTGGCTGCGCCAGCTGGACCAGGACAGCAGCGCGTTGCAGCAGTGGCTGAGCCTGTCACGTACCCGGCGCCTGGGCCTGTACTACGAACGTTTGTGGCAATTTGCGGTGCAGCATGCGCCGGGCGTGGAGTTGCTGGCCGCCAACCTGCCGATCCGCCGAGCCGGGCATACCCTGGGCGAGCTGGACATGCTGGTGCGCGACCGTGATGGCGTGCACCACCTTGAGCTGGCGATCAAACTCTACCTGGGCCCGCAGGACGGCAATGGCCAGGACACTGCGCAATGGCTGGGGCCTGGCTGTCATGACCGGTTGGACCGCAAGCTGGCGCACCTGGCCCAGCATCAACTGCCGATCTCCGCGCGGGCAGAGAGCCGCGAAGCCTTGGCGGCGCTGGATATCCAAGCGTTCGATGCGCATTTGTGGCTCGGCGGCTATCTGCTCTACCCCTGGCCCGGCGCGGCGCAATCCCCCCTCGGCGCTCACCCGCAGCACCTGCGTGGGCGCTGGTTGCATCAGCGCGACTGGACAGACTTTGTCAGCACTCGCCCGGCGGGTCGCTGGCAACCCCTGCCCCGCCATGCCTGGCTGGCGCCCGCGCATTACCCGGCTGATCAAGTGTGGAGTGAGGTGCAGATGCAAGACTGGCTGGCAGAGCTGGACCCAATGGCGCCGGCGCAGTTGCTGGTGCGCATGGTGCCGAACGGTGAGGAGTGGGAGGAAGCCGAGCGGTTGTTTCTGGTGGCCGATCTTTGGCCGAATGTGCCGGGGACAGGCTGATACTGGTGTGGTGTGTTTGAGGGCCTCATCGCAGGCAAGCCAGCTCCCACATGGGATAGGCGGCGAGGTCAAAATGTGGGAGCTGGCTTGCCTGCGAAAGCGATAGCCCAGACGCTACAGCTTATCGATATGCTGATAACCCAACTGCAACCCCACCGCCAATTCCTCAGCCCGCCCCAACCTGATCGGCCCGCGCTCGATATCAATCAACATGCCTGGGCACTCCAATCGCGGCAGCGCGCCCATCGCCTTGAGCCGCCCATCGGTCACTACCAGCAACTTCTGCTGCTCGGCGGGATAGCGCTTGCGCCGTGCCGCCAACCAATGCCCCGCTTCGGTCAGCGCAGCCAGCAATGGCGTCCCGCCGCCCGCGCCCAACTGCGCCAACCAATCGGACAAGCCTTTCGCCGCCTTCAAACCTTGCACCTGCCACTTCGGCGATTGCCCGCTGGCCGTCAACAACGCCATGCGCGCCCGTTGCCGATAAGCATCGTCAAACAGCTGGGCCAGCAGCCCCTTGGCGTCGGTCAACGCCCGATGGCGCCGCGTGGACGCCGAGGCATCGACAATCACCAGCCACAGCTCAGGGGCTGACCGGCAACGCAAATGGAACAGCAGGTCCGCACGACATTGCGGCCGACCGCCGAGCAACGTGCCCGGCCAATTGATCGCCCCGCGCTGGGCGCTGCGGGCCTTGCCCTGCCGGCCGGTGTTCAATCGCCCCGCCTGGGGCCGGGCATCCGCCCCCGCGTCAGGACGGGGGCGGATGCCTAGGGCTTTTTTGGCCAGGTGGGTACATCGCGGCGTACGCCCGTAGGCAAGGCGGGTGCGGGCATATCGCCCCACTGGCCTTGGCCGGGCGAGGTGTCAGAGGGTGACGACGACGGCCCGTCATTCGGCTGGGGCGGCGAGCCTGGCGGAGTCTGTTGCTGACGACGATGGCGCAAGGCAAATTCTGCCACCGCATCGATATCTTCCTGCTCGATAGCGGCCGCACCACGCCACGCCGCATGGGCACGGGCGCCACGCAACCAGACCAGGTCGGCACGCAAGCCGTCGACCCCAGCGGCAAAGCAGCGCTCGGTGATGCGCGCCAACGCCTGGTCATCCAGGGCGATGCTGTCGAGCCGTGCCCGCGCCTGGGTGCAACGTTCGCGCAAGGCGGCTTGGGCTGGCGCCCACTGCGCGCAGAACGCAGTTGGGTCAGTGTCGAAATCCAGGCGACGCCGGATGATCTGCCCGCGCTCGGCGGGCAGAGTCTGCCCGCTCAACGCCACGTTGAAGCCGAAGCGGTCGAGCAACTGCGGGCGCAACTCGCCCTCCTCCGGGTTCATGGTGCCAATCAGTACAAAGCGCGCCGCATGGCGATGGGAAATCCCGTCGCGTTCGATCAGGTTGGTGCCGCTGGCGGCTACGTCCAGCAGCAGGTCCACCAAGTGGTCGGCCAGCAGGTTGACTTCATCCACGTACAACACGCCGCCGTCGGCCTTGGCCAACACGCCGGGAGAGAATTGCGCGCGACCTTCGCCCAGCGCGGCATCCAGATCCAGGGTGCCGACCAGGCGCTCTTCTGTCGCGCCCAGGGGCAAGGTCACAAACTGCCCGCTGGCCAGCAGGTCCGCCAGTCCACGGGCCAGGGTGGACTTGGCCATGCCCCGTGGCCCTTCGATCAGCACGCCGCCGATCTTCGGGTCGATGGCGGCCAGGCACAGCGCGAGCTTCAAGTCATCAGCGCCGACCACGGCGGACAGCGGGAAATGGGGAGTATCAGTCATAGTCAACTCTTAATAGCTCGTTCCAACGCTCCCGCGTGGGAACGCTTCGCTGGACGCTCGGCGTCCGTTCTTGTGACGCAGAGCGTCACGGGCTGCATTCCCACGCGGAGCGTGGGAACGATCACTCAGCTGTCTTCTTCTATGTCCAGCAACAGGTTTTCCAAGGCTTCGCGGTACGCCCCCGGTGCCTGCCACAAGCCACGTTGCTGGGCTTCGAGCATGCGCTCGGTCATGTCGCGCAGGGCATCGGGGTTGTGCTGTTGCACGAAGGCACGGGTGTCGGGGTCCAGCAGGTAGGCATCGGCGAGCAAGGCATATTGATGATCGTCAATCAGCGCGGTGGTGGCGTCGAAGGCGAACAGGTTGTCCACGGTCGCGGCCATTTCAAACGCGCCTTTATAGCCATGGCGCTTCACGCCTTCGATCCACTTGGGGTTGGCCGCACGGGAACGGATCACCCGGTTGAGCTCTTCCTTCAAGGTGCGGATTTTCGGCACGTCCGGCTGGCTGTGGTCACCATGGTAGCTGGCGGCCTTTTCGCCGCTCAGGGTTTCCACGGCGGCCAGCATACCGCCCTGGAATTGGTAGTAGTCGTTGGAGTCGAGCAAGTCGTGCTCGCGATTGTCCTGGTTCTGCAACACCGCCTGCACCTGGCTCAACCGCTGGGCAAATTGCTCGCGGGCCGCAGTGCCTTCGTCAGCGCCACCGTAGGCATAACCACCCCAGTTCAGGTAGACCTCGGCCAAGTCCTCGCGGCTCTGCCACAAGCGCCCGTCAATCGCGCCCTGCACGCCCGCGCCATAGGCACCCGGTTTGGCGCCGAAAATGCGCCAGCCGGCCTGCTTGGCCGCGGCACCTTCATCCAGGCCCGCCTCAAGCAATGCTTGGCGTTCACTGCGTACTTTGGCGGCCAGCGGGTTCATGTCGTCGGGTTCATCCAGGGCCGCCACCGCCTGTACCGCCGCATCGAACAGGCGGATCAGGTTGGCAAACGCATCGCGGAAGAACCCGGACACGCGCAGGGTCACGTCCACGCGCGGGCGGTCCAGCAGGCTGATCGGCAATATTTCAAAATCGTCCACCCGCTGGCTGCCGGTGGCCCACACCGGGCGCACGCCCATCAGCGCCATGGCCTGGGCGATATCGTCACCGCCGGTGCGCATGGTGGCAGTGCCCCACACCGACAGGCCGAGCTGACGCAGGTGGTCGCCGTGGTCTTGCAGGTGCCGCTCAAGAATCAGGTTGGCCGACTGGAAACCGAGACGCCACGCCGTGGTGGTTGGCAGGTTGCGTACGTCCACGGTAAAGAAGTTACGCCCCGTGGGCAGCACATCCAGCCGACCGCGACTCGGCGCACCGCTGGGCCCTGCCGGGACAAAGCGCCCACTCAAGGCATCGAGCAAGCCGCGCATCTCCGCCGGCCCACAGGCATCCAGGCGTGGCGCGACGACAATGCGCAGGCTTTCGATCACCGACTTCACCTCCTGCCAGCCGGGCTCTTCCAACTGTTCGATGGGGCCTTCCAACGCCTGCTCGATCAAGCGCGCCGCGTACAACTCCAGACGTTCGCGGGTATCCCCGGCCGTACGCCACAGCTGATCGTCAATCTTCTGCAACACCAACGGGCGCCGCCCCGTCCAGGGCTCGGCCAGTGCACAATCGAGCGGATCAAACCCCAGGTCGAATGCCTTGGCCAACACACGCAGCAGACTCGACTGCGGGCCCCGGCCATCGCCACGGGGAATGCGCAACAGCGCCAGCAAGGTGTCGATACGCAAACGGCCCTCGGGCGACTCGCCAAAGATATGCAGGCCATCGCGGATCTGCGATTCCTTCAAGTCGCACAGGTAGGTATCCAGGCGCGGCAGCCACACCGCCGCGTCCGCCTCACTGCCCAGTTCAAGCTCCTGGTCGATACGGGTTTCGCGCACCAGCTTGAGGATGTCTTTTTGCAGCTCCAGCGCACGGCGCGGGTCGAGCAATTGCGCCTCGTAATATTCGTCGGCCAATAACTCAAGGTCACGCAGCGGGCCGTAGGTTTCGGCGCGGGTCAGCGGCGGCATCAGGTGGTCGATGATCACCGCCTGGGTGCGCCGCTTGGCCTGGGCGCCCTCACCCGGGTCGTTGACGATAAACGGGTAGATATTCGGCAGCGGCCCCAGCAGTGCATCCGGCCAGCAGTGCTCCGACAGGCCCACGCCTTTGCCGGGCAGCCACTCCAGGTTGCCGTGCTTGCCCACATGGATCACGCCGTGGGCGCCGTAGGTATGGCGTAGCCAGAAATAGAACGCCAGGTAGCCATGGGGCGGCACCAGGTCCGGGTCGTGGTACACGGCGCTGGCATCCACCTGGTAACCCCGCGCCGGCTGGATGCCGACGAAGGTCAGGCCCAGGCGCAGGCCGGCGATCATCATGCGGCCATCGCGGCACATCGGATCGTTTTGCGGCGCGCCCCAACGCGCCTGTACGGCCTGGCGATTGGACGCTGGCAAACGATCAAACATCGCCTGGTATTCCACAAGGCCCAGGCTTTGATGGCAGGGCCGCAGGTCGAGGCTGTCGAGGTCGTTGGTGACGCCGCCGAGCAGTTCCTGGATCAGCGCGGTGCCACTGTCGGGCAACACATCCGCCACCGGGTAGCCTTCGGCTTGCAAGGCGCGCAGGATATTCAGGGCTGCCGCCGGGGTGTCCAGGCCCACGCCGTTACCGATGCGACCGTCGCGGGTCGGGTAGTTGGCGAGGATCAGCGCAATCCGTTTCTGGGCATTGGGCACCCGCGCCAACTCGACCCAACGGCGTGCGAGCTCAGCGACAAAATCCATGCGCTCGGGCGCTGCGCGGTAGCACACCACATCCGACTGGCTGCGCTCGCTGCGCCAGGCCAGGTCCTTGAAACTGATGGGCCGGCTGATGATGCGCCCGTCCAGCTCCGGCAAAGCGATATGCATCGCCAGGTCACGGGGCCCCAGGCCTTGTTCGCTGGCCTGCCAGCCGGGTTGGTTGTCCTGGGCGCAGATCGCCTGGATTACCGGGATATTGCGGCGAAACGGGCGCAGGTGCGGCGCTTCCGGGCTGGACTGGGCAAAGCCGGTGGTGTTCAGGATCACCGAGGCTTGCACATCGTCCAGCAGGTCCTCAACCACCGTGAGGCAGCCGGGCTCTTTCAGACTGGCCACCGCAATCGGCAACGGGTTGAGGCCCGCCGCTTGCAAGCGCTGACAGAACACATCAATAAAGCCGGTATTGGCCGCCTGCAAATGCGAGCGGTAGAACAGCACCGCAGCCACGGGCCAATCAGCGTGCCAATCGGCCTGCCAGTCATTGAGGCGGGCATTGGCGTTGCGCGGGTGATAGATCGCCGTGCGCGGCAGGGTTTGCGGCTCGGCCCAGGCATAGTCGCGGCCCAGGTGGGCACTGGCCAGGCAGTGATAAAAATCCAGGGCATTGCCCAGGCCACCTTGGCGCAGGAAGTGCCACAGGCGCTCGCGGTGTTCGGCCGCAACGGTGCTCAGGCCGCTGAGTTCCGGGTCTGGGCGGTCGTCACCCGGCACCAGGATCAGGGTGACGCCGCGTTCGGCCAACTCCACCAGGCGCTCGATACCGTAGCGCCAATAGCCGATGCCGCCGTGCAATGACAGCAGGATGACCTTGGCGTGGCGCAATACCTCGTCGACGTACAGGTCGACCGAGGCATGGTTCTGCACCTGCATCGGGTTGGCCAGGCGCAGGCTGGGGTAATCCTCCGGCAATTGCTGGGCGGCTTCGGCGAGCAGCGCCAGGCTGGAATCACCGCTGCACAGGATCACCAGCTCAGCAGGGGTTTGGCCAAGGTCGGCAATATTGTCGTCCGCGACGAAACCACCGGGCTGGGTCCTGAGCAGGTGCATAGTTAAACGCTGAGGGCGGCGCGCAATTGCGCTTCAAGGCCCACGGCGTCCAGTTCCTGGCCGATCAGCACCAGGCGCGTAGTGCGTGCTTCGTCAGCACCCCAGGCGCGGTCGAAGTGCTTGTCAAAGCGCGTGCCCACGCCCTGGATCAACAGGCGCATCGGCTTGTTCGGGATCGCGGCGAAACCTTTGACGCGCAGGATGCCGTGCTGCACCACCAATTGGGTCAGCGCGTCGAGCAGCAGCGCCTCATCGGCTTGGGGCAAGTCGATGGAGATGGAGTCGAAGGCATCGTGGTCGTGGTCATCTTCACCTTCGTGGTGATGGTCGTGATGGCTATGGCGCCCGTCGATATGCTCCTCGGAACCGGCGCCCAGGCCGATCAGCACGTCCAGGGGCAGGCGACCGCTGCTGGCTTCGATGATCTTCACCGCGGGCGGCAGTTCTTCGGCGACTTCCAGGCGCACACGGGCCAGGTCTTCGGCGCTGATCAGGTCGCTTTTGTTGAGGATCACCAGGTCGGCGCTGGCCAGTTGGTCGGCGAACAGCTCGTGCAACGGCGATTCGTGGTCCAGGTTCGGGTCAAGCTTGCGCTGCGCGTCGACCTGATCCGGGAAAGCGGCAAAGGTACCGGCGGCCACGGCTGGGCTGTCGACCACGGTGATCACCGCGTCCACCGTGCAAGCGCTGCGGATTTCCGGCCACTGGAAGGCTTGCACCAACGGCTTGGGCAGGGCCAGGCCCGAGGTTTCGATGAGGATATGGTCCAGGTCACCGCGACGGGCGACCAGTTCGCGCATCACCGGGAAGAACTCTTCCTGCACGGTGCAGCACAGGCAACCGTTGGCCAGCTCGTAGACGCGGCCATTGGCTTCTTCTTCGGTGCAACCGATAGAACACTGCTTGAGGATTTCACCGTCGATGCCCAGCTCGCCGAACTCGTTGACGATCACCGCAATGCGACGGCCCTGGGCGTTGTCGAGCATATGGCGCAGCAACGTGGTTTTGCCCGAGCCAAGGAAGCCGGTAACGATGGTGACGGGAAGTTTGGCCAGTGTTTTCATCGGATGCCCTTTGGGGCGGGCATACGGGACGACAGGCCCTGCGGCGGCGCGCAGCAGCGGATTTCGTCACCGGATCACCCCGCCCGGTTGAATTGGAAAATCAGTGGCGAGGCAGGTCTCCTGGCTTGGGGTGTGCAGGTCTTGCGACCAACGCTGACTGCGCCTTCCCGCCCTATCGGCAGTGGCGTGGCAGTCAACTGAACCCTTCACAGTTGCGGGGGCAGCCGCGGCTTGAACCGCGTTCCCTTCTTAGCTTCGGCCTGGGCCGAAGAACCTCGAGGGTGCAAGGCTACGCAGTGCACGGCAGGCGGTCAATGCTCAAGCACCTACCGGCAAGTCGGTCCAGGCAGCGGCCAACTAGGCGTAGCGCTGCCTGCCAGGATTGGCGGTGATGATGTCGGGCACATTGATCGGGCCGTAAGCCTTGAGGAAAAAATCAAATCGGCCATTCCCTGTGAGGTCGATGGCCAGCCTAGACAGGTTAGTCGTACGGTTGTAATCCAGAATCGCTTCACCTGGTTTGCCCGTCAGCCGCCTGACGAACCTCAGGGCATCAACCCCCGCGTTGCCCAGCAGGTTCGACAGATCGATTCTGTCCACACCCGTGACAAAATCCATAATCTGATCGGGATATTCCGGCGTGGAGTCGCTGGGATTGTCGTAAGCGAAGGTGTCAGCGCCCCCCGCACCTCGGAGTCGATCCGCACCCGCCCCACCTTTAAGCACGTTGTTTGCTTGGTTACCAATGATCGAGTCATGCCCGGAGCCGCCGATTGCATTCTCCAGCGTAACCCCCTTGGCAATGGAAACATTCCCCACCAGGCCGCCAACATCCGAAAAGGACTCCGCCCGCAAATTGATAGTCTGGTTTTGGTGATACTTGGAAAAGTCCAACGTATCGACACCACCACCGTCCCATACACAAAACAAGGCCGTATCGTGACGCGAGTTCAACTCCAGATAGTCTCGTCCCGCATTGGAGTTGAAGCCATAGGTGGTATCTGAATTGCGCGTCGTGTTATTGGCACCATAAACCCGCTGCGCAGCGGCGATATCATCCATCATCGGCGCCGACGGTAACTTTCCATTGAAGTGTTTACCCGCTTCAGGTGCATCGAAGTAGCTCATCACGCTGTAAGCCCGCGTATCCTGAGCATATAAGGCGTGGTCGCGGTAATTGGGATTACCAAAATTATAGGTGCCTGGGTGTAACAGGCCCAGGTTGTGCCCAATTTCATGGGTCAGGGTCATTCGCCCATGGTTGTGCAAGGCTGGATTAGTATTGGTGCCAAATCGGGGATTGATCAGCACTTTACCTTCCTGGCCCGGATACTGGCCGAAGGCGACCTCGTAGTCCGTGCTATTGGAGAACGCTAGAAGCCCCTCGGGGCGACGACTGCCTTCCTGGAATGAAACATTCGCGACATCCTCCCACGATTGCATCGAGCGCCGGGCCTGCTCTTTCTGGGTCGCATTGAACGCCGTGTGCCCTCTTGCGTGCTTGTTGAATGAATAGGAGATCTGCGTGATGCCGTCGCGATTGGCGTCAAACCAACGATGGCCGGTTCGAGTGATTTGACGCGCGGCCTGATCAACCGTGAAAGAGGGTTTATCAACGTTCGATTCAGAGGGGTCGTTGGGCCTGAGGGTCGCATCGGCCACCGCTGATTGCTGATCGCCAGCAAGCGGCGCATGAAAACTTTGCAGCGTATTGGAAAGTCGCATAAAGCCCACCGTTAATTTCAATGTTGCGCGGGGAGATAAACCGGGTTTCCTTCTGAGTTATCGAAAAAAGCGCAGGCGTTCCCAAACACTTCATACATCGCGTGTCTGCCTATTGCGTCTGCAAATACTTCATCGCCGTGTACTTCGTAGGTGTCCTCATCCAATTGACGCTGACCTGCACACCATGCTCTCCTACACACCTTGTTTCGGGTGCCCTTCACAGGGTGAAACGGGAAACCGGTGCGTCAAATCCAATGACAAGTCCGGTGCTGCCCCCGCAACGGTAAGCGAGCGAAGCGTCATGGCCACTGTGCTTTTGCATGGGAAGGCGATGCTTTCAGGAGGACTCTTTGATGAGCCGCCCCTCGCAAGCCCGGAGACCGGCCCGAAAAATTCAGATAACAAACCCGCGGTGGGCGGGCGCTGTTCGAACCCTGCGTGCCTGGCGCGTGGGGTTTTCATGCGCTCGTTTCACCCTGACACCTGAAAGGGACGCGCCATGTCGATCATCAGCAGCACTTCGCACACCGCCACTAGCACCGCCACCCTCAGCCAACGCCTGACCGCCGCCATCGGTGCATCGATCCTTGGCGCTTGCCTGGTGTATTTCGCCGGGTTCTCGCATATCGAGGCGGTGCACAACGCCGCCCACGATACCCGCCACAGCGCCGCGTTCCCGTGCCATTGAGAGCTGCCGACATGATCAAGCGTATTGCGCAAACCGCAGGGTTCACCGGACTTCTGGCTGCCTTGCTGCTGACCCTGCTGCAAAGCTTTTGGGTGGCACCGCTGATTCTGCAGGCGGAAAGCTTTGAAAAAACCCCGCCAACCGCCGAAGTGGTGCATGAGCACGCCGCTGGCGCCGCAGCTCACACCCACGACGCCCAAGCCTGGGAGCCTGAAGATGGCTGGCAGCGAGTGCTGTCCACCACCGGCGGCAACCTGGTAGTGGCGGTGGGATTCGCGCTTATGCTCGCCGGCCTCTACACGCTGCGCGCGCCAACCCGCACCGCCCAAGGCCTGCTCTGGGGCCTGGCCGGCTACGCGACCTTTGTACTGGCGCCCACCCTGGGCCTGCCCCCGGAGCTGCCTGGCACCGCGGCGGCTGACCTGACGTTACGCCAGACCTGGTGGATCGGCACCGCAGCGTCCACCGCCGCCGGCCTGGCGCTGATCGTGTTCGGTCGCAACTGGCTGCTGAAAGCGCTTGGGCTGGCGATTCTTGCCGTTCCCCACGTCATCGGCGCGCCGCAGCCGCAAGTGCACTCGATGTTGGCCCCCGAGGCGCTCGAAGCGCAGTTCAAGATCGCCTCGCAATTGACCAACGTGGCCTTCTGGCTGGCCCTGGGCCTGATCAGCGCCTGGTTGTTTCGCCGCAACCGCGACGACCACTACTCGGCATGATTCTGGTTGTCGGGCTTGGCTGCCAGCGCGGCTGTGAGGTTCACAGCCTGCTGGCATTGCTGGACAGCGCCCTGGCCGAGGCCGGCATTGAGCGCTCACGCGTGACCGCATTGGCAAGCATTGACCGCAAACGCGATGAGCCTGGGCTGCTGGCGCTGGCCCAGCGCTTGAACCTGCCCTTGCAGTGCTTGAGTGCCGAACAACTGGTGGGCTATGAGCATCGGCTGAGCCATCGCTCAGCGCTGGCCTTTGCCCACACTGGCTGTTACGGCGTAGCCGAAAGCGCCGCCCTGGCCCTGGCCGAGCACCTGTCCAATGGCCCCGCGCGCCTGCTGATCACCCGCCAGAAAAGCGCACAGGCCACCCTTGCATTGGCCTGCGCAGGTTAAAATCCCGATAATTGCCGCTTTCGATCATGAGCAATCTTCATGCTCGCCCGTTTTTCAACAGGACTTCTCCATGACCGTCTACTTTATCGGCGCCGGCCCCGGCGACCCGGAATTGATCACCGTCAAGGGCCAGCGGCTGATCCGCAGTTGCCCAGTGATCATCTACGCCGGCTCGCTGGTGCCCGCCGCCGTACTGGAAGGTCATCAGGCGCTCCAGGTGGTCAACAGCGCCGAACTGCACCTGGAGCAGATCATCGAGCTGATCAAGACGGCCCATGCCCAAGGCCAGGATGTGGCGCGGGTGCACTCCGGCGACCCAAGCCTGTATGGGGCGATTGGCGAACAAATCCGCCATTTGCGCGAGCTGGGCATCCCGTTCCAGATCATTCCAGGGGTCACGGCGGTCGCGGCGTGCGCGGCCTTGCTTGAAACCGAACTGACCCTTCCGGACATCGCCCAAAGCGTGATCCTGACCCGTTACGCCGATAAAACCAGCATGCCCCCCGGTGAAGACTTCGACAGCCTGGCGCGGCATGGCACCACCATGGCGATTCATCTGGGGGTCAATCACCTGGACAAGATCGTCGCCGAACTGCTGCCACACTACGGCGCGGATTGCCCGATTGCCGTAGTACACCGGGCCACCTGGCCGGATCAGGATTGGGTGGTCGGTACGCTGAGTGACATTGCCCAGAAAGTCGCGGCCAAGGGGTTTCGGCGTACGGCATTGATTGTGGTGGGCCGGGTGTTGGCCAGTGACAGTTTCAGTGAGTCGTCGCTGTACCGCGCAGGGCATGCGCACCTCTACCGCCCCTGAAGAAATGCAAACACCTATGTGGACCTGGCTTGCCTCAAGGCTTTTTGTAGAAGCGAGCTTGCTCGCGAAAAACTAACAGGCGCCGCGTTCATTCAGCAAGCACGCGTCATCGTTGATGTTTTTCGCGAGCAAGCTCGCTCCTACAGAAAAGGCATAAAAAAACGGCGCTCACGGGGCGCCGTTTTTTATGTTCGCAGTGAACACCTTACTCAATAGTAGGCGTTTTCTTTCTGCGTGTGGTCAGTCACATCTCGTACGCCCTTGAGCTCAGGAATACGTTCCAGCAGCGTGCGCTCGATGCCCTCACGCAAGGTCACGTCCGCCTGGCCACAGCCCTGGCAGCCGCCGCCGAACTTCAACACGGCGATACCGTCATCCACCACGTCGATCAGGCTCACCTGGCCGCCATGGCTGGCCAGCCCAGGGTTGATCTCGGTTTGCAGGTAGTAGTTGATGCGCTCATTCACCGGGCTGTCGGCATTGACGTTCGGCACCTTGGCGTTGGGGGCCTTGATGGTCAACTGACCGCCCATGCGGTCGGTTGCATAATCGACCACGGCGTCGTCCAGGAAGGCTTCACTGAAGGCGTCAATGTAGGCGGTGAAGCTTTTGAGCCCCAGGGCGGTGTCTTCAGGTTTCTCTTCGCCAGGCTTGCAGTAGGCAATGCACGTCTCGGCGTACTGGGTGCCGGGCTGGGTGATAAAGACGCGGATACCGATACCCGGGGTGTTCTGCTTGGACAGCAGGTCAGCCAGGTAATCGTGGGCGGCGTCGGTAATGGTTATGGCAGTCATGGAAACTCCTCACAGGCTTGCCCGCAGTTTACGCCAAATTATTACGCAGGTACAAAGTCCGAGTATTTTTGTCAGGAAAGACCTGATCCTGCTGACCGAAGGCCCCCGCTGCACCGGCCCATTTGTGCAAAAACCTGTGCCTACCTATATAGCCCCCGCCGCAAAACCCGGCTCAATAGAGTGAATCCTCTTCCACTATGGATTGTGAGGATCGAATGAATAATGCGCTGCAGCGTTTCTATTTCAAAGGCTTGCCTGAACAGCAAGCGCATCTGGATCATCTGATTGACTTTGTAACGGAACAAAGCTCACTGGCAGTATCCTCCACCGAGCTTTATTACTTTCCCCCGTTGAACTCCGAGCTGAATCGCGAGTGCAAAGAAGCCGTTCGGGTCCTTGCAAAACTGGAGGCCGATGAAGACTTCCAGCAGTTCCTACGGGAAAAACCTGAACGGGATGACTCCATTCTGGGCCGGGACTTTCTTTATGACCTGCTCTCAACCCTGCTCAGCAGCGCCCGCTCGCCGATACCCGACCCTCCCGAAACGTTCAGCATTGCCGACCATTCGGTGATCCTGCGCCATATACCCACCTATTGGTACATCGACGCCGACGTGTTGCTGGATATCAACCGGCGTGTGGGAAACGGCGTCAAAAGCGACGGTTCGGTACGGTTTGACCTGGTGCTCAAGTACTACTCGATCCTCCCGGCGCAACCCAAGCCCCCCGAACAATGGAAAGCGGTTCTCCAGGGTTTGCAGGAACACCACACCCTGAGAAAACTGGGCCACGATGGGCAGCCCAGCGATTTGCAGCATGTGCTGGATGCCCCTGCCGACCAGAAGATCAAGGAGGTTATCCGCGAGATCGAAACACACACCCGACAATCGCTGTTCCGCCAGGTATTGCCCGAAACGTTCACCGCCTCACAGCAGGCCATGCTCACCACCACGCCAACCGTCCTGCTTGAACAGCTTCTCAATAGCCCCGACAACCTGGCGCTGGGCGAACGAATCGCCAAGGCACTGGACTGGTATGGCAGCCAGAAGGACGAAATCTGCCCCCAACCGGTGCGGGTGAAATTGCTGTGGCGAGCGCTGTGGCTCACGATCATGCCCAACACCGAGTCGCCGATGGATAACGAATTGAAGTTATTTATCGAGCCTGGGGCGTCTTACTCGTCGATCCGCCACTCCTTGATCAGCCGTTATGAACACAGCTTGTCGATCAGCCCTGCCGCGGCGCAATTGGCGGTGTGCGTCGTCAAGGCCAATGTGGCCAGCGAAGTGTGGGTGGCTGATATCCCCGATGACCTGCCGTACGCCGCCAGCAGTACCTGGGTCAATTTCAGAAGCGGTTTCCTGCTGGCCGAAGCGCTTGCACCCGGCTCATCGCGCCAGATGAGCTTCGAGCAGTTGCTCAACCTGGCGGCGGAACATTTTCGCGCCAGTGGCGATAACGTTGAACAGCAGGCCTTGGTCGCCGCCGCGAGGCTCGGCCCCACGGTCCAATGGGTGCAGGCCAATGGCTTGATCGCCAGCCGAACGTCAGGCCCTACCCGCGATGAGCTGACTCAAGCTGTCACCGCACTGGAGCAGCATGAATACGAAATGTTCAACGCGATTCAGGGCCTTGCGCTCGACCTGCCCGGGCGCTGGCGCTATGCGTCGGACTCGGAATACGACAAGACCTTCCGCGAGGCCCTCGAACAGCCGAAAAACGCCTATAAAACCCTGATCAAGTCATTGCTTGCGCACCTTGGCAGTGCGACCCTGGATGTGAATCAGGACGAGATCACCGTGTACTCCTTGAGAGAAGCGCTGGACAAGGTGCCTATCGAGTATGAAACCCAGCGCAAGACCGATGCCGTGCGTTACCGGGCAGGTTTCATCCTGCGCATCGTCAAGCCCCGCTCGCCCTTTCATGCCACCTACATCGAAGTGTTCCCCTTCGCCGGCGTGATCCGTCACCGTAAAGACATCAAGACTCTGCCACTGAACGGCAAAGTGGTAGAGCTACGAGACGCAATGAGCTGGTGTAAATACAGATTGGCCACCGAAGTGCCCTTTGACCGGCAAGCCTACCGCGAGAACAACGCGCCCACGCCAGGCAAAAAGGCTGAGTTGATCGTTGAGCAAGTCGGCGAGACCTTGCCTGGTATCAAAACCGCCTTGGCGCGCGCGTCATCGTTGCAGCCCAACACACTGTATGCGCCACGCAGTGAAAGGCTGGCGAGCATGATCGCCCGCGAGCTGTTTTTCTGTGACGAAGCAGCCCTGCTGGAAAAAACCCGTAACGCCACGCGGGAGGTGGACATCGGCGCTGAAGTGTTCGAAGACCTCGCCTTCTGGGGCAAGATTTTTCTGCCGTTCTGGGGCGGTATCGACGACATCGGCTCCGGCGACCCCCAGCGCATCAAGTCCGGCGTCGCCAGCCTGTTCATCGACATCGTGCTTTTCGCCTTGCCGGTCGGCCGATATGTGTCCGGCTCTGCCCGCCTGGCTATTCAGGCCGGTAAAACCGGGCTGCGCCTGGCGCTGCCAAAACTGGCGAAGCTCACGGGAAAGCTGGTGATTGCCACCCTGCAGGAACTCAACCCCCTGGCCGCCCTGCCCAGCCTGCTCAGACTGGCACGTTTCGGCCTGCTCAAGCTGGGCCGCGGCTTGATGCGCCAGGCACAACGCGGTTTTGCCCAACTGCGGGATGGGACCATCGCCGCCCGGCACATGCGCTCGGTCGACCCTGGCACCTGGAAGCCACTGCAGACGGGGGACAAACTGTTTACCGTCGACGGCTTCGCCAACATCCCGATGCGCAACGTCGGCAGCCTCGACGCCCCCGACTATCGCTTGATAGATACGGCCTCCAATAAAGCCTTCGGGCCGCGCTATCGAGAGCCGATCACGGTGATCAGCAATAGCAGCCCGCTGATCCGTCGATACGCAGTCGACCCCGAGTTGATCCGTGGCCTTAAGCCCGACGCACGCGGGATCTTCTCCCGAGTGGACTACAACCAGAAATATATCTGCAATATTGATGATAAAGGCAAGATCGCGGTGTACCAGATCCGCGACAACTCCTATGGCTTTATCCAGGAAGCCGCCGCTGGCGCCGACAACAGCTTTTCCATTGTCCTGGTCAATCCCAAAACCAACCGGGACTTGTCGATCACGCTGTCCTCGGTAGAGCCCGGACATTGGTACTCAGGCCAGATAAAACTGACAGGCGGCGCGCCGGATGCACCCAGCGTGGTAACGCCATCGGTGCTGTTGAAATGGACCGAGGCCAGCGAAGACGCCCTGAAAAAAACCATGGACACCTTCGTCAATACTTACAACCTGGACCCCAACGCCTTTCGGCAGTTTGTCAGCACCCGCAACACCCTGACGCGCAGAGGGCAACAGATGCTCGACCGTGCGGGAACCGCCCGTACCAGCGTCACCTACGATCATCTGGAGCGCTGGAGCAAGGCATCCCAACGCGAGCGCAACAGTCTCACCCTCGAAGGATTTGCCGCCGATCATAATCTGGACCCGGTGGCCTTCGCCGAGTACGTAAACCTGGATGGCAGCTACCGAGCGCCGGGCAAAGTGCTCGCCAAATATGCGCGCGGCGAGGAATTCGACGACCTCAAACCCGAGCACCTGGATGCGTGGAACAAGCACTACAACGCCGCCAACTCAAAGGTATCCATGCGCGCGTTTGTCGAACAGAACAACCTCAACCCCGTCATCTGGAGCAGCTACGTCAACGACAATGGCAGCATGACCCGTGCCGGCAAAGACAGGTGGCTATTCGGACAAAGAAGCCCCCAGGACCAGCCGGTAGCCAGGAAACGCCCCGCGCCGCCCACGCCCGGCAGCTCAAAACGCCCACGCCTGGAAGAGGACGCGGTATCCACCCGGCGCCGCTCCAGCTCGATCACGGCGTCCTTTGATCATAAAATCAACAATAACGCACCGATCCTGCAGGACCCGACAGACATCAGGCGCAGTTTGACCCTTGAGCTTGAAGGCCCGCTGCACAGCATCGAGATTACCGACGCCAACCGTTTTTTTGACGAGTTCACCGGCCTGCAACATGTTGAAGTCAAGGAAGCCGCGACCAAAAGTATTCGTGAATGGATTTCCAAGGAGGGCAGCCATCATCGTCGGCTTGATCGCCTGGTGGAGGTCAGGAAACTGGCGGATGGCCCGGAGCGCGGCCTGTCGGTGGTGGCCAGAACCGATATTAAGCGTTTCGACGTGCTTGGGCCGTACACGGGCAAACTGCATCTGGATCAAGCCTCGATCAATACCGAGATCCTGGAAAAAGGCGAGGCGGCTGTCGGTACGTATCTATTCCAGACCCACACTCAAGGCGCGACCATCAGCGGCCACGGCAACAGCAATACGCTGAGCCTGATCAATGCGGTCAAGGTGCCGAACCTGCCCGACGTGGGCATCGAAAATGTCGGCGCCCTGTATGTAGGCAACTACATGGTGTTTTTAATCGCTTGGCGAGATATCCCTGCCGGGACCGAGTTGCTGATGGACTACGGTAAGGCCTACTGGAAGTACATAAGGCCTTGAACCCCACCCCAGGCGGCAGTCCTAGTGCCTTTGCCTGGAAAAGGGCATCGACTCATCTAGGCCGAACCAATGCTTGATCCGGCGATGCGTGCCCTTCTCCAACACGTGGTAGCTGAAAAATGCACCGAGCGCGATGACGACGATGCAGACAGGCACCATGGTGTAGGGGCCTACCCCATGATGCTCGATGGCCCAGCGTCCAGCGCACAACACCAGTACATGAAGCAGGTATACCGAGTAGGAGCAGTCCCCCAGCATTTTTATAAAGCGCGAGCCGTGGAAGTACGGCTCCAGCGCCACACAACTGATCACCAGCACGGCGCTGGGCACGCCCCACTCCAATGCGCGGGGGACATCCGCGCCCTGATAAATCGCCGCCAGCGCCGCCACGATACCCAGCAACGCCAGCCACGGCCTGGCCCGACACAGGCCACGGCGGTACAGCATGCCGATCACCACGCCCATGAGGAACTCCAGCACAATGTCATTGCGGTAAAACCCGTCGGCCAAGTCAAAGAAGGGGCCAATGACATAACACACCAGGTACAACAACACGGCCACTACCCATAGCCGATAGGCTTCACGCACCAGCAGCGCAACAGCAAACAGACAGTAGAACAGCATCTCGAAATTCAGCGTCCAGCCGACATCCAGCAGTGGATAGACGCCATAGCCCGCCGGGTTCTGCGCGGGGATAAAGAGCATCGACAAAAGTACATGGCTCAGTTCGAGCTGAACGTCTGGAAACATCGAGGGCATGGCCATCACCAGCAAGGCCAACAGCAACGTATAGAACCAATAAGCCGGAGCAATCCTGGCCAGGCGCATGAGCATAAAGCGCCAAGGTGTCAGCGCTTTATCGGCACTTGCGAGGAAAATCACCAAGCCGCTGATGACGAAGAACACATCCACGCCAGCGCCGCCTTTTTCCACTAACAGGTCCTCCAGCGCGTTGTGGGCCTCAAAGTTGAAAAACAGCTGCATGACGTGGTGCCCCACCACCAGCCATGCCGCCAACGCGCGCAGCAACTGCACTGAAATCAACATCGGCATCCCCGTTCCAGTCCGTAGGTAGATATCCGACTGCTTCAGCCCCCGCGTGGAGAAATGACCGGATCAATAGCTGTAGTTATAGGTTCTCATAGCGGTTCATGTCCAATACGCCCTCTTCCACCGGCGTGGTTTCGTGGATGTATTGCGACAAGTCGTGGAAGTACTGCCAGAACAGCGGGTGACTGCGGCGCACACCCCAGCGGTCGACGATTTTCTCGAAGCTCTTGGCGTCCTTGGCCTGCTCCATCTGCGCGACAAACTCAGGCACTTGCCGGGCGGGAATATTGAACATGAAGTTCGGGTAGCTGCTGAGCACGCCAGGGTAAATGGTCACCGTGTCCAGGCCCGGCTGATAGCGATACGCCTCACCCAGCAGGAACGCCACGTTACTGTGGGCACGGTTGCGCAGCAGGCTGTAGACCTCGCGCTTGCCGCTGGCGGTTTCGATACGCAGCATGGTGGCTTCGGGCAATTGCTCGATCACCTTGAGCCCCGCCGCCGGGCGCGAGGTCAGGCGGCTCAGGGCTTGCTCGGCATCCTGCAAGGCCGGGTCAATGCCGTCGCGGGAGCAGAACGCGCCGCTGCAGCGGTTGATCGGGTCGGGGCTGGCGTTCAAATGGCCGTAGCGGGTCAGCAACTGGTCGGCGAAGTCACGCTTGGGGTCCTTCTCGCTCAGGTGCAACCCACTGGCCTTGTCATCGTCAATCGCCTCGTAGTCCAGCCACAACTTGAGCTTGCCGCTGTTCTGGTACCAGTCGTCCATGAAGTCTTCGCGGGTATCCGCTGGCATCAAGCGCAGGAAGTTCTGCTCGGCGCCGTTGCGGATCAGGTCGAAATACAGCCGGGTCTGGGCCTGGTGCGAGACGTTGCCGAACACATCGAAATTCACCGCCAACTGGTAATAGGTGCGTTCCAGCAGTGGATAGTCGAACAGCCACATCGTCTGCGGGACCTCGCCAATCAGGCCCTTGGTCACCGAGGCGCTGTCGAAATGGCGGAAAATGCTCAGCAAGGCGTTGTCATTGCCCGCCCACAGCGTTGACCAGCTCGGCGCCGGCAGGTCTGCGTAGTTGTCACGGCGCAAGGCTTCGTACTGGTTGCGCTTGTCGCGATACGCCAGCCACAGGCTCAGCACGCTGCCCACGTCGTCATTTTGCCCCGGCATGGCCAGCAACGGCGTGGCCTGGCCGCGATAGCGCGCATCGGTGATGTACAGGTCGTGGTCGGGGTCCTGGAACAGCGTCCAGAAGTTATCGCGGATCACATCCGTGGCGATCTGGCCACGGCACACCGGCCCGCGAATGAAGGTACGCACGAAGTACTCGGCGTTATCAAGCATGAATTGGTAGCGCGCTTTGGCCGGGATCGCTTCGAATGTCGCGAACGGGTTGGCACGGCTGCCAGGGCCGTAGCCTGGCAAGGCCGTGGCCTGCCAGTCGCCGGCGTAGAACAATGCCTTGATCCGCGCCATCTTCTGGGCACTGAACGGATAGGTGATGTGGGTTTTATGCACGATCACACCCTGCACCGGCCACAGGCGGTAATACACCTGGGTGCCCGGGTCGTCGTTGGGGCGACGGGTGGCGATCAGGTCAATCGGCTGGCCACTGGGCGTGCGCGAACGCACCCACTGGAAGTAATGCCCCGGCTCGCCGTTCTCGAAATAGATATGTGCCAGGAACAAATGCTCGAACAACCAGCGCGCCACCAGGCTTTGCCGGGCGCCCGGCTGGTTGAACAGGTTTTCCCACTGCTGCACTTGCAGGGCTTCCTTGGCGCTGGGTGCCAAGCCTTGCTCATCAATTGGCGCACCGGAGGCCAGCCAGCGTTGCAACGTCTGGTATTGCTGGTCGGTCAGGCCGGTAACCGCCAGCGGCATGCCTTCCTTGGGGTGAGCGCCGGCATAGGCATTGAACTCGCCGGGCGTCGCGCACATGTTTTCGCGGTTGAGCCCCAGCACAATGTTGTCGGGCAGCTTGGCATTGGGCGCCAGCGGCGCGTTGTGCCCCAGCTCCAGCATGCGCGCCATCAGCGCAGCCTGGCTGCCCTGGGCGTCCAGCACCGAATAGAAGCCCTTCTGCTGCCACGCCTGTTTACCGAATGCGTCATAAAACAAGCGGGTGGTGGGCGTGGCCTGGCTGCGCTCGCCGTCATACACCGGCATTTTGCTTGCACCCCGCGCTGCGCCTTCGGCACTGCCCAGGTTGAGCTGGCAGGCGGAGTCATAGCAGGCATGGCAGGCCACGCATTTTTCAGTAAAGATGGGTTGGATGTCGCGGGTGTAGGAAATCGCCGAAGCGGGACCTGCCGCCTGAGCGCTGCTGGCTATCAAGGCCAGGGCGGCGCTGACGATTAAACGAAGTGACATGTATCCGGTCCCGATTCAAGGCGTGCGGTGTTTGAAGTGGCGTGATTCTACCGGGCCATGCACCCCAGCAACATGAGCGATATTCATGCAAAACCTCTACATGCTCCAAAAGCCCGCAGGTTTGTTATGATTCACGCCCTCCGAAATGCCTGACCAGAGTAGTCCCATGTCCGACCGAAGCGTTCGTCTGCAAGCCCTTCACCACGCCCTCAAGGAACGTATCCTGATCTTGGACGGTGGCATGGGCACGATGATCCAGAGCTATAAGCTCGAGGAGCAGGACTACCGTGGCAAACGCTTCGCCGATTGGCCGAGCGACGTCAAGGGCAACAACGACTTGCTGGTGCTCACCCGTCCCGACGTGATTGGCGGCATCGAGAAGGCGTACCTGGACGCTGGCGCCGACATTCTGGAAACCAACACCTTCAACGCCACGCGCATCTCCATGGCCGACTACGGCATGGAAGAGCTGGCGTATGAACTGAACGTGGAAGGCGCGCGCCTGGCACGTAAAATCGCCGACGCCAAAACCCACGAAAACCCGGCCAAGCCGCGCTTCGTGGCCGGCGTGCTGGGCCCCACCAGCCGCACCTGTTCGCTGTCGCCAGACGTGAACAACCCTGGCTACCGCAACGTCACCTTCGATGAACTGGTGGAAAACTACACCGAGGCCACCCAGGGCCTGATCGAAGGCGGCGCCGACCTGATCCTGATCGAAACCATCTTCGACACCCTCAACGCCAAGGCCGCGATCTTCGCCGTGCAAGGCGTGTTCGAAACCCTGGGTATCGAACTGCCGATCATGATTTCCGGCACCATCACCGACGCCTCCGGCCGTACCCTGTCGGGCCAGACCACCGAAGCGTTCTGGAACTCCGTGGCCCACGCCAAGCCGATCTCGGTCGGCTTGAACTGCGCCCTGGGTGCCAGCGAGCTGCGCCCCTACCTGGAAGAGTTGTCGAACAAGGCCAACACCCATGTGTCGGCGCACCCCAACGCGGGCCTGCCCAACGAGTTCGGCGAGTACGACGAACTGCCGTCGCAAACCGCCAAAGTCATTGAAGAGTTCGCCCAAAGCGGCTTCCTGAACATCGTCGGCGGTTGCTGCGGCACCACGCCAGGGCATATCGAAGCCATCGCCAAGGCCGTGGCCGGTTATGCGCCACGCCCGATTCCGGAGATTCCAAAGGCCTGCCGCCTGTCGGGCCTGGAGCCGTTCACCATCGACCGCAGTTCGTTGTTCGTCAACGTCGGCGAGCGCACCAACATTACCGGCTCGGCCAAGTTCGCCCGCCTGATCCGTGAAGACAACTACACCGAAGCCCTTGAAGTTGCCCTGCAGCAGGTGGAAGCCGGCGCCCAGGTGATCGACATCAACATGGACGAAGGCATGCTGGATTCGAAGAAGGCCATGGTGACCTTCCTTAATCTGATTGCCGGCGAGCCAGACATCTCCCGCGTGCCGATCATGATCGACTCCTCCAAGTGGGAAGTGATCGAAGCCGGCCTCAAATGCATCCAGGGCAAGGGCATCGTCAACTCCATCAGCATGAAGGAAGGCGTGGAGCAGTTCATTCATCACGCCAAGCTGTGCAAGCGCTACGGCGCCGCGGTGGTGGTGATGGCTTTCGACGAAGCCGGCCAGGCCGACACCGAAGCGCGCAAGAAAGAAATCTGTAAACGCTCCTACGACATCCTGGTCGATGAAGTCGGCTTCCCGCCGGAAGACATCATCTTCGACCCGAACATCTTCGCGGTCGCCACCGGTATCGAAGAGCACAACAACTACGCCGTCGACTTCATCAACGCCTGTGCCTATATCCGTGACGAACTGCCCTACGCGCTGACCTCCGGTGGCGTGTCCAACGTGTCGTTCTCGTTCCGTGGCAACAACCCGGTGCGCGAGGCGATCCACTCGGTGTTCCTGCTGCATGCGATCCGCGCGGGCCTGACCATGGGCATCGTCAACGCCGGCCAGTTGGAGATCTACGACCAGATCCCCGTCGAGCTGCGTGACGCCGTGGAAGACGTGGTGCTCAACCGCACGCCGGACGGCACCGACGCCTTGCTGGCGATTGCCGACAAGTACAAGGGCGACGGCAGCGTCAAGGAAGCCGAGACCGAGGAATGGCGTGGCTGGGACGTCAACAAGCGCCTGGAACACGCACTGGTCAAGGGCATCACCACGCACATCGTTGAAGACACCGAGGAATCGCGCCTGTCGTTTGCGCGCCCGATCGAAGTGATCGAAGGCCCGCTGATGTCGGGCATGAACATCGTCGGCGACCTGTTTGGCGCCGGTAAGATGTTCCTGCCCCAGGTGGTGAAATCCGCCCGCGTGATGAAGCAGGCGGTGGCGCACTTGATCCCGTTCATCGAGCTGGAAAAAGGCGACAAGCCCGAAGCCAAGGGCAAGATCCTGATGGCCACGGTCAAGGGCGACGTGCATGACATCGGCAAGAACATCGTTGGCGTGGTACTCGGTTGCAACGGCTATGACATCGTCGACCTGGGCGTGATGGTGCCGGCGGAAAAAATCCTGCAAGTGGCCAAGGAGCAGAAGTGCGACATCATTGGCCTGTCCGGCCTGATCACGCCGTCCCTGGATGAAATGGTGCACGTGGCCCGCGAGATGCAGCGCCAGGATTTCCACCTGCCCTTGATGATCGGTGGCGCCACCACCTCCAAGGCGCACACGGCGGTGAAGATCGAGCCCAAGTACAGCAATGACGCGGTGATCTACGTCACCGACGCCTCCCGCGCCGTGGGCGTGGCCACGCAGTTGCTGTCCAAGGAGCTGAAGGCCGGTTTCGTCGAGAAAACCCGCCTGGAATACATCGACGTGCGTGAGCGCACCTCCAACCGCAGCGCACGTACCGAGCGCTTGAGCTACGCCGCCGCCATCGCCAAGAAGCCGCAGTTTGACTGGAGCGACTACACGCCAGTGGTGCCGACCTTTACCGGCGCCAAGGTGCTGGACAATATCGACCTCAACGTGTTGGCCGAGTACATCGACTGGACACCGTTCTTTATCTCCTGGGACCTTGCCGGCAAATTCCCGCGCATCCTTACCGATGAAGTGGTGGGTGAAGCCGCCACCGCGCTGTACGCCGACGCCCGGGCCATGCTCAAGAAGCTGATCGACGAAAAACTCATCAGCGCCCGCGCCGTGTTCGGTTTCTGGCCGACCAACCAGGTGCAGGACGATGACCTCGAAGTCTACGGCGACGACGGCCAGCCGATTGCCCGGTTGCATCACCTGCGCCAGCAGATCATCAAGACCGACGGCAAGCCGAACTTCTCCCTGGCTGACTTCGTTGCGCCCAAAGACAGCGGCGTAACCGACTACATCGGTGGCTTTATCACCACCGCCGGCATCGGTGCCGAGGAAGTCGCCAAGGCGTACCAGGATGCTGGCGACGATTACAACTCGATCATGGTCAAGGCCCTCGCCGACCGCCTGGCCGAAGCCTGCGCCGAATGGCTGCACCAGCAGGTGCGTAAAGAACACTGGGGCTACGCCAAGGATGAGCAACTGGACAACGAGGCGCTGATCAAGGAGCAATACAGCGGCATCCGCCCTGCCCCCGGCTACCCGGCGTGCCCGGACCACACCGAGAAGGCGCAGTTGTTCCAACTGCTCGACCCCGAGGCCCGCGAAATGCAGGCCGGGCGCAGCGGGGTGTTCCTCACCGAGCACTACGCGATGTTCCCGGCGGCGGCGGTCAGTGGCTGGTACTTTGCCCACCCGCAGGCGCAGTACTTTGCCGTGGGCAAGGTCGACAAGGACCAGGTGGCCAGCTACACCGCGCGCAAAGGCCAGGATCTGGCCGTGACCGAACGCTGGCTGGCGCCGAACCTGGGTTACGACAACTGACAGAGCGAGGCCGAACTCGGTCAAAATGTGGGAGCGGGCTTGCTCGCGAATGCGGTGCTTCAGTCAACTTATCAGTGACTGACACTCTGCTTTCGCGAGCAAGCCCGCTCCCACATTAGTTCTCAGCGGATACTGGCCAGGCGTTGTATCTCCATGCGCGACAGTTGCATCAACTTCAGGTTACGCGCGGTCGCCCGCTCCACTTCCAGGCGATTCAGCGCTTCTTCGTAGCGGCGCAGGCTCTGGGCATCGGCACGCTCGGCGTGCTCGTCCTCCAGCGCTTCATACTTCTGCGCAAGCTCCTTGTTCAGCGCATCGAATTGTTCGGGATAGCGCTCTTGCAGGTACCGAGCCCAATGATCCTGGGCGACCAGGTACTCGATGAACTCATCGGAGTCTTCCTGGACGATGATGCTGGCCTGGATCTGCGCGCGCCGGGTGCCCTCGATCGGGCGACCAAACGCCATGTACTCCGGTTGCCCCGGCAGTTCTAAACCGTCGGGCCAGCCATGGGTCAAGCCTATGCGATACCTCAAGCGCTCCTCGGCCCGGTCCAGGCCCGTGGCCGACGCTTCGGCCAATTGATCGACCCGGTTGAGCCGGAACAACTGCCGCGATAAATCCAGCAGCGCTCGCCCTCGAAGATCGGGCCTTTGCAACGGGATGCCGTGCAAGGCGCGGTGTTCGAATACACGTACCTCCATCTGACTGAAGGTGAGGATACGCCCGTCGATACAGGTGCCGTGGGTTTCGGCCTCGACGAACAACAGGCTGCGTAACTCCGCATTCGTGGTGGCCACCTCGATCACGTCCCACACCCGCTGCCTGAGACCGGCGCGGTTGAAGTTGAACTCCGAGGTCAGGCGCAGGCTCGACATCAACCAGAAAAACCGGTCGTGGCCAGGGGCTTGTGCCAGTTGCTCCCACAGCGCCGTGCGCTGCGCGATCTGCCTAGGGTTGGAACCCTCCAGCCAGGGCTCCAGCGACGCCGGGGCAACAGCGAGCTGCGGCTCGGGCAACGCCTCCACAGGCTCGACGCCAGCCCCCCCATCACCGTCCGGGTCTGAGTCGGAGCTCGAATCGGTATCGGAACTGGCGTCTGAATCCGTGTCGGCACCTGCCTCGAAGCGCCGGTGCCAACGGTCAAGTTCTGCCCTTGGCAACCCCATCAATTCAGTCAATTGGTGCCTGTCGGCGTAACGGTACAGGGCCTCGCGCGCGGCCGGCGTCAGAGTGTGGTTACCCGACAAGTCAGTGCCTGCTACCAACGCATCATGGGCGCCACTGAGCAGGCTGGGCGGCAAGTTGGCTAACACATTGCCACTCAGGTCCAAGTGGGTCAGGTGTGAGGCGGCCAATACCCCCTCGGGCCATGTTGAAAGGCTGTTGTAGCTCAGGTCCAGCGTTTCAAGGCGGCTGAACGCGCTGGCATCGAACGTCTCCAGGTCGTTGTGGCTCATGTCCAGCCAGCGCAGGCGCTCGGCGCCCACCTGAGTTGGCAGCGTGGGTGCCTGCGTGAACAGGTTGGTGGCCAGTTCCAGCCGTTCAAGTTGCGCCATGCCTGCGACCGCATCGGGCAGTACTGATAGTTGGTTAGCGCTGAGTATCAAACGGTTTGCCCGCGTGAAAGCGCCCAGAAACTCGTTACTGCCTTGGGCCGTCAGCCTGACACCGGTTAAATCGAGTGTGCGGACATGCTCGAAGGCCATGTTGAGCGCGGGCAGATCGCCGGTCTTCAGCCCCTTCAGGCTCAGTGTGTCCCCCGCCTCACCGGTGTGCCCCGCCGTCACGCCTTGCTGCCAGGACAAACGGATAGACTCTGCCGCTCGCGTACGGGTAAAAGCAATGGTGTCGCCATCGGCGACTCGGATTTCTCGGCTGAATACCCAGCCGTTCAAGGTTCGCGTGAGCACCTCAAAGGTCCGCTGCCATTGACTGAGCAGCGTATCGAGTTGCGTGTCGCTCATGCCGGCTTGGCGCAACTGCTCGATCCTTGCCGCCCCTTGCTCATCGTTCAGCCCGGCATTTACGCGCCGCAAACGCACGACGAAACTGGCAGTCTCCTCAGGGTTTTCAGGCATCTGCCGCCAGAACAGTAAATACCGTGATAACGACGCGGCCGTCTCCGTCGGCGGAAATGTCCAGGGCTCTTGTGCCAGCGCAAAACGGCTCAAGGCGCCCTGAGGCAGCCCCCTCTCCCGCTCGATGCGGTTGCGCGCCCTATTCAATGCCGCCTCGCCTTCAGCGCTCAACGGGTTACCCGCCAGTTCGGTGCGCAACAGCATATCCGGGTGGCTGAGGGCGCTGGGGGCAAGGCTCGTCAACGCGTTGTCACGCATATCCAGGCAGGCTAACTGCGCAAGGTTTTCGGCGCCAGTCGGCCAGGCCTGCAACCGCGTATCGCGCAGATTCAAGGCCGTCAGCTTCGTCATCGCACTGACATTCAATCCACCCAGCGGGTTGTACTGCAGGTTCAACACTTGCAGATTCTTCATCCCATCAAATTGAGCCTGCACCGCAGGGGTCACCACGATAAGGTTATCGGACAGGTTCAGGTGGGTCAGGGACGGCAGCACGTCGGCGGCGACAGGCACGTCGCTGAGGTAGCTGTAACGCACTTCCAGTTGCTCTACGCCACCAAACGCACGGACGAAACCTTTGAGCTGGTCGGCGGGCACATCCTCCAGCCAGCTCAGCTTGAGGGTTTTCACATGGGAAAAAGTACCGGCAGGCAACACGGGCAACTCGTCAATTTTCTCGCTGCTCAATTCGGCAGCGGTGGGCAGGTCAAAGGCCGGCAGTTCGAACACCGAACCATCAAAAGTATCGCCCTGCCCGCTGATCTCCTCGTCGAGCTTGACCCCGTAGCGCTTACTCACGGCCCAGGTCCAGCTTTTTTCAAGCGCCGTCAAGATGCGTGCGTTATACCCCGCCTCCCAGCGCTCTACACGAAACTTATGCCTGATGCCCGGAAGCGTTGATGGCTGATAAAACTGTTTGAAGATACCCAGGTGTTCTTCGCGCAGCGCCTGGAGCGCATTCATGCGTGTTTGCGGGGTCTTCCAGGTGCTCATGAGCGCGTCGGTCACTCGCTCGGCGACCGTCTTTTCGCCCATCAGCAACGCCAGTTCTCCCTGGGCGAAACCTTTGACCATTTCATCCAGATTCATGAGGTGCGGACCAGAGCTCCCCGCGTAATTCTTGACGTGTTCGTAGGCCGGTTTGAACGCTTCATAGCTCAGTTGCGACCAGTCCAGCGACAGCCCTCGCCACAGCCGTTCATACCCGGTGTAAAGGCTGTCTGGGAGCTTGAGCACTCTGGTTTGTGCCAGGTCCAGGCGCTCCAGCTGCGCCAGTTGATGTACATAGGCTGGCCATTGCAACGTCACATTGGGCGCAACGACTCTCAACGTTTTGAGCTGCTGCAGCGGAGTAAGGTCAAGGCTGTCGAGGCGCGCGCTCTGATAGCCAAAGTAGCCGACCTCCAAGCGCTCAAGGCCGGTCAATGTTGCCAGCCTGGCGGGAAATTGCTCCGCCAGCTCAGATGTCCTCAACGTCAGCCTCAGGTGCTTGAGCCCCTCCAGGCGCGCCAGCGAGACCGGCAAGTTGGTCAGCAAGGGACGTGGCACGCGCTCTGCGCGCAGGCCCTGGGTGGCTTCGATGGACAGGCTTTCAAGCTTGGGAAAATAGCGCAGAAACTCGTCGATATTGCCGTCATGCAAGGCGGCACCGCTGACGTTCAACTCGCGCACATGGGAAAAGTTCGCGGTCAGGGGCGGCAGCGGCGTATCCAGGTTCAGCGACAATACCTGCGCGCCGGGCACCTTGCCGGCCAGCACAGCCTGGCGCCAACTGCGCTTGAGGGCCTGGGCGGCCAAAAGGTGGTAATGGCGGTCGGCCGGCGCTGCGCGACTGATCCAGCCATCCAGAGTTGCCTGCATCTGGCGGTTTTCTTCAAACAACGCCCTGAGTCGATTCGCAATCGCCCGGACATCGTTGCCCGCCTGCCGCAGCTCAAGGATAAAGTCATCAACCTGGGCGTCCGTCAAATCAGGGTAGATCTTGCGCACCTCGCGGATAATCGCCTGGCGCGGGTCAGGCATGCGCCCACTGGCGTAATACCCCTTGAGTACGCCATTGACCCGCGCAGGCGCCTTGAACCACTGCGTCTTGGGCTCCAGCCACACGCCCGCTTGTAGACGATGCTTGTCGGCCTGCGCGATGATTTTCGCCTGCAGCGCCGCCTGCTGGCTTACCTGCGGCACCCCCAAGCTCTGGCGCGCATCATCGGGGAGCGCATGCATCAACGAAGCGAAAAAGTTATCGCCATTCCTGGGCAGACTATTGAGGGCCTCACCGCGTTCATCGAACGCCTGGTAACCGGGGCCTTGCTTGACCAGGTACTTTTTTGCGCTCGCCGCCTGCGGGCCGATACTGTCGAGCAATGCGCCGTCGATACGGCCGTCACGTACCTCCAGGCGTAACGTCGACGGCCAGCCCGGCAACGTCTCAAGGGTATTGAGCGCCAGCCGGCGACTGTCCGCCGTGGCGATGGCCTCACGGCGCAGCCCGGCATAGGCACGTACCAGGCGCCCTTGGCGGGCATACCAGCGGGCCTCCTCCAACATGTTCAAGGGCACACGCGGTGCGGTCTCGAAGGATGCCAGCTCGTCGGCATTGGCGTGCTCGAGCACAGCTTGCGCCGCCGAGTCACTGAGCCCCGGGCAGTTGCGCTGCAGCCGGCGGACACGCGGGTCCACCGCTTCGGTACCGGCATAGATACTGTCGAAAATCGCGGGCTTGCGTTGGCGCGCGTGGTCGGCAAGCTGCTTGTTGAACTCATGCTTGCGCGCCTCGCGAACCCGCGCAGCCTCGGCGCCAAGCAATTGCACACGTTCGGACTCATCCAGGGCCTCCAGAATACGCTCGGGTAGCTCGCCGCCCAGGATATGCTGGCGGCTGACCTTGATGGTCGCACCTGTACGCGAACGCCCCACGCCGTACCTGACCGGTTTAGCCGTCAGTGCTGGGCCGTCGATGATTTCCAGCGCCCGCCCTTGTGGCCAGCGAGGCATTTCCACAATCAGCGGCAACGCATACAGGTACAACTCATCAATGGGTTTGGCGCCTTCCAGTTGTTCGATCACCGCGGCGGCGGCGGTGTCCGTGTTGAACAAACGCATTGCCTCCAGCAGCTCAGGAGGCGCGGGCGTACGCTCAACGTGCATCTTGCGCAGGGTGTTGTCGCTGACGCCGCTGACATCGGCCAACGTGAGCAACGCCTGGTCGGTGAAAGCCTCGGTTGCATGCCCTATTCGCCGCAACAGCGTCAGGCGGTCCCACTCCAGCGGCCGCTCCAAGGTGTGCTGCCAGGCACCGTGGCCGTTGTGCTCAAGGAGCGGCTGGTAAGCCTGGGGATCGGTTGGGTGCTTGATCCGCCATTGTTGCAACGACGTGTCGAATGACTGCTCGTAAGCCTGGGCGCCCAGGCGGATATAAGTCTTGCCCTCTTTCGTATACTGGCCCAGGTCATTGGGGCTCAGCGTGGGCTCAAGCGTCACCGGGCTGGCATAGCGCTCCAGGCTGGCCCTCCACAGCCGGGTTCGACCATCGGGCAGCTTCACTTCATTCAATGCTTCGATCACAGGCTGCGCCTTGGCCGCCCGCCAGCGGCTGACTCCTGCGCCCACGCCGGCCATCACCGCGATCTGCGCAAGGTTCTCGGCGACGTCGATCAGGTGTGCCTTGGCCGCTTGCAGGTCACCTTCGCCCCATTCAACCGCGCCTTCCAGCGTCTCATACAGCAACTGTCCAGCCATCACAGTCATCATTACCTCGCCCAGCACCGGCACGAACATCGAGGCCATGTTCAGCCCGAGCATGCCGATCTCCAGCAGGTGCGCAAGCTTGGCCTCACGCGCCTTGGCATCCACATCGGCAGCAGGCACTGCGTGGGCGCGGGCGTCGGTGATCAACTGCTCGCGATGTTGCTCATAAAAGTACTTCCAGGGGTCGATGTTCGCCGCCCAGATGCCCTTGCCGGCCCGGGTACGTGTGGAAGGTGAAAGATACGGGTCGTTGTTGGGTTCCAGTTTGGCTGGCTTCTCGGGCGGCAACTCCTTGATGCCGGTGATGAAGTGCGGGGTGGTGAAGTCCAGGAGTTTTTTCCAGGGCGAGCGCCAGATGTCAGTGGGCGAATCGGCGGCTTTCTGGGTGAACTGACTGAAGTAATACGCTCTTTTTTCATAGGGTACGAACCGGCTGAAAAACGCCTGGTACGGCGTCGGTGTCGCATCAGCAGGTTTAGCCGCATCGCGCTCGGTGAACAGACGCTTGAATTGCGCTTCCATCTGCGCCCAAGTGTAGCGCTTGAGCGGGTGCACCGGGTCCTGGGGAATGTAGATGATAAGCTCATTGGGGTAGGTGTATTTTTTACAGATCAAAAACACCATGCAGCCGGTCATTCTGAGCTTCATCAGGCCCAGGGTCCTGAACCACACTTGTTTGTTGCCCATCCACGGATGAATTTCACCCTCGATCACCGACAGGATCATGCGCTGGTCGGCGGGCAGGATATCCCCGGTCAACACGGCCTGCTCGGCGGCGGCCTTCAATGCAGCCTTCTGGCTGGCGATAAAATGCTCGCGCAAGGTCGCTTGCGCCTGCCCCTCCTCAGGGTAAAAAAACGTCTGCAGATAAGCTTGGTACTTGACGCCGATATCCAGGCTCCGGCACAGGCTCAGGAACTGGCTGACTTTAAGGTTGACCGTGACTGAATGGTAGGTGCCGGGGGTGTCGGTTGCTTCCACGAACCCCGAAGTCTTGTGGTAAGCCCCTTCCTTGCACTCATCGGCCTCGAAATTGTGCAAGGCCGCATCCAGCATCGACAGTTTCAGGAACTGGAAGTCCGAGATTTCTGTCTGGAGAACCCCAATCGCCAGCGGCCGGCGCAGGCATAGCAAGGTTTTATCGACGTCGACCTCTACTTGGTACTGATCCTTCAGTGCCTTGAGCAACAAGGGCCTGGCGAAGTCGTTGACGTCCTGGAAGCTGGCCATGGTTTTGTCCAACTGCGTCTGTGCACTGAAGCTTTCCAGAAAGCTGGCCGCCACCGCCTCGCGTTGCGCAGGTGAGGCTTTCTCAAGCCAGGTGGGCGGCGATGTGGAGGCGTCCTTGAGCGCTTGCCTGCGCGCAGGCAGGGCGTCGATCAGCCACCGAGGGCTGGCGTGTTCGAGGAAATCGCCATGCAGGCTCTGCGTCGCAGCAGGCGAAGAAGGTTGGGTTGCATCAGCCATCGTGTCACTCCTTTGAAATGGAGTGTCAGCACATCACGCGGGCCGTCACCTCAAGAGGTGCATATGTCGCGCGCGCGGGGCCACGCAGTAGCGGCGGTATCCCTATACCGTCCGCAACGTGACGGAATTGGATTTGCTATCGCTGGTCGGCCCATAGAGCCGCCCCCTTGAATCAATACAGACAAAGGACTTTGCATGCCCAACCCAACCCCCTCGCCCTTCACAGCCCTTGAGCAACTGCCCGCCCAAGCGGTCCATGCCCGCTTCGCCACGCGCCCGGCCTTGTATTCGGTGGTGTTCAATGCCCTGCGCAGGCGCATTCTGGAACACTACCCCACGCTGCAACTGGACCTGCGCGCGGTCAAGCTGGCCACCCCTCACCCTGAGGGGCACTACACCTACCCCTCGTTGATGGAAGTGGCGATAGCCCATGCATTGAACCCGCAACCGCTGGACCTGCACCCACAACGCGAACTGCCTTACTACCTGACCCAGCAAGCCCCCAAGATCCTCAAGCCACAGGCGCCGGCACTGATCGACATGCAGGTCATCGCACGCATCCTCGATGACCTGCCCGAGTCGCTGTCCCTGCACTGGCAGCATGACCTGGCGGACTATTGGAGTGAAACCGACAGCCATGACAGCAGCCGCTGGCAATGGTTGGCCGAGTTTCTCAACGGCCAAATGACTGCGGCAGCAGCGCGCCAATCCACCTTGAATCAAACCCAACGCGACATGCTGGCGGTTGTCGCCGCCTGGCCGGTATTGCAGGAGCGCCTGCCCCGTTCTACCCCCGCCACCTATGTCTTCTTCATCGAAAACACCTTTCATAGCGCCGGCAAGGAAGCGCTCCTGCTGACACCCGACCTGCTGCTGATGCGCGATAAACAGGTGCTGCTGTACAGCCTGGCCGGGACCATCGAAGCCTTCGACTCGATCGACGCCTTCGGCGAAGCCTGGGCGACGAGGATGCGCGAGCGCTTTGCGTTCGATAGCCTGACCTGGCGGCGCAACGAACCGAACGGCAACGTCTTCGAACAACAAGCCGGCTTGATTCTCAACCAACACCTGGAAGACCTCGCGACGCTGACGTTCCAGGGGCAAGAGGAAACCGCCCTGGGCAGGCGTCTGGAAACCCTCACTGACCCGGCAGTTTTCTTTACCCAGGTGCGCGTCCCCGCCGCCCCGACGTTGCAAAATGTCAGCGACCGATTGCCGGACTGGCTCAGCCAGGCTGATAGCGCAGACCGCTTTGCCTACCACCGCCACCTGCAGGACATGGCTCAGGTGCTGCAGCAGAACCAGGGGCAATCGTTCAACCAAGGGATCGAGGACCTCTACAGCTTCAGCCGCACCACCTTGCGCAAACAGATGCAAACCGATCACGGCGACTGCGATCCCGACGAGGTCGTGCTCGACTTCATCGTCAGTGCCGGCTACCCGGGCGGTGCAGGTATTGTCGAACATGTGCGCCTGTCGCTGACCGAGCTGGCGGTAAAGAACCTGTCCGGCAAACCCAGTGGCACGTTGAAAATCCTGGCCAAAGGCGCCCAGGCTTTGCCGGTCTGGCTCACAGAAGACTACTTGCTGGGCACCACAGGACTGATCCAACGCGTAGATATTGGCACGGCCTATCCGCAGAAAATCAAGGACACGCTGCTATCCGACACCGCCGATGCGCGACGACGCGAAGCACTGTTTACCCGGGAGCTGAAGGTCAAGCTGCCAATGCAGGCGCTTGAATACAAGATGCGCCGGCAGCATGGCGTCAGCATCGCGGGCTATCGCTATGTGAAGGCGTTGATGGGTGAAACCCCGCTGGATCGCTACGTCGACGGCCAGGAGATCGTCCTGCGCCCACTGGCGCTGTGCCGCAAGGCCGGCGCCACACCTGATGAAGTCTGCAATACGTTTATCATCGAACCGCGTGATACCCGTATCGGCCCGCACCTGCTCTATCAACCGCTGTACGCCGATACGCTGCATGAGTTCCCCACCCGCCAGGCGCTGCTCGATGCCCTCGCCAGCCCCGGCGCGTTGCAAGACAGCGTGCTGATCTGGCTGAGCGACACGGCCCGCCCGATCTACGACCACGGCGGTATTCGCGAACCTCACCTCATTCGCTTCCTGCCGGGAGATGAGTTCAGCGTGCCTGAAAAACCCGAGCCCGCCACCCTGGCCGTCGATGAAGGTGCCGATGAATGGATGCAGTCGCAGATCAACGGTCAGTTGCTCAACCACCTGTTCGGCAGCACGGCACGGGCGCTCGTGGACCTGGCCGACCGCGAGTCGGTGTCCAACCGCGAAAGCCGCTGGGCCATTGTGATGCAAGGCGCCTGGTTACTGTTCAACACCCTGTTACTGCCACTGGTACGGGGCCCGGCGATGCTGGTGGGGTGGTTCATGGTACTGGTCAGCAGCCTTGCGCAAGACCTGGCAGGCCTGGACAGCGATGATTCGACCACCCGCGAGCTGGCGTTGATTGATCTGTTGCTCAATACCGCAATGATACTGCTGCACGCCGCCTCGCCCTCGGCGCAACCGCTCCGGGAGCCTACTGCGCAGGACCACGCCCTGCACCTGGAAACCTGGCGGCGCCCTGCCGGCCTGCCACGAACGCAGAGTACCGTGCCGGTACGCAATGGCCCGGTCGCACTCCCCGGAGAGCCTCCGGCCACGGGCCATACCGCCCTTGACTTCAGCCGCTCGCTTGCCAGCCCCATGGCCAGCGCACAGTTGCTCAAGGCGCTGGTTCAAGTGCATGTGCCCTGGCCCGAAACCTTACCCGCGCCGCAGCCAGCCGGTGCGCTGAAGGGGCTTTACCGCATCGACGGGACCTGGCATGCCAGCGTCGGCGGCTTGCTGTTCCAGGTAAGCATTGTGCCGGGGTTTGGCGAGGTCTATCTGGTACATCCGCAGCACCCGCAGCGTCCGGGTTTCAGGTTGATCAGCGACGGTCAGGGGCATTGGCGCCTGGACCGGCATGCCAGGCTGGAGGGGGGCATGCCCAGGGAACGGCTAAGCGAGTGGCAAAAAAAACGCAGGGAAAAATTGGAGCAACTGAGTTCAGGATTGGAAGCCCTGAGCATTGATGCAAGTGCATTGACGCCTCAGGCGCAACAGCTCAAAGATGCCGTAAGTCGCGCCAGGACCCAACTCATCGAACACAAACAAGCCTTGCGAGCTGACTGGGAAAGGCTCGACAGCCCTGCATTACTTGCCGCCCTGCGCCCCAGAATCGTTGAGCGCCATGAGCAAAGGCAACGCTCGGCAGCACGTGCCGCAACCGATTGGAACATCGCCGTCGACAACTACCATGAAAACACACAAGTGTATTTTTCGACGCAGGAAAGCTCTCTGGCAATGGCCCGAGAACTGCTGGAGCTGGACAGAACACAGGTTCAATACAAACAGGTACAAGATGTCGCGACCGAAAATATTTACGATCACTTACTATTTTCCTATTCAACACTGCATCAGAAAATCCAAAACACGCTGCAAACCGGGCGCGGCGAAAGTCTTGCCGAGCTACTGCTACGGGTCGACGCAGAACTGCCCAACCACGTCACGGACGCCTATGAGCAGTTCATCAGCGGTGCAACACAGCGGCTGAAACTGCTCAAGGAAATGGCCAAGATTGCAGAAAAAACGGAAGCCATTTTGCGACAGACCAGCCCGACAATGAGGACTAAGCTCTCAAGCAAAATCACCTCCAAAAACACGATTTCTGCGCGTGTTATAGAGCAGCATCTGTTGTTGGCGTTTGTTGAGTTGATCATCGACCGCGCCCGCGACACCGATAGCCCGAAGGAGCACCCTTTCCTTGAAGTGCTCACCGATCGGCGAGCGAGCGCTTCCATACTCACTCATACCGAAGTGCTCGCCACCAGCGGTTACTCACCGGCTGAACAAATGGATGTACTCAGGGATGCACTCCAGCAGTACGGTCGCCTGGAAAACGCCGTTAATTCGTTATCTGAAATGGGTTCCGAACTTGTGCGAGAAGAATATAGAGCCTCGTTCCTGGAGCAGTTCAGCCTGGCCCGCACTGCGTTGGAGGCGCAACTGGCCGAGTTGATCCTGTCTGAAGAGGGCTTTGTCCCCAGGCGCCCCGCCAATCGCGCCGCCCGGCAGAGACCGGCCAGCCGCAGAGTCATCAGAACCCGTAACCAAGAGACGCTTGTGGGTGACCTGCGCCCGAGCGAGCCTGGTGTCGAAGGCAGTTTCGTTGACATCAAGAACCCCCTCACCGGGCAAACCGTCGCCACTTATCACGAACACGCCAATGAAGGTGTGTGGAACATCGTGGAACCTGCGCGACCGCCCCAGCCTACTGTGCCTGCGGTACGCACGCTGAGAATGATCAAGGCGCAGGGACAAACCGTCAGGGACGAACGCACGGGTATCGATGCAAGCATTCGCTTCCAACAGCGCAAGCTTGAGGATCCCAGCCGACGCGACGTACTCGACCCGCACGAGTGGGATGTGATGCTGAGCCAGCATGCAGCAAAGTTCCAAGCCCTTGCAGAGGAACTCACGCGTGATCACAAGGCCAATGACGAGGGTATGGCACTGCGCAATGCCTATCTGGCTGAGGCGAACGCCGCCACGCAGCAAGCCCGCACAGTGTGCGCCGAAGGGTATAAACAGCAGCGCCCCAAAGCCGCCAATGTCGCCTACCTATGGCGTCATGGCTTTGTCGATATCAACCTGGTACGCAGCCGTGTCAGTTTGAAGGCCGGTGACTTTTTGACGGAGTATGCAATCCGCGACAAAAACCGGATCAACGCGGGCCAACGGGGCGAAGAAACGGTGTTGTGGTACGCCCACTTCCACTACCCCGCCGCGGATACCCCGCCCTCCACACCGGCATTCGGCCATCTGAAAACCATCGCCGAGCGCCGCTTCACCCGCAGAGAACTGATCGAACAGGCGCGCTCCGACAACCGCGCGGTGGTGAACCTGGAAAAAGCCGAAATCAGGCCGCCGCTGGACCAGGAGCTGTTTCTTGGGCTGGAGGTACTGTGACATGAGCAGACGCCGTCGGGTTGTCTATGCTCTCTAGGACCACCTTGCAGACGAGGGCTGTATGGACGAGCCTACTGACAACAAACCACCCACCTTCTGGCAGATGGTGCACAGCGTCATGGCAGCGGCTTTTGGTGTACAGAGTGGCAAGAACCGCGCCCGCGACTTTACCCACGGCAAGCCCAGCCACTTTGTGCTGCTGGGTATCCTGTTCACCGCGGTGTTTGCCTTGACCCTGTTTGGCATCGTCAAGCTGGTGCTGCACCTGGCCGGGGTTTAACGCAGCAACAGTTGCAGGCTGAATGGGTAACGGTAGGACGCGGGCTTGCCCACCGCTGACAACGCGCGAAAATCCACCGATGGCAGGGGGCCCGATAGCCGGCGTGCCTGGGCGGCGTCGATCAACTGGAACAACGCCTGCTGGCGGTTGCGACCGCCACGGGCGCCGATATCCACGCCCTTGGCCTCATCATGGATCAACACCATTGCCCAGCCACCCAGGGTGAAATGTCCCGCCACCAGGGTACTCAGGCGCCCATCAAGGCGTGCCGCGAGGATCTGAGGTGAGCTGTTGGCCGCACTGAACAACACGTCTTTGCCGGGGACGCGGCCAGTGTCTTGCAGGGCCTGCATGGCACCCAGCGCCATTTCATCGTTGGCCGACCAGACCAGCGCGGTCTGCGGGTAGCGCTTGAACAGTTGGCTGGCCTGCTCGAATGCGCGCTGGCGGCTCCACTCACCGTACACCAACTGGCGCAGGCGCACTTCGGGATGCTCGGCCAGGGCACGCTGCATACCCTGTACCCGCAGTTGCGCGACCGGCGTGGTCTTGGCGCCGGAAAACGCCAGCAGGTCAAGTGTGGTGCCCGGAGCGACCGGGCCGTGCTGGCGCATCAAGTCGGTGAGCATCAGGTAGCCCGCCTGCTCGTCGTCGGCAACCATCGTGCCGATCAAGCCGGTATCGTTGTAGGCGTCCAGTAGCTGCACCTGGTCGGGCGTCAGCGCGTTGCTGACGATCAGTAACTTCACTCCGCTGCCTTGGGCCATGCGCATGATCTGCGGGGCGACGTACTGTTCATTGACCAGCACCAGGTAATTGGGCCGTTCAGTGCCCAGCAGTGCCTCCCGCGCATGGGCCAGGGTGGTTTGGTTGTCGCGCTCGGAATAGCGCACGCGCAAATCCAGGCCGAGGTCCTTGGCACCGGCCTGCATGAATTGCGCGTAACTGACCCAGAAGGTTTCCGAAGACCGGCCAGGGTTGAGAAACACCACCGACGCAGCCTGGGCGATTGCCCCGTACGCCGACCCCAGCAACCACACACACGCCATCAGAACCTTCAACATGGTTGCCTGAACCTTGAATATAGAGCGCCATGATAGTGGCAATTAGATATTCAATCGAGGCTCAATCAACCTGCTGCTTTACTGGTGGCTAACCCAGAACACGGCGGTTCCCACCACCAGGATGATCAAAAATAAAATGGCCCAGGCGTCCACGGTACTGTCGGGTTTACGGGCTTTGGTGGAATTGCTCATCGCATCGCCTCTTGTCGGTTTTATAGGTGACTGCACTCAGACTCGATCACAGTAAAGACCACACTTGTCCCCATGACAAATGTGGGTATGGCGATAACGGTTCTCATTAGTCAGTTTGGTTATTTACATATACCCAAACATCACTTTTGCGCATATACGCAAACTGGTATCGTGCGCCGGCTCCGTTGGGAGTGCGCGGCCGTGCGCGCAGATTTGCCGAGAACAGGACCTATATGTACGTATACGACGAATACGATCAGCGCATCATCGAGGACCGCGTCAAGCAGTTCCGTGATCAGACCCGACGCTACTTAGCAGGTGAACTGAGCGAAGAAGAGTTCCGCCCTCTGCGCCTGCAAAATGGCCTTTACGTTCAGCGCTTTGCGCCGATGTTGAGGGTGGCCGTACCCTATGGCCAACTGACGTCGCGCCAGACGCGGATGATGGCCAAGATCGCCCGCGACTTCGACAAAGGCTATGCCCACATCAGCACCCGCCAGAACGTACAGTTCAACTGGCCGGCCCTGGAAGATGTGCCGGATATCCTGGCTGAACTGGCGACTGTGCAGATGCACGCCATTCAGACCAGCGGTAACTGCCTGCGCAACGTGACCACCGACCAATTTGCCGGCGTCGCTGCCGACGAGTTGATCGACCCACGGCCGTGGTGTGAAATCGTGCGTCAGTGGACCACCTTCCACCCTGAATTCGCCTACCTGCCGCGCAAGTTCAAGATCGCCATCAATGGCTCGACTTCCGACCGTGCGGCCATCGAAGTGCACGACATTGGCCTTGAGCCGGTGTACAACGCCGCCGGTGAGCTGGGCTTTCGCGTATTGGTCGGCGGTGGCCTGGGCCGTACCCCGGTGGTCGGCGCCTTTATCAACGAGTTCCTGCCCTGGCAGGACCTGCTGAGCTACCTCGACGCCATCCTGCGGGTCTACAACCGCTACGGCCGTCGCGACAACAAGTACAAGGCCCGGATCAAGATCCTGGTCAAGGCGCTCACTCCTGAGGTGTTTGCCCAGAAAGTCGATGCCGAAATGGAACACCTGCGCGGCGGCCAGACCACCCTGACCGAAGCCGAAGTACACCGCGTCGCCAAGCACTTCGTCGACCCTGAGTACAAGGCCCTGAGCAATCAGGACGCCGAGCTGGCCGCACTCGACCAGCAACACCCAGGCTTCGCCCGCTGGCGCACGCGCAACACCCTGGCGCACAAGAAGCCCGGCTATGTGGCCGTGACCTTGTCGCTCAAGCCTACCGGCGTAGCGCCAGGCGACATCACCGACAAGCAACTGGACGCGGTCGCCGACCTGGCCGAGCGCTACAGCTTCGGCCAGTTGCGCACCTCCCACGAGCAGAACATCATTCTTGCGGACGTTGAACAGAGCCAATTGTTCACCCTGTGGGGCGAGTTGCGCGAAGGCGGCTTTGCCACGCCGAACATCGGCCTGCTGACCGACATTATCTGCTGCCCGGGCGGCGACTTCTGCTCCCTGGCCAACGCCAAGTCGATCCCGATTGCCGAGTCGATCCAGCGCCGTTTCGACGACCTGGACTACCTGTTCGACATCGGCGAACTGGACCTGAACATCTCCGGTTGCATGAACGCCTGTGGTCACCACCACGTCGGCCACATCGGCATCCTGGGCGTGGACAAGAAAGGCGAAGAATTCTACCAAGTGTCCCTGGGTGGCAGCGCCAGCCGCGATGCGAGCCTGGGCAAGATCCTCGGCCCATCCTTCGCCCAGGAAGCCATGCCGGAGGTGATCGGCAAGCTGATCGACGTGTACATCGAACAGCGTACCGAAGATGAGCGCTTCATCGACACCTACCAGCGCATCGGCATCGACCTGTTCAAGGAGCGTGTCTATGCAGCGAATCATTAAGAACAACGCAGTCGTCGACGAAACCTGGCACCTGCTGCCCAAGGACGCGAGCTTCGACGGCATCTCCAACTGCGACGACCTGATCGTGCCGCTGGCACTGTGGCGCGAGCACGGCCACGCGCTCAAGGCCCGCGACGGCGGTTTGGGTGTTTGGCTGGACGCCGATGAAGAAGCCGAAGAAATCGGTGATGATGTGCAGCACTTTCAGGTCATCGCCCTGAACTTCCCCGCCTTCACCGACGGGCGCAACTACTCCAACGCACGCCTGCTGCGTGACCGTTATGGTTACAAGGGTGAACTGCGTGCCATTGGCGACGTGCTGCGCGACCAATTGTTCTACCTGCACCGCTGCGGGTTCGATGCCTTCGCCTTGCGCGCGGACAAAGACCCGTACGAAGCGCTGGAAAGCCTCAAGGATTTCTCGGTGACCTATCAAGCGGCCACCGATGAACCTTTGCCGCTGTTCCGCCGCCGCTAAGCCCCTGTCCCTGTAGGAGCGAGCTTGCTCGCGAAAAACCTGAACGATAACGCTGACATCCTGAATGAACGCGTTGTCCTCGAGTTTTTCGCGAGCAAGAACTAGGCGTCCCCCTCGCTCCTACAGCTCCATCGCCCGTCAATCCTGTGTGATCGACTCCCGCTTGACATTAAAGTTAACTTTAAGCTTAGCCTGAGACCTCCCCTGCTCAGGAGTTAACCCATGTCACCGTTCGAATCGCTGCAACTGCCCAACGGCCAAGTCATTGCCAACCGCATCGCCAAGGCCGCGATGGAAGAGAACATGGCGGACCTGCATCAGGCGCCGTCCCAAGCACTCAAGCAGCTGTACAAGACCTGGGCCGACGGTGAGCCCGGCCTGCTGCTGACCGGTAACGTGATGATCGACCGCCGCGCCATGACCGGCCCTGGCGGTGTCGCGCTGGAAAACGAACAACACCTGGCCAGTTTTCGTGAATGGGCCGACGTAGCCCGAGCCAAGGGTGTGCACTTCTGGGTACAGCTCAGCCATCCGGGCCGTCAGACCATGGCCAACCTCGGTCAACAAGCGTTGGCACCCTCGGCTATTGCGCTGGATGTGGGCAGTTTTTCCAAGATGTTCGCCAAACCCAAGGCCATGACCGAAGACGACATCCAGGACGTCATCAAGCGCTTCGCCACCAGCGCCCGCCTGGCCGAGCAAGCCGGGTTCACCGGCGTACAGATCCACGGCGCCCATGGCTATTTGTTGAGCCAATTTCTCTCGCCCTTGAGCAACCATCGCACCGACCGTTGGGGCGGCTCCCTGGAAAACCGCGCACGCCTGCTGCTGGAAGTCATCCGTGCCGTGCGGGCCAATGTCAGCCCTTCATTTTGTGTGTCGGTGAAGCTCAATTCCGCAGACTTCCAGCGCGGCGGCTTCGATGAGACCGATGCGCGCGCAGTAGTGGAGATGCTCAATACACTGCCGATCGATTTGCTTGAGTTGTCCGGCGGCAGCTATGAAGCGCCGGCCATGCAAGGTGAGGCGCGGGACGGTCGCACCTTGGCCCGTGAAGCCTACTTTTTGGATTTCGCCACACAAATGGCGCGCATCGCCACCATGCCACTGATGGTGACCGGAGGTATTCGCCGCTTGCCGGTGGTCCAGCAAGTATTGGACAGCGGCATCGCCATGGCCGGCATCGCCACCGCCCTGACCCTGGAGCCGCAACTGATCAAACAGTGGCGTGAAGGTCGCGACCTCAACCCACAACTGCGGCCCATGGAATGGAAGCGCAAACCCCTGGCCGCCCTCGCCACCCTCGCCGTGGTGCGCGACCAAATGCGCCGTCTGAGCCGCGGCCGTCTGCCTAACCCCAACGTTGCGCCCTGGCTGGCATTGGCCTGTGACCAGTGGTTTATCGCGCGGCGTACGCGGCAATATCGCGCAAGCATGACGCAATCTTCACATTAAAGGCGGAGCATTCGCCGTGATTGAACTGTCCCCTACTGATCAGCAGTTTTTCAACCTCACTGACGATTGGAGTTCCTCATGGCGAAAATCAACTTGGCGCAGCAGTTGGCGACCACCCTGGAACAAGCGGGTATCAAGCGTATCTGGGGGCTGACCGGCGACAGCCTCAATGGCCTGACCGACGCCCTGCGCAGCATGGACAGCATCGAGTGGATGCATGTGCGCCACGAAGAGGTTGCCGCCTTTGCTGCCGGTGCCGAAGCGGCGGCCACCGGCGAGTTGACGGTGTGCGCCGGCAGTTGCGGGCCGGGTAACCTGCATTTGATCAATGGGTTGTTCGACTGCCATCGCAACCATGTGCCGGTGCTGGCGATTGCCGCGCAAATTCCGTCCTCGGAGGTGGGCCTGAATTACTTTCAGGAAACCCATCCCCAGGAACTGTTCAAGGAGTGCAGCCACTTTATCGAGCTGGTGAGCAACCCCGCGCAGATGCCTCAGGTGCTGCACCGTGCCATGCGTTCGGCGATCCTCAACCGAGGCGTGGCGGTGGTGGTGATTCCGGGGGATGTGTCGCTGTTGGAGGTGGAAGATAAGCTCAAGCCGTGGCCGGCCTTGCACGCACCGCGCACCGTGCCGGTCGAGCAGGACTTGCAGCGCCTCACCGACATGCTCCAGAGCAGCGAGAAAGTTACCCTGCTGTGTGGCAGCGGCTGTGCCGGTGCCCACGATCAGGTGGTGGCATTGGCCGACGCCCTCGGCGCGCCGGTGGTGCATGCACTGCGGGGCAAGGAGCACGTGGAGTGGGATAACCCGTTCGACGTGGGCATGACCGGCCTGATCGGTTTCAGCTCCGGTTACCACGCCATGCTCGATTGCGACACCTTGATCATGCTCGGCACCGACTTCCCCTATCGCCAGTTCTACCCGACCGACGCCAAGATCATCCAGGTGGACCGCAACCCACAAGCCCTGGGGCGCCGTGCGACCTTGGACCTGGGCATCGCCGCCGACGTCAGTGAAACCATCGCCGCGCTGCTGCCACGCTTGACCCGCAAGACCGATCGCAGCTTCCTCGACACCTCCCTGAAGCACTACGAAAAAGCCCGCCAAGGCCTGGATGACCTGGCGCAACCGTCCAAGGCTGGTAGGCCGATACATCCCCAGTACGTGGCGCGCTTGCTCAGCGAGCTGGCCGATGATGATGCGATCTTTACCGCCGATGTCGGCTCACCCACCGTGTGGGCGGCGCGTTATCTGAAGATGAACGGCAAGCGTCGGCTGATCGGCTCGTTCAACCATGGCTCGATGGCCAATGCCATGCCTCAGGCTATCGGTGCGCAGGCGGCATTCCCTGGGCGGCAGGTGATCTCGATGTCTGGGGACGGTGGTTTCACCATGCTGATGGGAGATTTCATTTCCCTGGCGCAGCTGCAATTGCCGGTCAAACTGGTGGTGTTCAACAATTCGTCCCTGGGCTTTGTTGCCATGGAGATGAAGGCGGCGGGTTACCTGGACACTGGCACCGAGCTGAAAAACCCGGACTTCGCGGCCATGTCCAATGCCATGGGGATCTTGGGCATTCGGGTGGAGCAATCCGAAGACCTGGAGCCGGCCCTGCGCCGTGCGCTGGCCCATGATGGACCGGTGTTGGTGGATGTGGTGACCGCCACTCAGGAACTGGTGATGCCGCCGAGCATCAAGCTGGAACAGGCCAAGGGGTTCAGCCTGTATATGCTCAAGGCGGTGATGAGCGGGCGTGGCGATGAGGTCATAGAGCTGGCACGCACCAACTGGCTTCGATAACCCCCTACTGTAGGAGCGAGCTTGCTCGCGAGGATCGTAACGACAACGCTGACATCCTGAATGAACGCGTTGTCCTCGAGTTTTTCGCGAGCAAGCTCGCTCCTACAGCTGCCGGGCTAATTTCAGCCTTTCTGTTTTTCTACCCACTTGCCATAGGCATCGATGAACGCCTGCAGGAACGGCTTGGTCTTGTCCGACACCTTCCCCGCCTCATCGAACACACTGCCCGCCCCGCCCAGGTAGGCTTCCGGCTGCTGCATGCACCACACATCCAGGAACACCAGGGACTGGCGCAGATGGTGGTTGGCGCCAAAGCCGCCGATGGCACCCGGCGAGACGCTGATGATCGCCCCCGGCTTGCCGCTCCAGGCGCTTTGCCCGTAAGGGCGCGAGCCCACGTCGATGGCATTTTTCAAGGCGGCTGGCACGGAGCGGTTGTATTCGGGGGTGACGAACAGCACCGCGTCGGATGAACTCACTTGTTTGCGGAAAGTACTGTAGGCTGCTGGCGGCGTTGCACCGTCGATGTCCTCGTTGTAGAGCGGCAAGTCGCCGATTTCAACAATGTTCAACTTGAGATTGGCAGGGGCCAGTTCGGCCAGGGCCAGCGCGACCTTGCGGTTGATTGACTCTTTTCTCAAGCTGCCCACCAGGACGGCAATCGTGTAGACCTTGCTCATTGAGGTTTCCCGACTTCTGAATAAAGGAGCTTGTAGTTATAGAGGCTTCGCAACGCGTTCACCAGAGGGTTATGCGGATTCCCTCGACGTTTTCCTTGCCAGCACTTGCGTAGGAAGCGTCTGAAAATATCAGCGAATAGTATTTTTTTCTTATAGGTAAACTACCCCGCTCCCTGACGGTCTACAGAACCGCAAATCGAGTGTTTATCTCCAGAGGTTCTAAACAGATGGCTGCAGTACTTGTTGGACAGTTTCATGCCAGAGACGCGGAAGGCCGCGTGTATTCGGTGCATGAGTTCCAGGAATCCAACCCGGCGCAAGGCGACCTGGCGGGATCGACGCCCACCACGACCTACAAGCTGGCCATTGGCGACCGTGTAGAAAAGCTGGAAGGTGATGAATTCAAACTGATCCAGTCGGGCATTATTCTCGTGCGCGAGTCCGCAACCACTCTGGCATCGTAAGCGCTTGCCTTGTTCACCTGCTCAGTCCTGGCGACTGGGCTGGGAACGCTCATGGGCGGCGGATCTGCGTTACCTCTATGCCCTGCTCGTCTTGCTTGAGCGTCACCAGCAACTGGCCGCGCTCCCCTTGCACCGTATACATCGAGCGCTTGTAACCCGGCGCGTTGTACGCGGGGTAAGCCTCGACCTCCCTGACCAGGGTAATCCCCACTACTGCGCCCACCTGCTCGCCCACCTGTTGCTGGGAGCGAATAAAGGCTTCCAGTGCAAGATTGTCCGGCGTCGGTTCATCCTGATGATTGAAGAAGTAAGCCGCCAGGCCTCCCACGGTCACCAGGACCACGAGTTGCTTGGCCGTTACCCCGAAGAACCTCGAGGGTAGAGGCATATGAGACCAGACCTGTTTTTTATTTTAAGTACCGGGAAACCGGCAGGGGTCGTTGCTGATCAGACCCGCCATTCTAATGGGGTCCTGGCTGAGCGCCATAGGCCGGGACGACCCCGGCAGTCTTTTTTGCGCACGAACGCCTGCGCCATTGAAACCCCTGCGCACTGCACATAGACTCCGGCCATGCGTTTACGTCATATCGAAGTGATTCAGGCCATCTTGCAGACCGGCCACCTCGGCACCGCCGCCGAGTGGTTGCAACTCCCCGTGGGCGACGTAGACGCCACCCTCAAGGATGCTGAGCAGCAACTGGGCTTCATGCTGTTCGCCAGCGTGCGCGGGCGCTTGCAGGCCACGCGGGAAACCCTGGAGTTGCAGGCACAAATCACAACTCTGTATGAAGCCCTGGAGCCGTTGCAACGCCTTGCCAGCCGCTTGAAACACCATCATGCTCCGCCCCTGCGCGCCCTCTGCACGCCGCCGCTGGCCAACCAACTGTTGCCGCAGAGCATTGCCGCGCTGCGTCGACGCTTCCAGGACATGCCGTGCAACCTGTCGAGCCAGCCAGTTGGCGAGATCATCAACAGCCTGCTGTTGCATGAAGCCGACGTGGGCCTGAGCCTGCATGACCCAGAACACCCCCATATCCAGAGCACGGTGCTGGCCCAAGGCAAATTGCAGTTGCTGGCCCCCCATGGCTGGCTCAAGCCCAAGCAAAAGTACATTGCGCTGCAGGAGTTGGCCGGCCAATCGTTGATCGGCCTTGAAGGCCATGATCCGCTCAGCCGTTTGCTGGACGCCAAGCTGCATGCCCTGCGGCCGATGCCTGTGGTGCAGACGCGCGTACAGACCTACCCGATGATGCGCGGCCTGGTGGAAGCCGGAGAAGGCCTGGCGATTGTCGACCCGTTCACCGCCTTGGGTGCACGCGAGTCCGGGCTTGATGCGTGCCCGGTGTCACCACCGATAGTGGTCAGCCTGTATGCGCTGACCTTGCAAGACGCTGCGGCCTCCCCTGCATTGAATGCGCTGCTGGAGATCGTCATCCAGAAAGCCGAAAGCCTGCTTGGTAACGACACCAAGCCCCTGTAGAAGCGAGCTTGCTCGCGAAAAACCCACAGGCGCCGCGTTACATCAGGATGAGCGTGTGATCGTTCACGTTCTTCGCGAGCAAGCTCGCTCCTACAGAGATCAGTCCGCTTCTGCTTTGAACAACCGATACCAGAAAATCGCGACCTCACGGGTTTGCGGGTCAATCCCGCGATAACGCAGTTGATCGATGCCGCCCATTACATAGCCACAACGCTCATACAGGCGACAGGCGCCGAGGTTGTTGTTCTGGGTCTCAAGCATCATGCCCGGCAGGTTCTTCTTGCGAGCCCAGAACTGCGCCACGTCCAACAGCGACTTGGCCACGCCATGTCGGCGCGCCGGTAACGCCACGGCCAACTCGTCAACATGGGCGAAACCGTTCCAGTTGGTGCTGACCACGATATGCCCCACTGCGCGGTCATCCAGATACGCCATGAAGATCGAGCTGTCGGCGGCATCACGAAAACTGGCGAATTCTTCCGGGTCGATGCCATAGCACTTGCGGTACGGCAGCACGCGCTCCACCGGCCATTGTTCGACGCGCTGGCCCATTTGCGGCACCCCATAGGCGCTGACTTCAAAGCTGAAATCGTTGCCCCACACATAGGCGTCAAAACCTTCGTCGGCGACTCGCACACTGAGCCCTGGATACTTCGGGTTCATCACAGCTTGCATAAACTTCCTTAACCCTTGATGCAATCGACGGTGTAACGACGGCCACTGCCGTCATCTTCATGTTGCAGCCCATGCACATCCGCGACAAAACCGGGAAAGCTGCTATCGAACGTGCGGGCAAATGCCAGGTAATCGATGATCGAACGCGTTGACTCGGTGAAGCGTTCGCCAGGCATGATCAGTGGAATGCCCGGCGGGTAAGGCACCAGCATCACGGCGGCGATGCGTCCTGCCAAGGCATCGATAGAGACCGCCTCCACCTCGCCCCTGACCAACTGGTCGTAGGCATCCGCGGGTTTCATCGCGATTTGCGGCAATACCGTATACATACGCTTGAGGTGCCTGGCCGTGGCATTGCTACGGTAACAGCTGTGCAACTGGTCGCAAAGGTCGCGCAGCCCCAGCCCTTGATAACGCGCCGGGCCTTGGGCATACACCGACGGCAAGCAACTGGCCAGGCTGACATTGGCATCGTAGCTACGCTTGAACTCCAGCAGCTCGGTGAGCAAGGTGCTCCATTTGCCTTTGGTAATGCCCATGGAAAACAGCACGAGGAACGAATACAGCCCAGTCTTCTCCACCACCAGCCCGCGTTCCCAGAGGAACTTGCTGACCACTGCGGCGGGAATCCCGCACTCGCTCAAGGCCCCGCCAGCGTTGAGGCCAGGCATCACCAGCGTGACTTTGATCGGGTCCAGCAACACGTAGTCTTCGACCACGTCGCCAAAGCCATGCCACTCATCCCCTGGGTGCAACAGCCAATCCGCCGTGGAGACCCGGTCGATGCCCGCGACCGAGGGTGGCTGCCAGATGGAAAACCACCAGTCTTCGGCCGCGATATGCTGGCGCAAGTTAGCCAGGGCGCGACGAAAACTTAAGGCCTCGTCGAACATTTCCTGGAGCAGCGAGCGCCCGGCCGGGCCTTCCATCATCGCCGAGGCCACATCCAGCGACGCGATGATGCTGTATTGCGGCGAGGTGGAGATGTGCATCATGAAGGCTTCATTGAAGCGGTCACGGTCCAGTTGCCGTGCGCCGCCGTCCTGCACGTGGATCATCGACGCCTGGCTGAATGCGGCAAGCAATTTATGCGTACTGTGGGTGGTGAACACCAAGGGGCTGTCCGGCGTGCGCGAGGTGCCCATGCCATAGCGCCCGGCGAAGAACTCGTGAAAGGCGGCGTAGGCGTACCAGGCCTCATCAAAATGCAGCACCTCGACACTGCTGCCCAACTGCTGCTTGATCAGTTCGGCGTTGTAGCACAGGCCGTCGTAGGTGGAGTTGGTCACCACCGCCAATTTCACTTTCGGTGGTCGACCACGGGTCAAGGGGCTGGCGTCGATCTTGGCGCGGATCGACTCGGGGCTGAATTCGCTCAGGGGAATGGGGCCGATGATCCCCAGCTCGTTGCGCTCCGGGCACAGGTAGAGAGGGATCGCGCCGGTCATGATGATCGAATGCAGCACCGACTTGTGGCAATTGCGGTCCACCAGGACCAGGTCATCGCGCCCCACCATGGAATGCCAGACGATCTTGTTGGCGGTGGACGTGCCGTTGATCACGAAGAACGTATGGTCGGCGCCAAAGTTACGCGCAGCGCGGGCCTCGGCTTCGGCCAACGGCCCGGTGTGATCGAGCAGCGAGCCCAGCTCGGGCACCGATACCGACAAGTCCGAGCGCAGAGTGTTCTCGCCGAAGAACTGATGAAATGCCTGCCCCACCGGGCTTTTGCGATAGGCCACGCCACCGCCATGGCCGGGGGTGTGCCAAGAATAATTGGAGTCGGCGGTGTGTTGCACCAAAACCTTGAAGAACGGCGGTAACAGGCCATCCAGGTAGGTGCGTGCGGCGCGGGCGACTTGGCGCGCCAGAAACGGCACGGTGTCTTCGAACAGATAAAGGATGCCGCGCAGTTGGTTGAGCTCGCTCATGGCATCGGCAGGGGCGTTTTCGAGGGTGACTTGCTCGCCCAACGCAAAGATCGGCAGGTTGGGTGCCCGCAGCCGCGCCAGGCGAATCAGCTCAACCATGTTTTGCAGCAGATGGGTGTTTTCCCCGGCGCCTTCGGCGGCGATCAGCATGCAGGCCAGACCGTGATGGGTAGAGGCCACCAGCCGCCCTTCGGCATAGTCCACCGCAGAAAAAATACTGAAGCCCTCCTGTTCCAACTCCCTGGCGATGCCTCGAACCCGGTCACCGGCAACGGTGTCGGCCTTGATGTCACGGTGCACGATCAGAACGGGGAACTTCAGGTCTTTGTACATGAGCACTCTTACTCTGGAGGCTTTGCACAAGGGTAGAAGCTGGAAGCAAAAGTGGCGAATGAAGATTTCACAGGCGGTCGAGAGGTATCTACATAACTTCGGTACGGGGCTGAACCTCTGGCGAGGGAACTTGCTCCCGTGACGGCCTGCGAGCTGGGCCATACCTACCTGACATCCCGCGATCAAACTGTGGGAGCTGGCTTGCCTGCGATGACGGCCTGCCAGCCGAC
>NZ_JASBQZ010000017.1:0-119949 GCF_029960685.1 Pseudomonas sp. AL10
ATTCCGAAACCCCAATTGCGAAAGCAGTTGGGGTTTTGTTTTGGGCGCTCGAAAATCTCGATCCAGACTGATATCCAGCCTTTCTATGCAATGACCCTGCGCATGGCTATCATGCGTGCCTCATTCTGAGGCGATATGTGCATGCTGACGTTGTTGAAACTTCTGAAAGATGGTCAGTTCCATTCTGGAGAAGCGCTTGGCGCTGCCTTGGGCGTTAGTCGCAGTGCCGTGTGGAAGCAGCTTCAGCATCTTGAGGCAGAATTGAATCTCCCCATTCATAAGGTGCGGGGCCGCGGATATAGATTGGCTGCGCCATTGGTGTTTTTGAATGCGCAGGAGATTTCTCTGGGCGCGGCTTCCTTGGCTTGGCCCGTTCACATTTTCGACTCCATTGATTCCACTAATGCTGAGGCTTTACGTCTTATCGGTGCGGGCAGTGCGGCTCCTTTTGTTGTGCTGGCGGAGCAGCAGACGGCTGGTAGGGGGCGACGAGGCCGCAAATGGGTCAGCCCATTTGCGCAAAACGTTTACTACAGCCTTGTATTGCGTATTGAGGGCGGTCTGCGGCAACTGGAAGGGCTGAGTCTGGTGGTGGGGCTGGCAGTCCTGCAGGCTCTGCGTGAGTCGGGTGTGCGGGGCGCAGCTTTGAAGTGGCCAAACGACGTCCTGGTTGGGCAAAAGAAAATCTCAGGCATCTTGCTGGAGTTGGTGGGAGATCCCGCAGATATCTGTCACGTTGTGCTAGGTATAGGTATCAATGTGAATATGCAGAAGGCTGTAGAGGTTGATCAGCAATGGACTTCGATGCAGCTCGAGGCTGGCTCTCCTGTGGATCGTAATCACCTGGTGGCGCGTCTGGGTTTGCAACTACAAGCCTACCTAGATCAACACAAGGCTGCGGGTTTTGCAGGGTTGCAAGACGAATGGGAGCAGCATCACGCCTGGCAGGGGAAGTCCGTGTCGCTTATCGCGGGCGTCAATCAGATTGATGGGGTTGTGCTGGGTGTGGATCGTCAGGGCGCCTTGCGTTTGGATGTCGGTGGCGTTGAGAAAATATACAGCGGTGGTGAGTTAAGCCTGAGGTTGCGTGATGATTCTTGAGCTCGACTGTGGAAATAGCTTTATCAAATGGCGTGTTCTTGAGTTGAGTGAGGCAACTGTTCGCGCGGAAGGCATCGCAGGTTCGGATATCGCGCTGATCGAGAGTTTGGTGGCTTTGCCTGGTCTATTGCTCACGCGTTGTCGGTTGGTGAGTGTTCGCGCGCTTGAGGAGACCGATAAGCTGATAGCTGCCTTGGTAGCGGCATTTGGCGTTGCTGTTTCCTGCGCCGCCTCTGCTAAAGAAATGGGCGGAGTGCGCAATGGCTACGACGACTTCCAGCGCCTGGGGATGGATCGATGGCTAGCCATGCTAGGCGCGTTCAAGTTGGCGTCAGGTGCATGCTTGGTACTCGACTTTGGTACAGCGGCGACAGCAGATTTTATTGGTCCGGACGGTGGCCACCTGGGTGGGTTTATTTGCCCGGGTATGCCGCTTATGCGTAATCAACTGCGAACCCATACCCGCAAGATACGCTATGACGACGCGGCCGCTGAGCGGGCGCTGGAGCGTCTCTCTCCTGGTCGAACAACCGTAGAGGCTGTCGAGCGTGGTTGTACGCTCATGCTTAGAGGGTTCGTGCTGACCCAGCTCGAGTTGGCGCGAGGCTATTGGGGGGAGGATTTCACGGTCTTCCTCACTGGAGGCGATGCCGACCTGGTCAGGGATGCTGCGCCTCAGGCTCGGTTGGTCCCGGACCTGGTGTTTGTTGGTTTGGCGATGGCGTGTCCTTTGTCTTGAGGTGATTATGCGCTGGCTGTTTTTACTTTTACTGGTTCTCAATGTTTTCTATTACGTCTGGCATCAGCAAGAGGCGCCATTGCGGGCCAAGGATGTCACGCCCTTGAGTCTCCATCGGGGAACGCAGCAAGACATTCGCCTCTTGAGTGAGTCGGCAGACACTGTGGCTCGGCGCGATCGGGCGAGGCCGGCCGAGGCGCAAAATACCTGCTTATACATCGGTGGTTTCTCGGATCGACGCCAAGCCTCCTCTCTCGAGCAGAGGCTTACGAGCCTGGATATCAAGGTCAAGGTCCAGTTGCTGAACGCACCGGACGCCTCGGGTTATTGGTTGCGCGTAGCCCCTGAGAGCCGTCGCCTGGCTGACGATCTGCCCTTTGAAAGCCTTGCTAATGAATTCAATGAGTTAAAACATAAAATAATGCTGTGCGAAGGCATTGCAACTCTCGAATAGTTTGCATAGAATGGCGCCCGCTTCGCAGTGAAGACCTTTAAGGGCTACAGTGCAAAGCTACCGTCAATGCAGCTAACCTCATAATTTAAATGAGAAAATGCTTGACAGAAGGTCGGCGTGATGTAAAATGCCGGCTCGCTTAGGAGGGGTTCCCGAGCGGCCAAAGGGATCAGACTGTAAATCTGACGTCTACGACTTCGAAGGTTCGAATCCTTCCCCCTCCACCATTTTTAGCGTGAGCTGCAAGCTCCGCGGGTATAGTTTAGTGGTAGAACCTCAGCCTTCCAAGCTGATGATGCGGGTTCGATTCCCGCTACCCGCTCCAAGTTTGCAGGTTGTGCAAGGTGTTTCGCTCTTGTAGCTCAGTTGGTAGAGCACACCCTTGGTAAGGGTGAGGTCAGCGGTTCAAATCCGCTCAAGAGCTCCATATAACAAGGCAGATATGAAAATATCTGCCTTTGTTTTAACAGCTGCCTCGGCTTGAATGTTGTTCGATGTTTCAGGTCTTGTGGGGTTGGTTGTTGTAAAGTCTTTTTCAGGCCTGCATAATGGTCGGCCTGATTTTGTTTTAGGTCAGTAGCTCAATTGGCAGAGCGACGGTCTCCAAAACCGTAGGTTGGGGGTTCGATTCCCTCCTGACCTGCCAGATTCACGTGGTGTGTCTGGCTTTCTTTTCACAGGATCTTCATAGATGACTCCTAAGGCTGAAGCTCAAAGCTCTCGTTTCGATCTGGTAAAGTGGCTCGCTGTAGTCGCCTTGGTGGTCGTAGGCGTTGTTGGCAATCAGTACTATTCTGCTTCGCCGATCCTGTACCGTGTACTCGCTTTGCTTGCCCTTGCTGCTGTAGCTGCCTTTGTAGGCCTGCAGACTGCCAAAGGCAAGTCCTTCGCGGTACTGGTTAAGGAAGCACGCACCGAAATCCGTAAAGTCGTTTGGCCGACTCGCCAAGAAACCACGCAGACCACATTGATTGTCGTGGCTGTTGTTCTGGTTATGGCGTTGCTGTTGTGGGGGCTTGATTCCCTGCTCGGCTGGCTTGTTTCCTTGATTGTTGGCTAAGGGTGTCCCGTGGCTAAGCGTTGGTACGTTGTGCATGCTTACTCGGGTTACGAGAAGCATGTTATGCGCTCTTTGCTGGAGCGCGTAAAGCTGGCAGGCATGGAAGATGGCTTCGGCGAAATTCTGGTTCCCACTGAAGAAGTGGTTGAAATGCGGAATGGGCAGAAGCGCAAAAGCGAACGCAAGTTCTTCCCTGGCTACGTGCTGGTACAGATGGACATGAACGAAGGTACTTGGCACTTGGTCAAGGATACCCCTCGCGTCATGGGCTTCATTGGCGGTACTGCCGATAAGCCTGCTCCGATCACCGACAAAGAGGCGGAAGCAATTCTGCGTCGTGTTGCTGACGGTAGCGACAAGCCCAAGCCGAAGACGTTGTTCGAGCCGGGTGAGGTTGTTCGCGTTACAGACGGTCCGTTCGCTGATTTCAATGGTACGGTCGAAGAAGTTAACTACGAAAAGAGCCGGATCCAAGTGGCGGTGCTCATTTTCGGTCGCTCTACTCCGGTAGAGTTGGAGTTCAGCCAGGTCGAGAAGGTCTAGCTGGGCAAGCATCCCAACCCCGCAGCCTTGGCTGTGGGGTTTTGTCGTCACTGGGATAAACGCGCAAGTAACCGGGGAGCCTTTCGAGGCGTTTGAACCCGTAATTGGAGTGCCTCATGGCCAAGAAGATTACCGCTTACATCAAGCTGCAAGTGAAGGCCGCTCAGGCCAACCCTAGCCCACCCGTCGGTCCAGCTCTGGGTCAGCACGGCGTGAATATCATGGAATTCTGCAAGGCCTTCAACGCCCGTACTCAGGGTCTTGAGCCAGGTCTGCCGACTCCAGTGATCATCACTGTATACAGCGACCGTAGCTTCACCTTCGAAACCAAGTCGACCCCGGCTTCGGTTTTGCTGAAGAAAGCTGCCGGTCTGACTAGCGGTTCCGCTCGTCCTAACACCGTTAAGGTTGGCACTGTAACCCGTGCTCAGCTGGAAGAAATCGCGAAAACCAAAAACGCGGATCTGACTGCAGCTGATATGGATGCAGCCGTGCGTACCATCGCCGGTTCTGCTCGTAGCATGGGCCTTAACGTGGAGGGTGTGTAATGGCTAAGCTGACCAAGCGCCAAAAGGCTATCGCCGGCAAAATCGAAGCAGGCAAGTCCTACAACTTCGTAGACGCTGCTGCCCTGCTGACCGAGCTGTCGACTGTCAAGTTCAGCGAGTCTGTTGACGTTGCTGTAAACCTGGGTGTTGACCCACGTAAATCCGACCAGGTCGTTCGTAGCGCTACTGTGCTGCCACACGGCACTGGCAAGACTGTACGTGTTGCTGTCTTCACCCAGGGCCCAGCTGCTGAAGCTGCTCTGGCCGCTGGTGCTGATCGCGTTGGCATGGACGACCTGGCTGCCGAAATGAAAGGCGGCGACCTGAACTATGACGTCGTAATTGCTTCCCCGGATGCAATGCGCGTTGTAGGTCAGTTGGGTCAGATCCTCGGTCCACGTGGTCTGATGCCTAACCCTAAAGTCGGCACCGTAACGCCAGACGTAGCTACCGCGGTTAAAAACGCCAAGGCTGGTCAGGTTCGTTATCGCACCGACAAAAACGGCATCATTCACACCTCCGTTGGCAAAGTCGGCTTCGATGCCGTCAAGCTGAAGGAAAACGTTGAAGCCCTGATCGCTGATCTGAAGCGTATCAAGCCTGCTTCCTCGAAAGGTATCTACGTCAAGCGCGTTACCCTGAGCACCACTATGGGCCCAGGTCTGGTCATCGACCAAGGCTCGCTGGACGTATAAGACATAAATTGGCGCAAGTAATTGCGCCAATTGAAAGATTGGGGTCCCTGCCTGGCGGGGGCTATCCAAGACCGTAGGCGACGCAAGTCTTAAACCAACAAGCCTACGCAGATGGTGCTCCCGGTTCCTTACCGAATCAGACACCAAAACGACATCAGGCCTAGGCCAGATGAAACGGTAACAAGCAGGAGTTAAACCCGTGGCAATTAATCTCGAAGACAAGAAGGCCATCGTCGCTGAAGTCAACGAGGCTGCCAAAGCTGCTCTGTCCGCTGTCGTGGCTGATGCCCGTGGTGTGACAGTAGGCGCTATGACCGGACTCCGTAAAGAGGCTCGTGAAGCTGGCGTATACGTACGTGTTGTACGTAACACCCTGCTCAAGCGCGCCGTTGCTGACACTGAATACAGTGTTCTCAACGACGTGTTCACCGGCCCGACTCTGATCGCGTTCTCTAAAGATCATCCAGGCGCTGCTGCCCGTTTGTTCAAAGAATTCGCCAAGAGTCAGGATAAGTTCGAGATCAAGGCAGCTGCGTTCGAGGGCAAGTTCCTCGCAGCTAACCAAATCGACGTACTGGCAACACTGCCGACCCGTAACGAAGCTATTTCGCAGCTGATGAGCGTGATTCAAGGCGCTACCAGCAAGCTGGCTCGTACTCTGGCTGCAGTTCGCGAGCAAAAAGAAGCTGCCGCAGCCTAAGGCTGAGCAAATTCTCTCGCGTATTTTTGTTTATTTCGATGGCCGCGTAGGCCGTCCCCCAATTCAGGAAATACAGCAATGTCTATCTCCCAAGACGATATCCTCAACGCCGTAGCTGAAATGTCGGTTCTGCAGGTTGTTGAGCTGATCAAAGCTTTCGAAGAAAAATTCGGCGTTTCCGCTGCCGCTGCTTCCGCTGGCCCAGCTGTTGCTGCTGTCGCTGCTGAAGAGCAAACCGAATTCAACGTCATGCTGCTGGAAGCTGGCGAGAAGAAAGTAAACGTGATCAAGGCAGTACGTGAACTGACCGGTCTGGGCCTGAAAGAAGCCAAGGCTGTAGTTGACGGCGCTCCTGCCCAGGTTCTGGAAGCTGTGTCGAAAGACGCCGCTGACAAAGCCAAAGCTACTCTGGAAGAAGCAGGCGCTAAAGTCGAGCTGAAGTAAGCATCGACCTTGCGTCTCCAGCCCAAGCGTTAAGCTGAAGGCTGATGGCTGGTGGCTCTTGCCACCGGCCTTTTTCCGTTCTTGGCTGTCGACTCGGTCGCCGCCATTAACGCGCTGTAGCCACCCGAAGCGGTGGTGCAAACCATGGGGTTTGCAAGATTTTCTGGCTGCTCCCGTCGGAGGGGCCAAACAAGCAGGTGACCAAGCTGGGGAACGCTGATGGCTTACTCATATACTGAGAAAAAACGTATCCGCAAGGACTTTAGCAAGTTGCCGGACGTCATGGATGTCCCGTACCTTCTGGCTATCCAGCTGGATTCGTATCGTGAATTCTTGCAGGCGGGAGCGACCAAAGATCAGTTCCGCGACGTGGGCCTGCATGCGGCCTTCAAATCCGTTTTCCCGATCATCAGCTACTCCGGCAATGCTGCGCTGGAGTACGTCGGTTATCGCCTGGGCGAACCGGCATTTGATGTCAAAGAATGCGTGTTGCGTGGCGTTACGTACGCCGTACCTTTGCGGGTAAAAGTCCGTCTGATCATTTTCGACAAAGAATCGTCGAACAAAGCGATCAAGGACATCAAAGAGCAAGAAGTCTACATGGGCGAAATCCCACTGATGACTGAAAACGGTACCTTCGTAATCAACGGTACCGAGCGTGTAATCGTTTCCCAGCTGCACCGTTCCCCGGGCGTGTTCTTCGACCACGACCGCGGCAAGACGCACAGCTCCGGCAAACTCCTGTACTCCGCGCGGATCATTCCGTACCGCGGTTCGTGGTTGGACTTCGAGTTCGACCCGAAAGACTGCGTGTTCGTGCGTATCGACCGTCGTCGCAAGCTGCCGGCCTCGGTATTGCTGCGCGCGCTCGGTTACACCACTGAGCAAGTGCTGGATGCTTTCTATACCACCAACGTATTCAGCCTGAAGGATGAAACCCTCAAGCTGGAACTGATCGCTTCGCGTCTGCGTGGTGAAATTGCTGTCCTGGACATCCAGGACGAAAAAGGCAAGGTCATCGTTGAGGCTGGCCGTCGTATCACTGCGCGCCACATCAACCAGATCGAAAAAGCCGGTATCAAAGAGCTGGAAGTGCCACTGGACTACGTCCTGGGTCGCACTACCGCCAAGGTCATCGTTCACCCGGCTACAGGCGAAATCCTGGCTGAGTGCAACACCGAGCTGAACACCGAGATCCTGGCCAAGATCGCCAAGGCCCAGGTTGTTCGCATCGAGACCCTGTACACCAACGATATCGACTGCGGTCCGTTCATCTCCGACACACTGAAGATCGACTCCACCAGCAACCAATTGGAAGCGCTGGTCGAGATCTATCGCATGATGCGTCCTGGTGAGCCACCAACCAAAGACGCTGCCGAAACCCTGTTCAACAACCTGTTCTTCAGCCCTGAGCGCTATGACCTGTCTGCGGTCGGCCGGATGAAGTTCAACCGTCGTATCGGTCGTACCGAGATCGAAGGTTCGGGCGTGCTGTGCAAGGAAGACATCGTCGCGGTATTGAAGACCCTGGTCGACATCCGTAACGGCAAAGGCATCGTCGATGACATCGACCACCTGGGTAACCGCCGTGTTCGCTGCGTAGGCGAAATGGCCGAGAACCAGTTCCGCGTTGGCCTGGTACGTGTTGAGCGTGCGGTCAAAGAGCGTCTGTCGATGGCTGAAAGCGAAGGCCTGATGCCGCAAGACTTGATCAACGCCAAGCCAGTGGCTGCGGCGGTGAAAGAGTTCTTCGGTTCCAGCCAGCTTTCGCAGTTCATGGACCAGAACAACCCGCTCTCCGAGATCACCCACAAGCGCCGTGTTTCTGCACTGGGCCCGGGCGGTCTGACCCGTGAGCGTGCTGGCTTTGAAGTTCGTGACGTACACCCGACGCACTACGGTCGTGTTTGCCCGATCGAAACGCCGGAAGGTCCGAACATCGGTCTGATCAACTCCCTGGCTGCCTATGCGCGCACCAACCAGTACGGCTTCCTCGAAAGCCCGTACCGTGTGGTGAAAGACGCCCTGGTTACCGACGAGATCGTATTCCTGTCCGCCATCGAAGAAGCTGATCACGTGATCGCTCAGGCTTCGGCCACGATGAACGACAAGAAAGTCCTGGTCGACGAGCTGGTAGCTGTTCGTCACTTGAACGAGTTCACCGTCAAGGCGCCGGAAGACGTTACCTTGATGGACGTATCGCCCAAGCAGGTAGTTTCTGTTGCAGCGTCGCTGATCCCGTTCCTGGAACACGATGACGCCAACCGTGCGTTGATGGGTTCCAACATGCAGCGTCAAGCTGTACCGACCCTGCGTGCTGACAAGCCGCTGGTAGGTACCGGCATGGAGCGCAACGTGGCGCGTGACTCCGGCGTTTGCGTCGTGGCTCGTCGTGGCGGTGTGATCGACTCCGTTGATGCCAGCCGTATCGTGGTTCGTGTTGCCGATGACGAAGTAGAAACTGGCGAAGCCGGTGTCGACATCTACAACCTGACCAAATACACCCGCTCGAACCAGAACACCTGCATCAACCAGCGTCCGCTGGTGAGCAAGGGTGATCGCGTTCAGCGTAGCGACATCATGGCCGACGGCCCGTCCACCGACATGGGTGAACTGGCTCTGGGTCAGAACATGCGCATCGCGTTCATGGCATGGAACGGCTTCAACTTCGAAGACTCCATCTGCCTGTCCGAGCGTGTGGTTCAAGAAGACCGCTTCACCACGATCCACATTCAGGAACTGACCTGTGTGGCACGTGATACCAAGCTTGGGCCTGAGGAAATCACTGCAGACATCCCGAACGTGGGTGAAGCTGCACTGAACAAGCTGGACGAAGCCGGTATCGTTTATGTAGGTGCTGAAGTTGGCGCTGGCGACATCCTGGTCGGTAAGGTCACTCCGAAAGGCGAGACCCAACTGACGCCGGAAGAGAAGCTGCTGCGTGCCATCTTCGGTGAAAAAGCCAGCGACGTTAAAGACACCTCCCTGCGTGTACCTACCGGTACCAAGGGTACTGTCATCGACGTACAGGTCTTCACCCGTGACGGCGTTGAGCGTGATGCTCGTGCACTGTCCATCGAGAAGACCCAGCTCGACGAGATCCGCAAGGATCTGAACGAAGAGTTCCGTATCGTTGAAGGCGCGACCTTCGAACGTCTGCGTTCCGCTTTGGTAGGCCACAAGGCTGAAGGCGGCGCAGGCCTGAAGAAAGGTCAGGACATCACCGACGAAATCCTCGACGGTCTTGAGCACGGCCAGTGGTTCAAACTGCGCATGGCTGAAGATGCTCTGAACGAGCAGCTCGAGAAGGCCCAGGCCTATATCGTTGATCGCCGCCGTCTGCTGGACGACAAGTTCGAAGACAAGAAGCGCAAACTGCAGCAGGGCGATGACCTGGCTCCAGGTGTGCTGAAAATCGTCAAGGTTTACCTGGCAATCCGTCGCCGCATCCAGCCGGGCGACAAGATGGCCGGTCGTCACGGTAACAAGGGTGTGGTCTCCGTGATCATGCCGGTTGAAGACATGCCGCACGATGCCAATGGCACCCCGGTCGACGTCGTCCTCAACCCGTTGGGCGTACCTTCGCGTATGAACGTTGGCCAGATCCTTGAAACCCACCTGGGCCTCGCGGCCAAAGGTCTGGGCGAGAAGATCAACCGTATGATCGAAGAGCAGCGCAAGGTCGCAGACCTGCGTAAGTTCCTGCACGAGATCTACAACGAGATCGGCGGTCGCAACGAAGAGCTGGACACCTTCTCCGACCAGGAAATCCTGGATCTGGCGAAGAACCTGCGCGGCGGCGTTCCAATGGCTACCCCGGTGTTCGACGGTGCCAAGGAAAGCGAAATCAAGGCCATGCTGAAACTGGCAGACCTGCCAGAAAGCGGCCAGATGCAGCTGTTCGACGGCCGTACCGGCAACAAGTTCGAGCGCCCGGTTACTGTTGGCTACATGTACATGCTGAAGCTGAACCACTTGGTAGACGACAAGATGCACGCTCGTTCTACCGGTTCGTACAGCCTGGTTACCCAGCAGCCGCTGGGTGGTAAGGCTCAGTTCGGTGGTCAGCGTTTCGGGGAGATGGAGGTCTGGGCACTGGAAGCATACGGTGCTGCATACACTCTGCAAGAAATGCTCACAGTGAAGTCGGACGATGTGAACGGTCGTACCAAGATGTACAAAAACATCGTGGACGGCGATCACCGTATGGAGCCGGGCATGCCCGAGTCCTTCAACGTGTTGATCAAAGAAATTCGTTCCCTCGGCATCGATATCGATCTGGAAACCGAATAACACGTGACGCGAATCGAGAGCGGGGCTGCTTAGCCCGCTCTCTGCTCCGCCAGGAGGAAAGGCCTTGAAAGACCTACTGAATTTGCTGAAAAACCAGGGTCAAGTCGAAGAGTTCGACGCCATCCGTATTGGATTGGCATCGCCTGAGATGATCCGTTCGTGGTCGTTCGGTGAAGTTAAAAAGCCGGAAACCATCAACTACCGTACGTTCAAACCTGAGCGTGACGGCCTGTTCTGCGCCAAGATCTTTGGCCCGGTAAAGGATTACGAGTGCCTGTGCGGTAAGTACAAGCGCTTGAAGCACCGTGGTGTGATCTGCGAGAAGTGTGGCGTTGAAGTCGCACTGGCCAAGGTTCGTCGTGAGCGCATGGCGCACATCGAACTGGCTTCGCCGGTTGCCCACATCTGGTTCCTGAAATCGCTGCCGTCCCGTATCGGCTTGCTGATGGACATGACCCTGCGTGATATCGAACGTGTTCTCTACTTCGAGAGCTATGTCGTTATCGACCCAGGCATGACCACCCTTGAAAAAGGTCAGCTGCTGAACGACGAGCAGTACTTCGAAGCGCTGGAAGAGTTCGGCGACGATTTCGATGCCCGCATGGGTGCCGAAGCTGTCCGCGAACTGCTGCACGCTATCGACCTGGAGCACGAGATTGGTCGTCTGCGCGAAGAGATTCCGCAAACCAACTCCGAAACCAAGATCAAGAAGCTGTCCAAGCGTCTGAAGTTGATGGAAGCCTTCCAGGGTTCCGGCAACTTGCCAGAGTGGATGGTGCTGACCGTTCTGCCGGTTCTGCCGCCAGACCTGCGTCCGCTGGTACCGTTGGACGGTGGTCGTTTCGCGACGTCCGACCTCAACGACCTGTACCGCCGCGTGATCAACCGTAACAACCGCTTGAAGCGCCTGCTTGATCTGTCCGCTCCGGACATCATCGTGCGCAACGAAAAGCGTATGTTGCAAGAAGCGGTCGATGCCCTGCTCGACAACGGTCGTCGTGGCCGCGCTATCACCGGTTCCAACAAGCGTCCTCTGAAATCCCTGGCTGACATGATCAAGGGTAAGCAAGGTCGTTTCCGTCAGAACTTGCTCGGTAAGCGTGTTGACTACTCCGGTCGTTCGGTAATTACCGTAGGCCCGACCCTGCGTCTGCACCAGTGCGGTCTGCCTAAGAAGATGGCACTCGAGCTGTTCAAGCCGTTCATCTTCGGTAAGCTGGAAATGCGCGGTCTCGCGACCACCATCAAAGCGGCCAAGAAAATGGTCGAGCGCGAACTGCCAGAGGTTTGGGACGTTCTCGCTGAAGTGATTCGCGAACACCCGGTTCTCCTCAACCGTGCACCGACCCTTCACCGTCTGGGTATCCAGGCGTTTGAACCTGTACTGATCGAAGGTAAGGCTATCCAGCTGCACCCTCTGGTCTGTGCTGCGTACAACGCCGACTTCGACGGCGACCAAATGGCCGTGCACGTACCGCTGACACTGGAAGCCCAGTTGGAAGCGCGTGCGTTGATGATGTCGACCAACAACATCCTGTCGCCAGCCAACGGTGAGCCAATCATCGTTCCGTCGCAGGACGTTGTATTGGGTCTGTACTACATGACCCGTGAAGCGATCAACGCCAAGGGCGAAGGTCGTGTGTTCGCTGACCTGCAAGAAGTTGACCGTGTGTTCCGTGCCGGCGAAGCCGCACTGCACGCCAAGGTCAAGGTGCGGATCCACGAAACCGTCAACGACCGTGACGGCGGCAGCGTGAGCAACACCCGTATCGTCGACACCACTGTCGGCCGTGCGCTGTTGTACCAGGTTGTGCCAAAAGGTCTGTCTTACGACGTCGTCAACCTGCCGATGAAGAAAAAGGCGATCTCCAAGCTGATCAACCAGTGCTACCGCGTGGTTGGTTTGAAAGAGACCGTTATCTTCGCTGACCAGTTGATGTACACAGGTTTCGCTTACTCGACTATCTCCGGCGTTTCCATCGGCGTTAACGACTTCGTTATCCCGGATGAAAAAGCTCGCATCATCAGTGCTGCCACTGACGAAGTGAAAGAGATCGAGAGCCAGTACGCCTCCGGCCTGGTAACCCAGGGCGAGAAGTACAACAAGGTGATCGACCTTTGGTCCAAGGCGAACGACGAAGTTTCCAAGGCGATGATGGCAAACCTCTCGAAAGAGAAAGTCATCGACCGTCACGGCGACGAAGTTGACCAGGAATCCTTCAACTCGATGTACATGATGGCCGACTCGGGCGCACGGGGTTCTGCTGCGCAGATCCGTCAGCTCGCCGGTATGCGTGGCCTGATGGCCAAGCCGGACGGCTCCATCATCGAAACGCCGATTACTGCGAACTTCCGTGAAGGTTTGAGCGTACTCCAGTACTTCATCTCCACTCACGGTGCTCGTAAGGGTCTTGCGGATACCGCGTTGAAAACCGCTAACTCCGGTTACCTGACTCGTCGTCTGGTAGACGTTGCACAAGATCTGGTTGTAACCGAGATCGATTGCGGCACCGAGCACGGCCTGCTGATGACTCCGCACATTGAAGGCGGTGACGTTGTAGAGCCACTGGGTGAGCGCGTATTGGGTCGTGTGATTGCCCGTGACGTGTTCAAGCCAGGTACCGAGGAAGTTATCGTTCCTGCCGGCACCCTGGTTGACGAGAAGTGGGTCGAGTTCATCGAACTCAACAGCATCGACGAAGTGATCGTTCGCTCGCCGATCAGCTGCGAAACCCGCTACGGCATCTGCGCCAAGTGCTACGGCCGTGACTTGGCTCGTGGTCACCAGGTGAACATCGGTGAAGCGGTCGGCGTTATCGCTGCCCAGTCCATCGGTGAGCCGGGTACCCAGCTGACCATGCGTACGTTCCACATCGGTGGTGCGGCAAGCCGGACCTCCGCAGCCGACAGTGTTCAGGTTAAGAATGGCGGTACCGTCCGCCTGCACAACCTCAAGCACGTTGAGCGAGTGGATGGTCACCTGGTTGCTGTGTCCCGTTCCGGTGAGCTGGCCATCGCTGATGACTACGGTCGTGAGCGCGAGCGTTACAAGCTGCCGTACGGTGCTGTGATTTCGGTTAAAGAAGGTGACAAGGTCGACGCTGGCGCAATCGTGGCCAAGTGGGATCCGCACACTCACCCGATCGTTACCGAAATGAAAGGTACCGTGACCTACGTGGGCATGGAAGAAGGCATCACGATCAAGCGTCAGACTGACGAATTGACCGGTATGACCAACATTGAAGTACTCGACGCCAAAGATCGTCCAGCTGCCGGTAAGGACATCCGTCCTGCCGTGAAGATGGTCGATGACAACGGCAAGGATCTGTTGCTGCCAGGCACTGACGTAATCGCTCAGTACTTCCTGCCAGCCAACGCCCTGGTCGGTGTAGCGGATGGTGCGAAGATCGCGATCGGTGATGTTATCGCGCGTATCCCGCAAGAAACTTCGAAGACCCGTGACATCACCGGTGGTCTGCCGCGTGTTGCCGACTTGTTTGAAGCTCGTCGTCCGAAAGAAGCGTCGATTCTGGCTGAAGTCAGCGGTACCATCGCGTTCGGTAAAGAGACCAAGGGCAAGCGCCGTCTGGTCATTACTCCGAACGACGGTAGCGATCCGTACGAAGAGCTGATTCCGAAGTGGCGTCACCTGAACGTGTTCGAAGGCGAACAGGTAAACCGCGGCGAAGTTATCTCCGACGGTCCGAGCGATCCACACGACATCCTGCGTCTGCTGGGTGTAAGTGCGCTGGCCAAGTACATCGTTAACGAGATCCAGGACGTTTACCGTCTGCAAGGCGTGAAGATCAACGACAAGCACATCGAGACCATCCTGCGTCAGATGCTGCGTAAAGTTGAAATCGCTGAATCCGGCGATTCCAGTTTCATCAAGGGCGACCAGATGGAACTGACTCACGTACTGGTAGAAAACGAGCGCCTGGCGAACGAAGAGAAATTTGTCTCCAAGTTCACTCGCGTGCTGCTGGGTATCACCAAGGCGTCGTTGTCCACTGAGTCGTTCATCTCGGCGGCCTCCTTCCAGGAGACCACTCGCGTACTGACCGAAGCAGCGGTAACCGGCAAGCGCGATTACCTGCGCGGCCTGAAAGAAAACGTAGTCGTGGGTCGTCTGATCCCGGCAGGTACCGGTTTGGCTTACCACAGCGAGCGTAAGCGTCGCCGTGATGCTGACAAGCCGTTGCGCGTAAGCGCCAGTGAAGTGGAAGCTGCACTGACCGAAGCGCTGAACTCAAGCGGTAACTGAGTTCTGCGATAGATGAGTCTGGGCCCTGACACTCCCATTCGTCGGATCGAGGCATTTTTGCCCCGGTTCGACGCGAGGGGAGGTCGGGGCCTTGCCTTGACTGGGGACAAGATCCTCTTTAGACTCTTGTACCCCTAAATTTGGCGGGAATTCGTTCCTGCCATTTTGCTTTTCTTGCAAGACAATAGCGTCGCAAGACAACAGTGGAGCTAGTAGATGGCAACTATCAACCAGCTGGTACGTCAGCCGCGTAAGCGTATCGTCGAGAAATCCGACGTACCTGCGCTGCAGAACTGCCCGCAACGTCGTGGCGTATGCACCCGTGTGTATACCACCACGCCGAAAAAACCTAACTCGGCACTGCGTAAAGTATGCCGTGTGCGTCTGACCAACGGTTTCGAGGTTTCCTCGTACATCGGCGGTGAAGGCCACAACCTGCAAGAGCACAGCGTGGTACTGATCCGCGGCGGTCGTGTAAAAGACTTGCCAGGTGTTCGTTATCACACCGTACGCGGTTCTTTGGATACTTCCGGCGTTAAAGGTCGTAACCAGGGTCGTTCGAAGTACGGTACCAAGAAGCCTAAGTAGTAGCGGCTTTTTGTAAACCTGAATCATCTTATTTTCTGAGTCGATAAGAGTAAGGTCGGAGGCGTCCCGAAAGGGCACCGATTCCGAGCGAACCTGAAGACCGTTTGAGGGCTTATCCATGCCAAGAAGACGCGTAGCAGCCAAGCGCGAAGTGCTTGACGATCCAAAATACGGAAGCCAAATCCTGGCCAAGTTCATGAACCACGTGATGGAAAGCGGCAAGAAAGCCGTTGCCGAGCGTATCGTTTATGGCGCGCTGGAAAAGGTTAAAGAACGCAAGAACAGCGACCCCCTGGAAATCTTCGAGAAAGCTCTCGACGCCATCGCTCCGCTGGTCGAAGTGAAGTCGCGCCGTGTAGGCGGTGCTACTTACCAGGTTCCGGTTGAAGTTCGCCCGTCCCGTCGTAACGCTCTGGCAATGCGCTGGTTGGTAGACTTCGCCCGTAAGCGTGGCGAGAAGTCTATGGCTCTGCGTTTGGCCGGCGAACTGTTGGACGCTGCTGAAGGTAAAGGTGCTGCTGTTAAGAAGCGTGAAGACGTGCACCGTATGGCTGAAGCCAACAAAGCTTTCTCGCACTACCGCTTCTAATTTTAGCTTCACTAATTTTGCGAGGGCTTTATGGCTCGTACTACTCCGATTAGCCGCTACCGTAACATCGGTATCGTCGCTCACGTGGATGCTGGTAAAACCACCACCACCGAGCGCGTACTGTTTTACACCGGCAAAAGTCACAAAATGGGCGAGGTGCATGACGGCGCCGCGACCACAGACTGGATGGTTCAGGAGCAGGAGCGTGGTATTACCATTACTTCTGCTGCTATTACCGCCTTCTGGAAAGGTTCCGAGAAGCAGTACAAAGACGAGCATCGCTTCAACGTAATCGATACCCCGGGCCACGTAGACTTCACCATTGAAGTTGAACGTTCCCTGCGCGTACTCGATGGCGCTGTCGTTGTGTTCTGCGGTACCTCGGGCGTTGAGCCTCAGTCGGAAACCGTATGGCGTCAAGCCAACAAGTACGGCGTTCCACGTCTTGTTTATGTAAACAAGATGGACCGTGCTGGTGCCAACTTCCTGCGCGTGATCGGTCAGATCAAGCAGCGTCTGGGTCACACTCCGGTGCCTATCCAGTTGGCTATCGGTTCCGAAGACAACTTCCAGGGTCAGATCGATCTGATCAACATGGAAGCTGTTTACTGGAATGATTCCGACAAAGGTATGGTTCCTGTTCGTAAGCCTATCCCTGAAGAGCTTCAGGAGCTGGCTGACGAGTGGCGCAACAACATGGTTGAGGCTGCCGCCGAAGCCAGCGAAGAGCTGATGAACAAGTACCTCGAAGGTGAAGAACTCACCAACGTGGAAATCAAGGCCGCTCTGCGTCAGCGTACTATCGCTGGTGAGATCGTCTTGGCTGTTTGCGGTTCCTCGTTCAAGAACAAGGGTGTTCCCCTGGTTCTCGACGCCGTTATCGACTACCTGCCTGCTCCAACCGACATTCCTGCTATCAAGGGTTCCAACCCTGATAACGAGGAAGAAGAAATGGAGCGTCACGCCGATGACAACGAGCCGTTCTCGGCTCTGGCGTTCAAGATCGCTACCGACCCATTCGTGGGTACTTTGACCTTCGTCCGCGTTTACTCGGGCGTGTTGGCCTCCGGCGACGGCGTGATCAACTCGGTTAAAGGCAAGAAAGAGCGCGTGGGTCGTATGGTGCAAATGCACGCAAACGCCCGTGAAGAGATCAAGGAAGTACGCGCTGGTGACATCGCGGCCCTGATCGGCATGAAGGACGTCACCACTGGTGAGACTTTGTGCGACGCTGCCAAGCCAATCATCCTGGTTCGCATGGACTTCCCGGAGCCGGTTATTTCGGTTGCCGTAGAGCCTAAGACCAAGGATGACCAGGAAAAAATGGGTATCGCTCTGGGCAAGCTTGCTCAGGAAGATCCATCTTTCCGCGTCAAGACTGATGAAGAGACTGGTCAAACGATCATCTCCGGCATGGGCGAGCTGCACCTGGACATCCTGGTTGACCGGATGCGCCGTGAGTTCAACGTCGAAGCCAACATCGGTAAGCCTCAGGTTTCCTATCGTGAGCGCATCACGAAGAACTGTGAAATCGAAGGCAAGTTCGTTCGTCAGTCCGGCGGTCGTGGTCAGTTCGGTCACTGCTGGATCCGTTTTGCTCCTGCTGACGAAGGTCAGGAAGGTCTGCAATTCGTGAACGAAGTAGTAGGCGGTGTTGTTCCTAAGGAATACATCCCTGCTATCCAGAAGGGTATCGAAGAGCAGATGAAGAACGGTGTTGTTGCCGGCTATCCGCTGATCGGCCTGAAAGCAACCGTTTTTGACGGTTCTTACCACGACGTCGACTCCAACGAGATGGCGTTTAAGGTGGCTGCTTCCATGGCAACCAAGCAACTGGCCCAGAAGGGCGGTGGTGAGTTGCTTGAGCCAATCATGGCGGTAGAAGTTGTTACACCTGAAGACTATATGGGTGATGTCATGGGCGACCTTAACCGTCGTCGCGGCATGATCTTGGGTATGGAAGACACGGTTTCCGGCAAAGTGATTCGCGCCGAGGTTCCGTTGGGCGAGATGTTCGGTTATGCGACCGACGTTCGTTCCATGTCTCAGGGTCGCGCAAGCTACTCTATGGAATTCAAAAAATACAACACAGCTCCGGCGCACATCGCTGAAACTGTATCCAAAAAACAAGGCTGATTCAGTCCTTTAGGCAAGGAGTTAATTGTCGTGGCTAAAGAAAAATTTGATCGTTCCCTACCGCACGTCAACGTTGGCACCATCGGTCACGTTGACCACGGTAAAACCACTCTGACTGCTGCTCTGACTCGCGTTTGCTCCGAAGTATTCGGTTCCGCAATCGTTGATTTCGATAAAATCGACAGCGCGCCAGAAGAGAAAGCTCGTGGTATCACCATCAACACCGCGCACGTTGAATACAACTCGCTGATCCGTCACTACGCTCACGTTGACTGCCCAGGTCACGCTGACTATGTGAAGAACATGATCACCGGTGCTGCCCAGATGGACGGCGCAATCCTGGTTTGCTCGGCCGCTGATGGTCCGATGCCACAAACCCGTGAGCACATCCTGCTGTCCCGTCAGGTAGGCGTTCCGTACATCGTGGTTTACCTGAACAAGGCTGACCTGGTAGACGACGCTGAGCTGCTGGAACTGGTTGAGATGGAAGTGCGCGATCTGCTGAGCACTTACGACTTCCCAGGCGACGACACTCCGATCATCATCGGTTCTGCTCGTATGGCTCTGGAAGGCAAAGACGACAACGAAATGGGCACCACGTCCGTTCGTAAACTGGTTGAGACTCTGGACAGCTACATCCCAGATCCAGTCCGTGTTATCGACAAGCCGTTCCTGATGCCAATCGAAGACGTATTCTCGATCTCTGGTCGCGGTACTGTTGTAACTGGTCGTATCGAGCGCGGTATCGTCAAGGTTCAAGATCCACTGGAAATCGTTGGTCTGCGTGACACTACCGTCACCACCTGCACCGGTGTTGAAATGTTCCGTAAGCTGCTCGACGAAGGTCGTGCTGGCGAGAACTGCGGCGTTCTGCTTCGTGGTACCAAGCGTGACGACGTTGAGCGTGGCCAGGTTCTGGTCAAGCCAGGTTCGGTTAAGCCGCACACCAAGTTCGAAGCTGAAGTGTACGTGCTGAGCAAAGAAGAAGGCGGTCGTCACACTCCGTTCTTCAAAGGCTACCGTCCACAGTTCTACTTCCGTACTACTGACGTGACTGGTAACTGCGAACTGCCGGAAGGCGTAGAAATGGTAATGCCAGGCGACAACATCAAAATGGTTGTCACCCTGATCAAAACCATCGCTATGGAAGACGGTCTGCGTTTCGCAATCCGTGAAGGCGGCCGTACCGTTGGTGCTGGCGTTGTAGCTAAAATCATCGAGTAATCTCTCTTTTGAGTGAGCTTTGATGTTTTGAGAAAGCCCCCGCTTAGCGGGGGCTTTTTTATTGGGTTGACACCTATCTAGGGCGTCTATAGAATTGCGCCTCCTTTTAACGGGCGTATTGCGCCCGGTGGGAATAGCAGCCGGAGTCTGAAATCCAATGCAAAATCAGCAAATCCGTATCAGGTTGAAGGCTTTTGACCATCGCCTGATCGACCAATCCACCCAGGAAATCGTGGAAACCGCGAAACGTACTGGTGCTCAAGTGCGTGGTCCAATTCCACTGCCTACCCGTAAAGAGCGGTTCACCGTTCTGGTCTCCCCGCACGTCAACAAAGACGCGCGTGACCAGTACGAGATCCGTACTCATAAGCGCGTACTGGACATCGTCCAGCCAACGGATAAAACCGTTGATGCACTTATGAAGCTCGATCTGGCGGCCGGTGTGGAAGTACAGATCAGCCTCGGCTAAGACTTGGGTCTTAGTCGTGTAACGCTCTGAAATGGGCGGCCATAGCGGGTGAAAGCCCCGTACACTCATGAGGTTTACAACATGACTATTGGTGTAGTCGGTCGTAAATGCGGTATGACCCGTATTTTCACCGAAGAAGGTGTCTCCATTCCGGTCACGGTCATTGAGATCGAACCGAATCGCGTCACCCAGTTCAAAACTGAAGAGACCGATGGCTATCGTGCAGTGCAAGTCACTGTCGGCGAGCGTCGTGCTTCGCGCGTGACTGCTGCTCAAGCAGGTCACTTCGCTAAAGCAAACGTTGCAGCTGGTCGTACTGTCATGGAGTTCCGTCTTGAAGACGGCGACTACCAGGCTGGCGATCTGATCAACGCTGAAATCTTCGCCGCTGGTCAACTGGTCGATGTGACCGGTCAGTCCAAAGGTAAAGGCTTCCAGGGTACGATCAAGCGTTGGAATTTCCGTGGTCAAGACAACACTCACGGTAACTCCGTTTCCCACCGCGTCCCGGGCTCTATTGGCCAGTGCCAGACTCCTGGTCGTGTATTCAAGGGCAAAAAAATGTCCGGTCATATGGGCGCTGAGCGCGTGACCGTGCAGTCCCTCGAAGTAGTGCGCGTCGACGCTGAACGCAATCTGTTGTTGGTCAAGGGTGCTGTTCCTGGCGCTACTGGCGGCAACCTGGTTGTACGTCCAGCGGCCAAGGCTCGCGGTTAAGGGGAAGCTGACATGCAATTAAATGTAAATGACGCTCAAGCGATCGAAGTTTCCGAACTGACATTTGGCGGCGAATTCAACGAGACGCTCGTTCACCAAGCAGTCGTGGCCTACATGGCCGGCGGCCGTCAAGGTAGCAAGCAGCAAAAGACCCGTTCCGACGTACGTGGTGGCGGTAAGCGCCCTTGGCGTCAGAAAGGCACTGGCCGTGCTCGTGCCGGTACTATCCGTAGCCCAATCTGGCGTGGCGGCGGTACCACTTTCGCAGCTCGTCCACAGGATCACTCTCAGAAGCTCAACAAGAAGATGTACCGCGCAGCACTGCGCTCCATCCTTGCTGAACTCGTGCGTACTGATCGTCTGGTCGTGGTTCAGGACTTCGCTGTTGAAAGTCCAAAAACCAAAGATCTGCTGGGCAAACTGAACAACATGAGCCTGACCGACGTTTTGATCGTGTCCGAAGCTGTTGATCAGAACCTGTACCTGGCTGCTCGCAACCTGCCACACGTTGATGTACGTGACGTGCAAGGTTCCGATCCAGTTAGTCTGATCGCATACGACAAGGTGTTGATCACCGTGTCGGCCGTGAAGAAATTCGAGGAGCTGCTGGGATGAACCAGGAACGCGTATTTAAAGTTCTGCTTGGCCCGCACGTTTCCGAAAAGGCTACGGTTCTGGCTGACAAGAAAGGCCAGTTCGTTTTCAAGGTTGCAACTGACGCAACCAAGCTGGAAATCAAGAAGGCCGTCGAAAGCCTGTTCAGCGTGAAAGTAGAGCGTGTTACTACCCTGAATGTTCTGGGTAAGAGCAAGCGCACTGCTCGCGGTCTGGGCAAGCGTAATGACTGGAAGAAGGCAGTTATCTCCCTTCAGCCAGGCCAAGATCTCGATTTCAGCAGCAGTGCTGAGTAAGGAAGGGGTGCATCATGGCAATCGTTAAATGCAAACCGACTTCCCCTGGCCGCCGTTTTGTGGTCAAGGTGGTCAACCAGGAGCTGCATAAAGGCGCTCCTCACGCACCGCTGCTCGAGAAAAAATCGAAGTCTGGTGGTCGTAACAACAATGGTCGCATTACCACTCGTCACATCGGTGGTGGCCATAAGCAGCATTATCGTCTGGTCGACTTCCGTCGCAACGACAAAGATGGCATCGCTGCCACTGTCGAGCGTATCGAATACGATCCAAACCGTACTGCTCACATCGCTCTGCTGCTGTACGCAGATGGCGAGCGTCGCTACATCATCGCCCCTAAAGGCGTGAGTGCTGGCGACCAGCTGATCGCAGGTGCTCTGGCACCGATCAAGCCGGGCAACGCTCTGCAACTGCGTAACATTCCAGTTGGTAGCACCGTACACGGCATCGAATTGAAGCCAGGTAAAGGCGCACAGATCGCTCGTTCCGCTGGTGCTTCGGCTCAGCTGATCGCTCGTGAAGGTGTCTACGTGACCCTGCGTCTGCGTTCTGGTGAGATGCGTAAAGTACTGGCTGAATGCCGTGCGACCCTGGGCGAAGTCTCGAACTCCGAGCACAGCCTGCGTTCGTTGGGTAAAGCTGGTGCCAAACGCTGGCGTGGCGTTCGCCCAACCGTTCGTGGTGTTGCCATGAACCCGGTTGACCACCCACACGGTGGTGGTGAAGGTCGTACCTCTGGTGGTCGTCATCCGGTATCGCCATGGGGCTTCCCGACTAAGGGCGCGAAGACTCGTGGTAATAAGCGTACCGACAAAATGATCGTCCGTCGTCGCAAGTAAATAGAGGGATACGACAGTGCCACGTTCTCTGAAAAAAGGTCCTTTTATTGATCTTCACCTACTGAAGAAGATCGAAGTGGCGGCGGAAAAGAACGATCGCAAACCAGTTAAAACCTGGTCGCGTCGTTCGATGATCCTGCCACAAATGGTCGGTTTGACCATCGCAGTACACAACGGTCGTCAACACGTCCCAGTTCTCGTTAACGAAGACATGGTCGGCCACAAACTGGGCGAGTTTGCCGGTACCCGCACTTATCGTGGGCACGTGGCAGACAAGAAAGCCAAGCGTTAAGGGGTTAGGAAATGGAAGTAGCCGCTAAGTTGTCGGGCGCTCGAATCTCCGCCCAGAAAGCCCGCTTGGTCGCCGACCAGATCCGCGGGAAGAAGGTGGGCGAAGCGCTCAACCTGTTGGCTTTCAGCAGTAAGAAAGCCGCCGAGATCATGAAGAAAGTGCTGGAGTCGGCCGTAGCCAACGCCGAGCATAACGAAGGCGCAGACGTTGATGACCTGAAGGTCAGCACCGTTTTCGTCAACGAAGGGCGTTCGCTGAAGCGCATCATGCCACGTGCCAAAGGCCGTGCTGATCGCATCGTCAAGCGGTCTTGCCATATCACTGTCAAGGTTGCTGACAAGTAACGGAGTCGAAGAGATGGGTCAGAAAGTACATCCCATTGGCATTCGCCTGGGAATCGTCAAGGAGCACACCTCCGTCTGGTACGCAGACGGTCGGACTTATGCGGACTATTTGTTCGCTGATCTGAAGGTGCGTGAGTATCTCCAAGACAAACTAAAAAGCGCGTCCGTAAGCCGTATCGATATCCATCGTCCGGCCCAAACTGCACGTATCACCATCCACACCGCTCGTCCAGGTATCGTTATCGGGAAGAAAGGTGAAGATGTTGAGAAACTGCGTCAGGACCTGACCAAGCAAATGGGTGTGCCTGTGCACATCAATATCGAAGAGATCCGCAAGCCGGAGCTCGACGGTATGCTGGTTGCGCAGAGCGTAGCTCAGCAGCTGGAGCGTCGCGTAATGTTCCGTCGCGCTATGAAGCGCGCCGTACAGAACGCCATGCGCATTGGTGCCAAAGGCATCAAAATCCAAGTGAGCGGTCGTCTCGGCGGTGCTGAAATCGCACGTACTGAATGGTATCGCGAAGGTCGTGTGCCACTGCACACCCTGCGTGCCGACATCGACTATGCCAACTACGAAGCTCACACCACTTACGGTGTGATCGGTGTAAAGGTTTGGATCTTCAAAGGCGAAGTAATTGGTGGTCGCCAAGAAGAACTGAAACCACAAGCACCAGCGCCTCGTAAAAAAGCTGCTAAGTAAGGGGTACGCCAAATGTTGCAACCTAAGCGTACGAAGTTCCGCAAGCAGATGACAGGCCACAACCGTGGTCTGGCTCAGCGCGGTAGCAAAGTCAGCTTCGGCGAGTTCGCGTTGAAGTCTGTAGCTCGTGGTCGTCTCACCGCTCGTCAGATCGAGTCAGCGCGTCGTGCTCTGACCCGTCACGTAAAACGTGGCGGCAAGATCTGGATCCGTGTATTCCCGGACAAGCCGATCTCCAAAAAACCTCTCGAGGTTCGGATGGGTAAAGGTAAGGGTAACGTGGAATACTGGGTAGCCCAGATTCAGCCAGGCAAAGTCCTGTATGAAATCGAGGGTGTTTCTGAAGAGCTGGCGCGTGAGGCTTTCGCCCTGGCTGCTGCAAAGCTGCCGCTCGCCACCTCCTTTGTTAAACGGACGGTGATGTGATGAAAGCGAATGAACTTCGTGAAAAATCCGCACAGCAGCTGAACGAGCAACTGCTCGGCCTGCTGCGCGACCAGTTCAATCTGCGTATGCAGAAAGCAACTGGCCAGTTGGGGCAGTCTCATCTGCTCTCGCAAGTTAAGCGTGACATCGCTCGCGTGAAGACTGTGCTCAACCAGCAGGCAGGTAAGTGATCATGGCTGAAGCCGAAAAGACTGTCCGTACGCTGACTGGCCGTGTTGTCAGCGACAAGATGGACAAAACCATCACCGTTTTGATCGAGCGTCGCGTTAAGCACCCGATCTACGGTAAATACGTTAAGCGTTCGACTAAGCTGCACGCGCACGACGAAACCAATCAGTGCCACATCGGCGACAAAGTCACTATTCGTGAAACTCGTCCGATGGCCAAGACCAAGTCTTGGGCACTGGTTGATGTTCTCGAACGCGCTGTGGAAGTCTAAGGACTAGGGGTCGGAGAAATTATATGATTCAGACTCAATCCATGCTCGATGTGGCCGATAACAGCGGCGCTCGCCGTGTTATGTGCATCAAGGTGCTGGGTGGCTCCCATCGTCGTTACGCTGGTATCGGTGACATCATCAAAGTTACCGTGAAGGAAGCAATTCCTCGCGGTAAGGTGAAAAAAGGCCAAGTGATGACTGCTGTTGTAGTCCGCACTCGTCACGGCGTACGTCGTGCTGATGGCTCCATTATCCGCTTTGATGGCAACGCTGCTGTTCTTCTGAACAACAAGCAAGAGCCGATCGGCACCCGTATCTTTGGGCCAGTGACCCGTGAACTTCGTACTGAGAAGTTCATGAAGATCGTCTCGCTCGCCCCAGAAGTGCTGTAAGGAGATCCGACATGCAAAAGATTCGTCGTGACGACGAGATCATCGTGATCGCCGGCAAAGACAAAGGTAAGCGCGGTAAGGTGCTTAAGGTTCTCGCTAATAACCGTCTGGTTATCGGTGGTCTGAACCTGGTCAAGCGTCATACCAAGCCTAACCCGATGTCGGGCGTGCAGGGCGGTATCGTCGAGAAAGAAGCTCCGCTGGATGCTTCTAACGTCGCCATCTTCAACGGCGAAACCAACAAGGCTGACCGCGTTGGTTTCAAAGTAGAAGACGGTAAGAAAATTCGTGTCTTCAAGTCGACCCAAAAAGCGGTTGATGCTTGAACACTGCTAGGTAGATTAGACCATGGCACGACTACAAGAGATTTACCGGAAGGAAATCGCCCCTAAGCTTAAGGAAGAACTTAAGCTCGGGAACGTGATGGAAGTTCCGCGCGTTACCAAAATCACCCTGAACATGGGTCTGGGCGAAGCGATCGGCGACAAAAAAGTCATCGAGCACGCTGTTGCCGACCTGGAAAAGATCACCGGTCAAAAAGTCGTTGTGACTTACGCTCGGAAATCCATCGCTGGCTTTAAAGTCCGTGAAGGTTGGCCGATCGGCGTCAAAGTGACTCTGCGCCGTGAGCGTATGTACGAATTCCTGGATCGTCTGCTGTCGATCTCCCTGCCTCGGGTTCGCGACTTCCGCGGCCTGAATGCCAAGTCCTTCGATGGTCGTGGTAACTACAGCATGGGCGTGAAAGAGCAGATCATCTTCCCGGAAATCGACTACGACAAGATCGATGCTCTCCGCGGTCTGGACATCACCCTGACCACCACTGCCAAGAACGATGATGAAGGTCGCGCCCTGCTGCGTGCTTTCAAATTCCCGTTCCGCAACTGATTGGAGTAGGACCATGGCCAAGATGAGCATGAAAAACCGCGAGCTGAAGCGTCAGCTCACGGTTGCCAAGTACGCCAAGAAGCGTGCAGCACTGAAAGCAATCATCGTTGATCTGAACGCAAGTCCAGAAGCACGTTGGGAAGCTACAGTTGCTCTGCAGAAGCAGCCACGTGACGCAAGCGCTTCGCGCATGCGTAACCGCTGCCGCCTGACCGGTCGTCCACACGGCGTTTACCGCAAGTTCGGCCTCGGCCGTAACAAACTGCGTGAAGCGGCAATGCGTGGTGACGTACCAGGTCTGGTTAAAGCCAGCTGGTAAGTACTTTCAACGTCCAGGTGGTCGGAATCGCAAGATACTGACCGCCGGTGACCTTGAATCTGGATCAAGCCCCTTTTGGGGCTTGTTTCATTTCTGGAGTATGTCTAAAATACGCGGCTCGCCTGAGCCCGTGTTTTTTGTGCTCGGAGATTCTCGGCGACATATGTAGCCGCAAGGCTAATTTTTTTGTATTAGGAGCGTCTAGCCCATGAGTATGCAGGACCCGTTAGCGGACATGCTAACTCGTATCCGTAATGCCCAGATGGCTGAAAAGTCCGTCGTAAGCATGCCATCTTCCAAGTTGAAGGTAGCTGTTGCCAAAGTCCTGAAAGACGAAGGCTACATTGCGGGTTATCAGATCAGCAGCGAAATCAAACCACTGCTGTCCATCGAGCTGAAGTACTTCGAAGGCCGTTCGGTCATCGAGGAAGTGAAGCGCGTTAGCCGTCCAGGCCTGCGTCAGTACAAGTCCGCTGAAGATCTGCCGAAAGTTCGTGGCGGTCTGGGCGTGTCTATCGTCTCCACCAACAAAGGTGTGATGACGGATCGTGCTGCGCGCGCTGCCGGTGTCGGCGGCGAAGTTCTTTGCACTGTGTTCTAAGGGGGGATAAGCATGTCTCGCGTCGCTAAGAACCCCGTTAAGCTGCCAGCCGGTGTCGAAGTCAAATTCGCAGGCCAACAGCTTTCGGTGAAGGGTGCCAAGGGTACTCTTGAACTGAACATCCATTCGTCCGTTGAGATCGTTGAGGAAGCTGGTGAGCTGCGTTTCGCTGCTCGCAATGGCGATCAACAAACTCGCGCAATGGCCGGTACCACGCGTGCGTTGGTAAACAACATGGTCCAAGGCGTAAGCCAAGGCTTCGAGCGTAAGCTCCAGCTGGTCGGTGTTGGTTACAAAGCGCAAGCAAAAGGCACGGTTTTGAACCTTGCCCTTGGCTTCTCGCACCCAGTGGATTACGAACTGCCAGCGGGCATCACTGCTGAGACTCCTAGCCAGACCGATATCCTGATCAAGGGCATCGATAAGCAGCTGGTAGGTCAAGTGGCCGCTGAGATCCGCGACTTCCGTCCACCAGAGCCGTACAAAGGCAAAGGTGTGCGCTACGCGGACGAAGTCGTCCGTCGTAAAGAAGCCAAGAAGAAGTAGGGCATAGCAAATGACCGACAAAAAAGTTACTCGACTGCGTCGCGCTCGCAAAGCACGCCTGAAAATGCACGAACTCGAAGTCGTGCGTCTCTGCGTGTTCCGCTCGTCGCAGCACATCTACGCCCAGGTCATCTCGGCCGACGGCAACAAAGTCCTGGCAAGCGCCTCGACTTTGGATAAAGAACTGCGTGATGGTGCCACTGGCAACATCGACGCGGCCACAAAGGTTGGCCAGCTGGTCGCTACGCGTGCTAAGGCCGCTGGCGTCTCGCAAGTGGCTTTCGACCGCTCTGGCTTCAAGTACCACGGTCGCGTGAAAGCGCTGGCTGATGCTGCTCGTGAAGCTGGGCTGGAGTTCTAAGTTATGTCAAATAACGACCAAAAGCGCGACGAAGGCTACATTGAGAAGCTGGTTCAAGTTAACCGCGTAGCCAAAACCGTTAAAGGCGGCCGTATCTTCACTTTCACCGCGTTGACCGTGGTAGGTGATGGTAAAGGGCGTGTTGGCTTCGGCCGTGGCAAGTCACGTGAAGTGCCTGCTGCGATCCAGAAGGCAATGGAAGCTGCTCGTCGCAACATGATCCAAGTTGATCTGAACGGCACCACTCTGCAGTACGCAATGAAGTCCGCTCACGGCGCTTCGAAGGTGTACATGCAGCCTGCTTCTGAAGGTACCGGTATCATCGCTGGCGGCGCTATGCGTGCTGTCCTCGAAGTTGCTGGCGTTCAGAACGTTCTGGCCAAGTGCTACGGCTCGACTAACCCAGTAAACGTGGTTCACGCCACTTTCAAGGGTCTGAAGGCTATGCAATCTCCTGAGTCCATCGCTGCCAAGCGTGGTCTGACTGTCAAGGAGATCTTCTGATCATGGCTACCGTTAAAGTAACGCTGATCAAAAGCATGACCGGCCGCATCCCTAACCACAAATTGTGCGTTAAAGGTTTGGGTCTGCGTCGCATCGGTCACACTGTAGAAGTCCAGGATACTCCCGAGAATCGCGGGATGATCAACAAGGCTTACTACATGCTGCGTGTAGAGGGTTAATCGATGAAACTCAATGATCTGAGTCCAGCGCCGGGTTCCCGTCGCGAAAAGCATCGTCCGGGCCGTGGTATCGGTAGTGGTTTGGGTAAGACCGGTGGCCGTGGCCACAAGGGTCAAACCTCCCGCTCCGGTGGCACCATTGCTCCAGGCTTTGAAGGCGGTCAACAGCCGCTGCATCGTCGCCTGCCTAAGTTCGGTTTCGTATCCCTGAAAGCCATGGACCGCGCAGAAGTGCGTCTGTCCGAGCTGGCTAAAGTGGAAGGCGACATCGTTACTGTGCAGACCCTGAAAGATGCCAACGTGATCAACGTCAACGTACAGCGTGTGAAAATCATGCTGTCCGGTGAAGTGACTCGCGCTGTCACTATCGGCAAGGGAATCGGCGCCACCAAAGGTGCGCGTTCGGCTATCGAAGCAGCTGGCGGCAAGTTCGAGGAATAAATGGCTAAGCAAGGTGCTCTCTCAGCGCTCGGCAAAGGCGGTATGTCTGAACTTTGGGCTCGTCTGCGTTTTCTGTTCCTGGCGATTATCGTCTACCGAATAGGCGCACACATCCCGGTTCCAGGTATCAACCCGGACCGACTCGCAGACCTGTTTCGACAGAATGAGGGGACCATTCTTAGCTTGTTCAACATGTTTTCCGGCGGCGCGCTGGAGCGGATGAGCATCTTTGCACTGGGGATCATGCCGTACATTTCGGCATCGATCATCATGCAACTGATGACAGCCGTCAGCCCGCAGCTGGAGCAGTTGAAGAAGGAAGGTGAAGCTGGCCGTCGCAAGATTAGCCAGTACACCCGCTACGGCACTGTCGTCCTCGCCCTGGTTCAAGCTATCGGCATGTCCGTTGGCCTGGCCGGGCAGGGCGTTGCGTTCACTGGTGACTTTGGCTTCCATTTCGTCGCAGTATCCACGTTTGTGGCTGGTGCGATGTTCATGATGTGGCTGGGTGAGCAGATTACTGAGCGTGGTGTTGGCAACGGTATCTCGATGTTGATTTTCGCAGGTATCGTCGCCGGTCTTCCGAGAGCAATCGGGCAGTCTTTCGAGTCTGCGCGTCAGGGTGATATCAATATCTTCGCCTTGGTTGCCATCGGTTTGCTGGCAGTAGCGATTATCGGTTTTGTGGTGTTCATTGAGCGTGGCCAGCGTCGTATTGCTGTTCACTACGCCAAGCGTCAGCAGGGCCGTAAGGTCTTTGCTGCGCAGACCAGCCACTTGCCGCTGAAAGTGAATATGGCCGGTGTTATTCCGGCAATTTTCGCGAGCAGCATCTTGCTGTTTCCGGCTTCGTTGGGTACCTGGTTTGGTCAGTCTGAAAATATGGGCTGGCTGCAGGACCTCTCTCAGTCGATCGCTCCTGGTCAGCCGTTGAATATTCTGCTGTTTAGTGCAGGGATTATTTTCTTCTGCTTCTTCTATACGGCGTTGATGTTCAATCCGAAAGACGTAGCGGAAAACCTGAAGAAGTCCGGTGCCTTTATTCCGGGCATCCGTCCAGGTGAGCAGTCGGCACGCTACATTGATGGCGTTCTGACTCGTTTGACCCTGTTCGGTGCTCTATATATGACGGCCGTGTGCCTGTTGCCCCAGTTCCTGGTGGTTGCAGCAAACGTTCCGTTCTACCTTGGCGGGACCTCGTTGCTGATCGTGGTCGTGGTTGTGATGGACTTCATGTCCCAAGTACAATCGCACCTCGTTTCGCACCAGTACGAATCCCTGATGAAGAAAGCCAACCTGAAGGGCTACGGCAGCGGCATGTTGCGCTGAGTACCCCATAAGGTTCGAGGAGTTGGTGATGAAAGTTCGTGCATCGGTGAAAAAGCTGTGCCGTAACTGCAAGATTATTCGCCGCGAAGGTGTTGTTCGAGTAATTTGCAGCGCGGAACCGCGTCACAAACAGCGCCAAGGCTGAGTGTGATCCGCTTGAAGCCCGGCAGCTAGTGCGCTGCCGGGTTGATTATTTGTTATTACAGCGATATTATCTCGCGCCCTATTTCTTGGCTTCCGGGGCGTAGGTAGCTGTCAATTGGAGTCCCACTGAATGGCCCGTATTGCAGGCGTTAACATTCCAGATAACAAGCACACTGTTATCTCGCTGACCTACATCTATGGTGTTGGTCGCACTACTGCGCAGAAAATTTGCGCAGTCGCTGGGGTAAACCCAGCCGCTAAGATCAAGGATCTGAGCGACGAGCAGATTGAACAGCTGCGTGGCGAAGTGGCGAAGTTCACCACTGAAGGTGACCTGCGTCGCGAAATCAACATGAAAATCAAGCGTTTGATGGACCTCGGTTGCTATCGCGGTCTGCGTCATCGTCGTGGTCTTCCAGTACGCGGTCAGCGTACCAAGACTAACGCGCGTACCCGTAAAGGTCCGCGTAAGCCGATCCGCAAGTAATCGCCCCAGCGAATCGACAGGAAAATTATCATGGCAAAACCTGCTGCTCGTCCTCGTAAAAAAGTTAAAAAGACAGTGGTTGATGGCATCGCCCACATCCATGCATCTTTTAACAACACCATCGTGACCATCACCGACCGTCAAGGTAACGCGCTTTCTTGGGCTACCTCCGGTGGTTCGGGTTTCCGCGGTTCCCGCAAGTCCACCCCGTTTGCTGCTCAAGTAGCTGCTGAACGTGCTGGTCAAGCTGCGCTGGAATATGGCCTGAAAAACCTCGACGTTAACGTCAAGGGTCCAGGTCCAGGTCGTGAGTCTGCTGTCCGTGCTTTGAACGGCTGTGGCTATAAGATCGCCAGCATCACCGACGTGACGCCAATCCCGCACAACGGGTGCCGTCCGCCGAAGAAGCGCCGCGTGTAATCCAGGAGATTGTAAAGAATGGCTCGTTACATTGGTCCAAAATGCAAACTCGCTCGTCGCGAAGGCACCGATCTCTTCCTGAAGAGCGGCGTGCGCGCGATCGAATCGAAGTGCAACATTGAAGCAGCACCTGGTATCCACGGCCAACGCCGCGGTCGCCAGTCCGACTACGGCACCCAACTGCGTGAAAAGCAGAAGGTCCGTCGTATCTACGGCGTTCTCGAGCGTCAGTTCAGCGGCTACTACAAAGAAGCTGCTGGCAAGAAAGGTGCAACCGGTGAAAACCTGCTGCAACTGCTCGAATGCCGTCTGGACAACGTTGTATACCGTATGGGCTTTGGTTCGACTCGTGCCGAATCCCGTCAGCTGGTATCGCACAAGTCGATCAGCGTTAACGGTCAGACCGTAAACGTTCCGTCCTACCAGGTTCGTGCTGGTGACGTGGTCGCAGTTCGCGAGAAAGCAAAAAACCAACTTCGCATTGTCCAAGCTCTCGATCTGTGTGCCCAACGTGGCCGCGTAGAATGGGTAGAAGTAGACACTGAGAAGAAGTCGGGCGTTTTCAAGAACGTTCCTGCTCGCAGTGATCTGTCCGCCGACATCAACGAAAGCCTGATTGTCGAGCTCTACTCCAAGTAAGGGCTAGAAAATAGGTGCATCCATGCAGATTTCGGTAAATGAGTTCCTGACACCCCGCCACATTGATGTGCAGGTTGTCAGTCCAACCCGCGCCAAAATTACTCTCGAGCCTCTCGAGCGTGGTTTTGGCCACACCCTGGGCAACGCGCTGCGCCGCATCCTGTTGTCCTCAATGCCCGGCTGTGCAGTAGTCGAGGCCGAGATTGACGGTGTGCTCCACGAGTACAGCGCCATCGAAGGTGTACAGGAAGACGTAATTGAAATCCTGTTGAACCTTAAAGGTCTGGCTATCAAGCTGCACGGCCGTGACGAAGTTACGCTGACCTTGTCGAAGAAGGGTTCGGGGGTGGTTACCGCTGCCGATATTCAGCTGGATCATGATGTCGAGATCGTTAACCCCGATCACGTAATCGCTAACCTGGCGTCTAACGGCGCCCTGAACATGAAGCTCACTGTAGCTCGTGGTCGTGGTTATGAACCGGCCGACTCGCGTCAGAGCGATGAAGACGAAAGCCGCAGCATTGGTCGCTTGCAGCTTGACTCTTCGTTCAGCCCGGTTCGCCGTATCGCATACGTGGTGGAAAACGCCCGTGTCGAGCAGCGTACTAACCTGGACAAGCTGGTTATTGATCTGGAAACCAACGGTACCCTGGATCCTGAAGAGGCTATCCGCCGCGCTGCAACCATTCTGCAACAGCAGTTGGCTGCGTTCGTCGACCTCAAAGGTGACAGCGAACCAGTGGTAATCGAGCAGGAAGACGAGATCGATCCGATCCTGCTTCGCCCGGTTGACGATCTGGAACTGACTGTACGTTCGGCTAACTGCCTTAAGGCGGAAAACATTTACTACATCGGTGACCTGATCCAGCGCACCGAAGTAGAACTGTTGAAGACTCCGAACCTGGGCAAGAAATCCTTGACTGAAATCAAGGACGTTCTGGCCTCCCGCGGTCTGTCCCTCGGCATGCGCCTCGACAACTGGCCGCCTGCAAGTCTTAAGAAGGACGACAAGGCGACTGCCTGATCGTCGTAATCACCGAACGTGAGTTTGGTAAGGAATGAACCATGCGTCATCGTAAAAGTGGTCGTCACCTGAGCCGTACCAGCTCGCACCGCAAGGCCATGTTCCAAAACATGGCGGTGTCGCTGTTCGAGCACGAGCTGATCAAAACTACACTGCCGAAAGCTAAAGAACTGCGTCGCGTTGCTGAGCCGCTGATCACTTTGGCCAAGACAGACAGCCTGGCTAACCGCCGTCTGGCTTTCGACCGTACTCGTTCGAAAGCTATCGTTGGTAAGCTCTTCAACGACCTGGGCAAGCGTTACGCTACCCGTGAGGGTGGCTACCTGCGCATCCTCAAGTGCGGTTTCCGCGCTGGCGACAACGCGCCTATGGCGTACGTCGAGTTGGTTGATCGTGCTACTGCCGGCGAAGCTGTAAGCGCCGAGTAAGACGACAAGCTGCAACGAAAAACCGGGCCTAGTGCCCGGTTTTTTGTGCGCGTAACAAAAGCGCGCTGCGTACAAGAATCCTCAAGCGACACGCTTCACTATGAGCGTTGGGTATGTTGGTAGTTATTTTCTATTGATGCCTACAATTTAATGAATTTGTAGGTGCCATGTGGATGGTCAATACTCCCTCCAAGCCGATTAGCCGGCAGTTCCAAGTCCGACCTGAGGAAGATTGCGCATGAGCCAGAATAAAGTCCTTACCACCGCCAGCGGCGCACCCGTTGCGGACAACCAGAACTCACGTTCCGCCGGCCCACGTGGCCCCTTGTTGCTCGACGATTTCCACCTGATCGAGAAGCTCGCTCACTTCAACCGTGAAAATATCCCTGAGCGTCGCGTGCACGCCAAAGGTTCGGGCGCCTACGGTACCTTCACTGTAACTAAAGACATTACCCAGTACACCAGCGCCAAGTTGTTCGAGTCCGTTGGCAAGCAGACGCCTACGTTCCTGCGTTTTTCTACCGTAGGCGGTGAGCGTGGTTCGGCTGACACTGAGCGCGATCCACGTGGCTTCGCCTTGAAGTTCTACACCGAGGAAGGCAACTGGGACATCGTCGGTAACAACACCCCTGTGTTCTTTATCCGTGACCCGCTGAAATTCCCGGACTTTATCCACACCCAGAAGCGTCTGCCCCAAAGCAATCTGAAAAGCGCACAAATGATGTGGGATTTCTGGTCGCATTCCCCGGAGGCGCTGCACCAGGTCACCATTCTGTTTTCAGACCGTGGCATTCCAGACGGCTACCGTCACATGCATGGCTTCGGCAGCCACACTTACAGTCTGATCAACGCCCAGGGCGAGCGTCATTGGGTGAAGTGGCACTACAAGACCAAGCAAGGCATCAAGAACCTGGCGCCGGCCGAGGCTGCCCGCTTGGCGGGTACCGACCCTGACTACGCCCAGCGTGATCTGTTTGGTGCAATCGAACGCGGTGATTTCCCCAAGTGGCGCGTCTGCATCCAGATCATGACTGAGGCTCAAGCAAACGCTCATTACGAGAACCCGTTTGACGTGACCAAGACCTGGTCGCAAAAAGAATTCCCTTTGATTGAAGTGGGTGAGTTGGAGCTCAATCGTAATCCGCAGAACTACTTCGCCGAAGTCGAGCAGGCCGCATTTGGCCCAAGCAATATGGTCCCAGGCGTTGGCCTGTCGCCGGACCGCATGCTGCAAGGCCGGGTCTTCGCCTACGCTGATGCGCACCGCTACCGTGTGGGCACCAACCACCAGCAACTGCCGGTGAACGCGCCACGTAGCCCGGTTAACAGCTACCAGCGTGACGGCTCCATGGCTTTCGGTAGTAACGGCGGTGCGGCTCCGAACTACGAGCCAAACAGCTATGCCGATGCACCGAAACAAGCCCCGCAGTATGCAGAGCCGGCACTGGCCCTGAGCGGCGCCGCTGATCGCTACGATCATCGTGAAGACACGGACTACTACAGCCACGCCGGTGCGCTGTTCCGTCTGATGAATGATGAGCAGAAAGCCCTGCTCACCAATAACATCGCCGGTGCTATGGGTGGCGTTTCCAGCGACGTGGTCCAGCGTCAACTGCAGCACTTCTATAAGGCTGACCCGGCTTATGGAGAAGCAATCGCAAAGGCACTGGGTGTATCGCTTAACTGACTCTAAACGATAAGCAGAACCGCCCTCATTTGGGCGGTTTTTGCGTTATTTCAGCTACTTTTCTCCGGAAATCTTCACTTTTCTGCCGTTTGTCCCGTGACCTTCAAGTCAGCATGGTTCAAACTACAGTCTTTCAAGCAGGGAGATGTAGGGCGATGCAAGGTCACCCCGACGTAATCGATTACCTCAACACGTTGCTGACGGGCGAACTGGCAGCTCGTGACCAATATTTCATCCATTCGCGTATGTACGAAGACTGGGGCTTTACTGAGCTCTACGAGCGTATCAACCACGAGATGGAAGAAGAAGCACAGCACGCTGACGCCCTGATGCGCCGTATCCTGATGCTCGAAGGCACGCCGCGTATGCGTCCTGATGATCTGGACGTGGGTACCACAGTGCCTGACATGCTCGCTGCCGATCTTCGCCTTGAGTACAAGGTCCGTGCCGCACTCTGCAAGGGCATCGAGCTTTGCGAGCAGCACAACGACTATGTCACCCGGGAAATACTGCGGGTGCAGTTGAATGACACCGAAGAAGATCACACCTACTGGCTGGAAAAGCAGTTGGGCCTGATCAAGCTGATCGGCCTGGAGAATTACCTGCAATCGCAGTTCTGATTCCCGGCTATAAAAAGCCCCTGTCACCGCAAAGTGACAGGGGCTTTTTATTGGACGATGAAAAGATCAGGCCCGATCGCGTTCCAGCAATGGTTTCAGGTAGTAACCGGTGTGCGACTGAGGCATTTCGGAAACCTGCTCCGGCGTGCCCACTGCGATGATCTGGCCACCCTTCGAGCCACCTTCCGGCCCCAGGTCTACCAGCCAGTCGGCCGTCTTGATCACATCAAGGTTGTGCTCGATCACCACCACGGTATTGCCGTGGTCCCGCAAGCGGTGGAGTACGTCCAGCAACTGCTGGATATCCGCAAAGTGCAGGCCAGTGGTCGGCTCATCGAGGATGTACAAGGTTTTGCCAGTATCGCGCTTGGACAGCTCGCGAGACAGCTTGACCCGTTGCGCCTCGCCACCTGACAGCGTGGTCGCGGACTGCCCCAGCTTGATGTACGACAGGCCCACATCCATCAGCGTCTGCAGTTTGCGCGCCAACGCCGGCACTGCGTCGAAGAACTCGCGAGCTTCCTCGATGGTCATTTCCAGGGTCTCGTGAATGCTCTTGCCCTTGTACTTGATCTCCAGGGTCTCGCGGTTGTAGCGCTTGCTCTTGCACACATCGCACGGCACGTAGATGTCCGGCAAGAAGTGCATCTCCACCTTGATCAGGCCATCGCCCTGGCACGCTTCACAGCGCCCGCCCTTGACGTTGAACGAGAACCGGCCTGGCCCATAACCTCGTGAGCGCGACTCTGGCACGCCAGCGAACAACTCACGGATAGGCGTAAACAGCCCGGTGTAGGTGGCTGGGTTTGAACGCGGCGTACGCCCAATCGGGCTCTGGTCGATATCGACCACCTTGTCCAGATGCTCCAGGCCCTTGATGCTGTCGTGGGCCGCTGCTTCCAGGGTGGTCGCGCCGTTAAGGGCGGTGGCACTCAGGGGGAACAGGGTGTTGTTGATCAGCGTCGACTTGCCCGAACCGGAAACACCGGTCACGCAGGTCAGCAGGCCCAGCGGAATCTCCAGGTCGACATTGCGCAGGTTGTTGCCGCGCGCGCCCTTGAGATGCAGCGCCATCTTCTTGTTACGCGGCGTTCGCTTGGCGGGCACTTCAATCTTCACACGGCCGGACAAGTATTTGCCGGTCAGTGAGTCAGGATGTGCCATCACCTCGGCAGGCGTGCCTTCAGCAACGATATGGCCGCCATGCACGCCCGCGCCGGGGCCGATATCGACCACGTAGTCCGCCAGGCGGATAGCGTCTTCATCATGCTCGACCACGATTACGGTATTGCCGATATCGCGCAGGTGTTTGAGCGTGCCCAGCAGGCGGTCGTTATCGCGTTGGTGCAAGCCAATCGACGGCTCGTCGAGGATATACAGCACGCCCACAAGACCGGCGCCAATCTGGCTGGCCAGGCGAATGCGCTGTGCCTCACCGCCGGACAAGGTGTCGGCGCTGCGGTCCAGCGACAGATAGTCCAAGCCCACGTTAACCAGGAACTGCAATCGCTCGCGAATCTCTTTGAGGATCTTGTCGGCAATTTCCCCGCGACGACCGGTCAGCTTCAGCACGCCAAAGTATTCACAGGCATCGCCGATCGGCAGGTTGGTCACTGCCGGCAGGGTCTTCTCGCCTACCCATACATGCCGGGCTTCACGGCGCAGACGCGTGCCACGGCAATCCGGGCAAGGCTGTGTGCTGAGGAATTTCGCCAACTCCTCGCGCACGCTCGCCGATTCGGTTTCGCGGTAGCGGCGTTCCAGGTTCGGCACGATGCCTTCGAACGGGTGCGAGCGCTTGACGATATCGCCACGGTCGTTCAGGTACTTGAAGTCGACGTTCTGAGAACCGCTGCCATTGAGAATGACCTTCTGCTGGTCTGCCGGCAATTGGTTGAACGGCACTTCCAGGCTGAACTTGTAGTGGGACGCCAGCGACCCAAGCATCTGGAAGTAGTAGACGTTACGCCTGTCCCAGCCGCGTATCGCACCCTCGGCCAAGGTCAGTTCGCCATTGACCAGGCGCTTGATATCGAAAAACTGCTTCACACCCAGGCCGTCGCAGGTCGGGCAGGCGCCGGCCGGGTTGTTGAAGGAAAACAGCTTGGGTTCCAGCTCACTGATGGCATGGCCACAAATCGGGCAGGCGAAACGCGCGGAGAAGATGATCTCTTCGCCCGGCTCGTCATCCATCGGCGCTACCAGGGCAATGCCATCGGCCAGCTTCAGCGCGGTTTCGAACGATTCCGCCAAACGCTGCTGCAGGTCGGCGCGCACCTTGAATCGGTCCACCACCACATCAATGGAGTGCTTTTTCTGCTTGTCCAGCTTCGGCGCTTCATCCAGCTCGTAGAGCTTGCCGTTGATGCGCGCTCGCACGAAGCCCTGGGCCCGCAGCTCTTCGAAGACCGACAGGTGTTCACCCTTGCGCTCGCGAATGACGGGCGCCAGCAGCATCAGCTTGGCGCCTTCGGGCTGGGCCAGCACCAGGTCGACCATCTGGCTGACGGTCTGGGCTTCCAGGGGGATATCGTGGTCCGGGCAACGGGGGATACCCACGCGTGCGTAGAGCAGGCGCAGGTAGTCGTAGATCTCGGTAATGGTACCCACGGTAGAGCGCGGGTTGTGGGACGTGGACTTCTGCTCGATGGAAATAGCCGGCGACAGGCCTTCAATGGTGTCGACATCGGGCTTTTCCATCATCGACAGGAACTGCCGGGCGTAGGCCGACAGCGATTCCACATAGCGACGCTGACCTTCGGCATACAGCGTGTCGAACGCCAGGGACGATTTGCCGGAGCCGGACAAGCCGGTGATGACGATCAGTTTGTCCCGGGGCAGGGTCAGGTCGATGTTCTTCAGGTTGTGGGTTCTAGCCCCACGAATCAGGATCTTGTCCAAGATGGCCTCGCACGGCGGGCGTAAATGATGCCGGAGTATACGGCTAAAGACTGGATGAATATACACTGTCAAAACGCCGCTTGCAGCCTTACATGAAAGCTGCGCGGCAAAGCGCCGCATATACCCTCTCAATCGATGGGACTGGTAGAATCGCCGCCGGTTCACACGAGGTTTTTCCATGCACGATCCCCACAGCGAACGCATGAGTAGCGGCGAGACCCGAGCGGCAAGCGGGCTGGCCCTGGTGTTCGCCTTCCGTATGCTGGGCATGTTTATGGTGTTGCCGGTGCTGGCCACCTATGGGATGGATCTCGCAGGCGCCACCCCCGCCTTGATCGGCCTGGCGATTGGCGCCTATGGCCTGACCCAGGCGATTTTCCAGATTCCGTTCGGGATTATTTCCGACCGCATTGGCCGTCGCCCGGTGATCTATCTCGGGCTGATCGTATTCGCCCTTGGCAGTGTGCTCGCGGCCCAGTCCGATTCGATCTGGGGCGTGATCGCCGGGCGCATCCTGCAGGGCGCCGGTGCGATCTCCGCCGCCGTGATGGCGCTGCTCTCGGACCTGACCCGCGAACAACACCGCACCAAGGCCATGGCGATGATCGGCATGACCATCGGCCTGTCGTTTGCCGTGGCCATGGTGGTCGGCCCCTTGCTCACGCGCGCGTTCGGCTTGCATGGGCTGTTCCTGGCCACGGGCGGCATGGCGTTGTTCGGCATCCTGATTGTGGCGTTTATGGTGCCGCGCTCCACCGGCACCCTGGCGCACCGTGAATCGGGCGTTGCACGCAAGGCGTTGCTGCCGACGCTCAAGCACCCGGACCTGCTGCGCCTGGATTTAGGTATCTTCGTATTACACGCCATGCTGATGTGCAGCTTCGTCGCCTTGCCCCTGGCCCTGGTGGAAAAAGCCGGGCTGCCCAAGGAGCAGCACTGGTGGGTCTACCTCACTGCGTTGTTGATTTCGTTCTTCGCCATGATCCCGTTCATCATCTATGGCGAGAAGAAACGCAAAATGAAACGAGTTTTACTCGGCGCCGTCGCGACATTGATGCTCACTGAACTATTCTTCTGGCAGTTCGGCGACAGCCTGCGCGCACTGGTGATCGGCACGGTGGTGTTTTTCACCGCGTTCAACCTGCTCGAGGCGTCGTTGCCGTCACTGATCAGTAAAGTTTCACCGGCAGGCGGCAAGGGCACGGCCATGGGGGTGTATTCCACCAGCCAGTTCCTGGGCTCCGCGTTGGGCGGTATCATGGGCGGCTGGATGTTCCAGCATGGCGGTTTGTCGGTTGTGTTCCTTGGATGCGCCGCGCTGGCTGCACTTTGGCTGGTCTTTGCTGTTACCATGCGCGAACCTCCCTACGTCACCAGCCTGCGTTTGCCGCTATCGCCCGAGGCGATCCGCGAAGCCGGCCTGGTCGAGCGCCTGAAGGCCGTGGTAGGGGTAACGGATGCAGTGGTGGTCGCTGAAGAGGCGGCCATTTACATCAAATTGGACACCGAATTATTGGATCGCGCGACGCTCGAGCAACTGGTCAACCCAGTGCCGACAGCGCGCCCAGCCTAGGAGAACGTTATGGCCCGTGGGGTTAACAAAGTCATATTGGTCGGTACTTGCGGCCAGGATCCCGAAGTTCGCTACTTGCCTAACGGTAATGCTGTGACCAACCTGAGCCTGGCGACCAGCGAACAGTGGACCGACAAGCAGACCAACGAGCGCAAAGAGAAAACCGAGTGGCACCGCGTGTCGTTGTTCGGCAAGGTCGCAGAGATCGCCGGTGAATACCTGCGCAAAGGTTCGCAGGTGTACATCGAAGGCAAACTGCAAACCCGTGAGTGGGAAAAAGACGGCATCAAGCGTTACACCACCGAAATCGTGGTCGACATGCAAGGCACCATGCAACTGCTGGGCGGCCGTCCACAGGGCGACCAACAGGGCCAGGGCGGCATGTCCAACTCGGCACCGCGCCCACAGCAGTCGCGTCCGCAGCCAAGCCAGCAGCCACAGCGTGAGTCGCGCCCAGCGCCACAACAGGCTGCTCCGCAACCGGCTCCGGATTTCGACAGTTTTGATGACGATATCCCGTTCTAAGGTCCAAGACCGACCCTGAACAAACAAAACCCCCGATAGCGAAAGCATCGGGGGTTTTTTATGGGCAATGCCCAGGTGTCGGTGCACGGGATGCCTTTGTGCAAACAGCACACCAACCCCAGCATTTGTTCTCATGGCTCACAAGATTTAGGCTGTCGCCACCTCTAGCAAGAAGGAAAGCTGTGATGACCTGGTCCGCCAAGCAGTACACGATGTTCGAACAGCAGCGCACTCGCCCCGTCCGTGACCTGGTGGCGGCCATTCCCAACACCGACGTGAACACCGCCGTCGACCTGGGTTGCGGGCCGGGGAACTCCACCGAAGTACTGGCCGAGCGTTTCCCCCAAGCGCACGTCACGGGCATGGACAGCTCCGATGACATGTTGCTGGACGCCCGCAAGCGCCTGCCCAGGTTGAACTTCGAGCTGGCAGACATCGGCGCCTGGCATCCGGCGCAACGCTTGGATGTGATCCTGGCCAATGCCTCGCTGCAATGGCTGCCCGATCACGCCACGCTGTACCCGCACTTGGTCCACCAACTGAACCCAGGCGGTACGCTGGCGGTGCAAACCCCGGACAACCTTGACGAGCCCGCCCATCGCCTGGCCCGTGAAGTTGCGGCCGATGGCCCATGGGCGGCCAAGATTGGGGCGGTCAAACACAATGAACGGCACACCGCCAGTTACTACTACGAACTGCTGAGCAAGCATTGCAGTACCGTGGATGTGTGGCGCACCACCTATCAGCACCCGTTGGCGGACCACGGGGCGGTGGTGGAGTGGTTCAAGGCTTCGGCATTGCGGCCTTTTCTTGCGCCGTTGACCGACGATGAAAAAGCCGCCTTCCTGCAGCAATACCAGGCGCGAATTACCCAGGCTTATCCAGCCCTGGCCGATGGCACGGTGTTGTTGCCTTTTCCGCGGCTGTTCATCATTGCCACGCGCTAAAGCGATCAGCCCGGGTGGCGGTCACGCGGCCGCTGCTTGGGCCTTCAAATATTCCTCTGCCGACACCACACCCGCATAGCCAAAGGCCAGGGAGGCCATGTACGCGCCGTGCACCTGCGCCGCCGGAATCACCTGGCCGTTGAATTCCTGGTCGCGGGTCGCGCAGGCATCATGAATCACCGTAACCTTGTAGCCCAGGTCCGCCGCTGCCCGCACCACGGCGTCAACGCACATATGGCTCATGCTACCCACCACCACCACGTCGGTGATGCTGCGCCTTTCCAGCAGTTCGCGCAGGTTGGTTTGGCGAAACGCATTCACGAAGTGTTTGAGCACCACCGGTTCATCGCCCTCGTTGAGCACCTTGGCATGCAAATGCGCGCCTTCGGAGCCCGGTGTGAAGAACGGTGCGTCGTCGCCAGCGAACTCATGCCGTACATGAATCACCGCATCGCCTGCTTGCCGAAACGCCTGTAGCACCTGCGCTGCCTTGTCCGCTGCGGCTTCCACGCCGTCGAGCGGCCACTTGCCCTGGGGGAAGTAGTCGTTCTGGATATCGATTAGGATGAGCGCCTGCTTGACCATGTGTGTTGCCTCGTGATGGGTTGATGGGCCTAGTATCTTATCTGGCGGCCGCGCCGAGGATTGGCTGCACCGACAATAACAGGGGGAAAACTGACAATGGCCGCGCAACGCAGCACTGTCGAGCTGGGTGTGTTGATCTACCAGGGCGCGCAACTCGCCGCAGTCCACGGGCTGACCGACCTGTTCGGGGTCGCTAACCGCATCGCCGCCGAGCATGAATCTGCGCAACTGCCGCTGCTGCGGGTCAGCCACTGGCAGGTAGATGCCCGCGGCATGCCCGCGCGCACGTTCGACAGCCACCCAGGCCCCGACCAACCGATGATGGCCGTGTTGGTGCCGCCCTCGATTGCCGAGTTCACCGAAGACCAGGCGCCGCCTGCACTGCTGCAATGGCTGCGCCAGCAACATGCAGCCGGCACCGTGCTGGGCGGTGTGTGCATCGGTTCGATCATGCTGGCGCGCAGCGGCTTGTTGGATGGTCGCAGCGCCACCACCCACTGGTCCTCCGCGAAGTCTTTTGCGGCCAGTTACCCGGCGGTGCGCCTGGAAGCGGATAAACCCATTGTCGATGACGGCGACTTGATCACTTCCGCGGGGCTGATGGCTTGGTCCGAACTGGGCCTGCGCCTGGTCGACCGGCTGATGGGCCCGAGCGTTGCGGCCGATACGGCGCGTTTTCTGGTGATCGAACACAGCGCCAGCGCCAGCCAATGTGGTAGCAACTTTGCGCCGCTTCTCAGGCACGGTGATGGTGCAGTCCTCAAGGTCCAGCATTGGCTGCAAGCCAGTGGCGCGGTGGATGTGTCCGTGGCGGCGATGGCGCAGGAGGCCAACCTGGAGGAGCGTACCTTCCTGCGGCGCTTTCGCAACGCCACCGGGTTGAAACCCACCGAGTACTGCCAGCACCTGCGTGTCGGTAAGGCACGGCAGATGCTGGAGTTCACCAACGGCACGATCGATCACATTGCCTGGACCGTGGGCTATCAGGACCCCAGCGCCTTTCGCGCCATTTTCAAGAAAATCACCGGCTTGTCCCCCAGCGATTACCGCAACCGCTTTGGGGTTTGAATCGTGCAGAACGCCGCAGGGTTAACTTAGGGTCGTGCAGAATAAAACAGGCTAACGGCCATCACTTCTTGCGCAACTGATTGATTTTACGGCCATCCCCGCAAACCCTATGTTGGCCTGATCCATGCAGCCCTCCTGCTACACAACGGCTGATAGAAAGGGGAACGCATGACCCCCATAAGTCGCAACAAGAAGCTAGTGGTTGCCCACTCCATGCGAGAAGGCGCGCCCTTGCATGAAATCGAAACCAACCGCGCCCTCGCACGCTGGCTGGCGCAGATCCTGGGGCTCAAGTTCGGTGGCAGTTACGACCCGGCCCTGCATGCGGGTCGGGAATTGTATCTGCTGCCCACGCAAACCCTGGTCGGGCCCGCCCAAGCGCGCCTGCTCAATATCGAGGGGCCACAAGATCTGTGGGGCGGCTATGTCGATCACGCTTTCATCTGCACCAAAGCCATCAGTCACGGCCTGCTGAGTCCTGAGGCCAAGGCGCCCGAAGGCTGGTCGCCGACATTCTGCGAGCGTGTGCGTGACGTGGTGTTGGACGGCGTGAGTGTGTTCGCCCTTGAGGACGCGCGGCCTGCCGCGACCCGCTTGCTCTACAGCGGCCCGATTCGTCTGAAACCCGTAAATGCCTGTGCAGGGCGGGGGCAGGAAGTTATCCACAGCCTGGATGAGTTCGACGCGATAGTGGCGCGCCCGGAAGCGGCCGGAATGTTCAATCAAGGCGTGGTGCTGGAACAAGACCTGCACGAGGTGGTCACCCATAGTGTGGGCCAGAGTTTTATCGGCGATCACCTCTTCAGCTACTGCGGCGAGCAGCACCTGACGCAAGACGGGCTGGGGGAAGAGGTCTACGGCGGTTCCGATCTGCTGGTCGTCCCCGGTGATTATGCAGCGCTGCTCAAACTGAATCTGCCTGAAGACGTGCATAAGGCTATCGAACAGGCGCTGGTGTTCGACCGTGCTGCGAATGAGGCCTACCCAGGCTTCTTCGCCTCGCGCCGCAACTACGACATCGCCCAAGGCCTGGACAGCACAGGCCAGCGCCGCAGTGGCGTGCTCGAACAATCCTGGCGCATGGGCGGGGCCAGCAGCGCGGAAGTCGCGGCGCTGCAGAGCTTTATCAACCATCCGGGCCTCAAGGCCATCCGTGTGTCCTCGGTAGAAACCTATATAGACCAAGCGCTGCCGGCGGATGCCATCGAGGTATACCGAGGCCCGGCCGAAAACAGCGACTTTCTACTCAAGTATGTGACGGTCAAGACTTATGACGGCTAGAAGCGAGAGCATCAGCATTGATATAGACGACGAACAAATGAGCGGGACCTTCCTCAGCCCCAAGTCCAAAGTGCCCGGTGTGTTGTTCGTGCACGGTTGGGGCGGTAGCCAGGAGCGCGACCTGGAGCGGGCCAAAGGTATCGCAGGCCTTGGGTGTGTGTGCCTGACCTTCGACCTGCGTGGTCATGCTGGCACCGGCATCCCCTTGTCCCGCGTCACCCGCGAAGACAACCTGCGCGACCTGCTGGCCGCTTATGACCGCCTGCTGTCCCACCCGGCGATCGACACCTCGGCGGTGGCGGTGGTAGGCACCAGTTATGGCGGCTACCTGGCAGCGATCCTCACCTCATTGCGCCCGGTGCGTTGGCTGGCGCTGCGAGTGCCGGCGCTGTACCGCGACCAGGAATGGCTCAAGCCCAAGCGCGACTTGGACAAAGCCGACCTGATGGATTACCGCGGCACCCTCGTGCACGCCGAAACCAACCGGGCCCTGCATGCCTGCGCGCAATTTACCGGCGATGTGCTGATTGTCGAGTCGGAAACCGACGACCATGTGCCCCACGCCACCATCATGAGTTACCGCGCGGCGTGCCAGCAGACCCACTCCCTGACCCACCGCATCATCGACGGCGCCGACCATTCCCTGAGCGACCCGGTGTCGCAACAGGCGTATACCTCGATACTGGTGGACTGGATTACCGAGATGGTGGTGGGGGAGCGGTTGAGCATCATTCAGGCCCGATAGTCGTTGTCCTCGTGATCGCTATCGCGGGCAAGCCCGGCTCCCACTTTGGAATGCATTCCCCTGTGGGAGCCGGGCTTGCCCGCGATAGCGATTCAACAGTCACCACCGTCTCATCAGGCTGTCTTCTTCACCCGCAACGCCTTGGCCTTGGCCTCCACCCCCAGATACATCACCAGTGCAATCAACAACGGGCAAATAAAATAAATTGCCCGGTACGCGATCAGCCCCGCCAGCAAACTCCCCCGCGACGCCTCATGTTGCAATAGCGCAATGAACACTGCCTCCAACACCCCCAACCCGGCCGGGATATGGGTGACCACCCCGGCAATCGCACTGATCAACAGCACCCCCAGCACTAACGGGTAATCCAGTTTGGCCGGCAGCAAGGTGAATATCACTGCGGCCATCAACGACCAGTTCAACGCACCCAGAGCCAGCTGCAAACAGGCCATGCGCAGCGACGGCAAGTTGATCTCGATACCGCGAATCGACCACGCGCGCTTTTTAGAAAACCGGCACGCCGCCAGGTAGCCCAGGCTCGCGAGCACCAATAACACCCCGACCCCTTGCAAGGCGCCGCTGCTGAGCTTCCAGCCTGGCGGCAGGGTCACCAACCCGCTGCTGAACACCACCCCGGCCAACACCATATAGCCGAACCAATTGGTGGCCAGGCTCAGGCCGAGGATCTTGGCGATATTGCTGGTGCTCACGCCCAGGCGCGAATACAGCCGGTACCGCATGGCAATGCCGCCGACCCAAGCGCTGAGGTTGAGGTTGAACGCGTAGCTGATGATGCCCACCGGCAATATCTGCTTCCAGCGCAGCGGCTGGCGAATGTAGGTGCGGCCGATCAGGTCAAAACAGGCGTAGACAATGAAACTGCACAGCGTCAGCGCGCCGGCGATGAACAATGTGCGCAGCTTGAACTCGCTCAGGGTCTGGAACACTTCGCTCCAGTCGATGCGCCGGGCGAGCAGGGTAAACAACACGATCAGCAGCACGAAGAACGCAATCGTCAGCGGTTTCTTCCAGCGCTTGAACCCAGAGGCTTGCGCTTGGGGGCGGGCTTCAGACGTCATGGGGCGCGGCCTCAAAAGGTTTCAAGCGCGGTTTGTGGGCCGGCAACCAACTGGCCAGTACCGGGAAATGGCGCATCACATGAAACACCAGGAAACCCACGGTCAAGCGCCAGAGCCACAGGCGTGGTTTGCGCTTTTCCGGCATGGTCTGGCAATGATTGTGGGCGAGGGCTTCCAGGCGTTCGTAGAGCTGTTGATTGAAAGCCCGGTCGCGAATCAGCACGTTGGCTTCCAGGTTCAATGCCAGGCTCAGTGGGTCCAGGTTGCTGGAGCCGACGGTGCTCCATTCGTCATCCACCAACGCCACCTTGCCGTGCAGCGGGCGTTGGCAGTATTCGTGGATCACCACGCCGTCCTTGAGCAAGTAGTCATAGAGCATTCGCGCAGCCAGTTTCGCCAACAGCACGTCGGGCTGGCCCTGCATGATCAACTGCACCTGCACGCCACGGCGTGCCGCGTTACGGATCTCACGAAGCAGGCGGTAGCCGGGGAAGAAGTACGCGTTGGCGATCACCACCCGCTGCCGGGCCTGGCTCAAGGCGTGGATATACGCTTCTTCGATGTCGTCACGATGCTGGATGTTGTCGCGATAAATCAGGCGTACCAGGCCATCGCCTGGCTCGTTCGTCCAGGGCGAAGGCCGTTGTTGGCGCCGCCGCCAACCGCGACGGCTGCGCACCTGGCGGCCACTTTGGGCGAGGGCGAAATGGTGGAGGTCGGCCACAGCCGGGCCGATCACCTGTACTGAGTAATCCTGCTTGGCTTCGGGGCCGAAATCCGCCAGGTGATCGGCAGAAAAATTGATCCCGCCGATAAACGCCACGCGGGCGTCCACCACGACGATCTTGCGATGCAGGCGGCGAAACCAGTTAGTGCGTATGCCAAGGGTCTTGGGCGCCGGGTCGAACATCTGCACCATTACCCCGGCCTCGGCCAACTCCCGCAGGAAGCCCGGGCTCAGTTCGCCGCAGCCAAAACCGTCGAGGCTGACCACCACCTTCACCCCGCGCTTGGCCGCCTCGATGAGGATGCTGTGCAGCTCAACGCCGACCTTGTCTTCAAAGAGGATAAAGGTCTCCAGCAGGATCTCGCGCTCGGCGCCGCGCAACGCCTCGAATACGGCAGGAAAATACGCCTCGCCGTTCTCCAGCAATTGCACCTGGTTGCCGCTCTGCCAGCCGTAATCCAGATCCCGCGCCTTGCTGTCGTCTGGCGGTTGGTCTGTGGCGATATGGTCTACCGCAACGTTCATAGCTCCACCTCCACCGACAGCGGCACATGGTCTGAGAGATGGGACCAAGGCCGAGTGGTGAGCACGCGCGGGTTGTGCACCGTCAGGTTGCGCACATAAATACGGTCCAGCGGCAGTAGCGGCAGGCGTGCTGGGAAGGTGCGCGCCGGTTTACCGAGGGTGTGCATGAACACTTCCTGCAAACCGCTTTGGCTCAGGTCGGCCTTTTGCCGCCAGTCGTTGAAGTCGCCAGCGACCACCAACGGCGCATCAGCCGGAATCTCGCTGATACGTTGTTCCAGCAACCGCAACTGCTGTTGGCGATGCCCCTCGCGCAAGCCCAGGTGGATGCAGATCGCGTGCACCTGCTGACCGCTGCCCGGCAGGCGCAGCACGCAATGCAGCAGGCCGCGGTTTTCATGGCCGCTTTGCGATATGTCGAGGTTGTCATAGCGGATGATCTGAAATTTGGACAGCAGTGCATTGCCATGGTCGCCATGGGGGTACACCGCATTGCGGCCATAGGCAAACTGCGGCCAGATGCTGTCAGCGAGAAATTCATACTGCGGCATTTTTGGCCAGTCGCTGTAGCGCTGTGGATGGCGTTCGTGGGTGCCATGAATTTCCTGCAAGAACACCATGTCTGCGCCCACACTGCGCACCGCTTCACGCAGCTCGGGCAAGATGAAGCGGCGATTCAGCGCGGTGAAACCCTTGTGGATATTGACCGTCAGCACTGTAAAGCGGGTGATGGCGGTGGTCGGCGGGGTGGGGATCAGCTCTGGATGTGTCATGGCAATACTCCTGGTTCCGGCAGCCGGCCAGGTTCGGTGAGCAGGTGTTGGTCCAGCCCGAAACGTTGCAGCAATTGGCGTGCATCGAAGGGGGCGCGAACTTTGATGTCGTTGTCGAAAAAGCAGAACACATCGCGCTGTTTACGCCTGCGGGGCGTGTGGTGCGGGTCGACCAGGTGTGCATCGGCAGGCTGCTTGCCGTGGGCCCAGCGCTCGATGCGGTCACCCCAGCGCTGGAGCGCTTCGGCGCTATAGCCACTGGCGTATAACTGCTTGTCGCCGTGCAAGCGCAGGTACATGAAGTTGGCGGTCACGTCTTCCATGTATGGCCACTTGCCTGCGGTGTCTGCGACCACCAGGGCCACCCCGTGTTTATCCAGCATCTGGATGAACTCCGGCACGGCAAAACTCGTGTTGCGAATCTCCACGGCATGGCGCAACGGCTTCTTGGCATAGGCCTTCATGCTCGCCTTGCCGTTAAGGCGCGGCTCATGCTGGCGCGCGAGGGCGGCGGCCTGCTGGGTATCGGTAGGTAATTCAGCCAAAAAGGTTTCGAACAGCGTGGCGTCGAATTTGAAGCTGGGCGGAAACTGCCAGAGGATTGGGCCGAGTTTTTCTTTGAGTTCCAGCACCCCGGAAGCGAAGAAATTCGCCATCGGCTTGTGCACGTCCCGCAGGCGCAGGATGTGCGTGATGAAACGGGGCGCCTTGACACTGAACATGAAACCTTCAGGCGTATCGGCATACCACTCGGCATAGCGCTTAGGGGTTTGCAGCGCGTAGAACGAGCCGTTGATTTCGATGCTGTTGACGGCGCGTGACGCAAACTGCAACTCGCGTTTCTGGGTCAGCCCTTCGGGGTAGAAGTCCCCGCGCCAGGGCGTGTAGCGCCAGCCGGAAATGCCGATGTGAATCGCCGCCATGTGTGCTCCCGTGGTTGGTGGGTGAGGTGACCTCCGTTATGGGATGACTGCGCTATTTGGCTGAAAGTTTCCACATTCCTACAGGCGGTACAGGGTAGGAAAAGATCGGAGGGCATCGCCCATGCGGGGAACGATCAAGGCCTAAACCCGTCAGTTCCTTACAGACCCTGCTGAAGGAGCTCGCTGTTTTGCTGAATCTAAAGACTGCATTACTGCTCGGCGCGCTGCTGCTTTGCGGTAACGGCGCACTGCAAGCCGCAGCGACGGCACCCGCTGCCGAGACGCCGGCCAAGCCGGAATTGCTGGTGCAAGGCGGGCTACTCGGGGCCATCAGTTCCAGCATTGATGACGTGCAAGACAAGCTCGACCTCAACCAGAACCTCATTGACGCCTGGCGCCTGCGGGCCGACCGCGCCGCAGACGAAGTAGGGCGCCTGGTGGACCAGACCACCGCTCGCTCGCCGTGGAGCGTGGCCGGCGATTTCCTGCTGTTGTCTGGCGTGTGGGCCGGTGCCTTTGCTGTGCTGACGATGCTGGGGCGCCTGGTTGTGAAACGCGCGAGCCGCCGCCCATTCCTTGCGCGGCGTCAACGGCTGCAAGGCTTGCTGGGCTATGTGGTGCCCTACACGATTCCAGCGCTGATCTGCCTGCCGCTGACCCTTTATGTCAGTCACTTTTTAGCCGCGTCTGTCGGTCGCGCCCTGGCGCTGTGTTTTGCCTACGCCACCAGCAGTGGCATCTTTTCCACCTCGTTGCTGCTGTGCGTCATTGTGATGTTTAACGTCGGGCACAAGCGGCCTGCGGTGCAGATCATTCGTGACTATTGCCCCAAGCCGCTGTTCCTGATCGGCTTTCTCGCGGCCCTCAGCGATGCGCTGACCAGCCCGCAAATCGCTCGGCAACTGGGCGGCAATATCACCAGCAGCATCGCCGTGTTTACCGGCCTGTTTGCCGCGGTCATCTTTGGCGTGCTGGTGGTCCGCCTGCGTCGGCCGGTGGCCCATTTGATCCGCAATCGGCCGCTGGCCCAGCGCCTCAAACATCCAGCATTGCAACAATCGTTGCGGGTGTTTTCCGGGCTCTGGTACTGGCCGATTCTGTTGATGGTGCTGGTCTCGGCGGTCAACCTGATTGGCGCCGGTGACGATAACCAAGAGGCCCTGCGCTGCGCACTGCTCACCACCTTGTTACTGATCGGCACGGTGTTTCTCAGCACCGTGTTGCAACACCTGTTCAAGTCCCGCAGCCAGGTATCGATCCAGCGCAGCAGCGCCTACAAGGAACGCTTCCTGAGTTTGCTGCACGCGATTTTGCGCATCGTCATGGCCATCGCGTTTATCGAGATACTCGGGCGTATCTGGGGTGTTTCGCTGTTCGAATTCGCCCAGCGCAACTCGGTGGGCCGGGCCATCAGTGACTCCCTCAGCAGCATCGGCCTGATCCTGTTGGTGACCTGGCTGTTCTGGGTGGTGCTCGATACGGCGATCCAGGAAGCCCTCAAGCCACCGGTGAGCAAACGCTCCAGTCGCCAGCCCAGTACCCGGGTCAAAACCATCCTGCCGCTGCTGCGCAATGCGGTGAAGATCATCCTGGTGGTGATCTGCGCGATCACCACCATGGCCAACCTGGGCATCAATGTCGCGCCGTTGCTGGCGGGCGCCGGGGTGGTGGGCCTGGCCATCGGTTTCGGGTCACAGCAACTGGTGCAGGACGTGATCACCGGCCTGTTCATCATTATCGAAGACACCCTGTCCATCGGCGATTGGGTGGTGCTCGACTCCGGCCACGCCGGCACCGTCGAAGGCCTGACCATCCGCACCCTGCGCCTGCGCGACGGCAAGGGCTTTGTGCATTCTGTGCCGTTCGGGCAGATCAAGGCGGTCACCAACCAGTCCCGTCAGTTCGCCTATGCGTTCTTCTCCGTGCAGTTCACCTACGACACCGACGTGGACAAGGCCGTGGAGCTGATCCGCGAAGCCGGCCAGTCGATCCGCGACGATGTGTTCCTCAAGTACAACCTGCAAGGGCCGTTGGAGGTGTTCGGGGTAGACAAGATGGACCTCAATGGCGTGGTGCTCACTGCGCAGTTCCGCACGGTTTCGGGTGGCCAGTACGCGGTCAGCCGTGCGTTTAACCAGCGCCTGAAAAAGCTTGTGGATAACTGTGAGGCGGTGCACTTCGCCCAGACTTATCCACAGCAGCTCTTGCTCGCACCGCGCGCGGCGCTGAAACAGGAGGCCGCCGAACCCGACGTCAAGACACTTAATCCGTGACGGTTGCGCTACAAGCCCGCAAAATGCAACGATTCTGGCAATGACCTACGACAGGGCACACACGCCTGTCGATAATAACCATCGTTCCAAACAGACCGGGCCTGCTCAATCTATGCGAATGCGCCTTATGTTACTGGGCGGCGGGAATGCCCTCGGGCAGGCGCTGATTCGCCTCGGTGCGGAGGAAGACATCGGTTTCCTCGCCCCCAAACCGCCCCAAGACGGCTGGGATGCCGCAAGTCTCACCCAATTGCTCGACGACACCCGTCCCGATGCCTTGATCAACCTCGCCTACTATTTCGACTGGTTCCAGGCCGAAGCCGTGAGCGAGTCCCGCTTGGCCGCCCAGGAATTCGCCATCGAACGCCTGGCCGAGCTGTGCCAGCATCACAGCATCACCCTGCTGCAACCGTCCAGCTACCGCGTATTCGATGGCTCCCGCGCCACCGCCTACAGCGAGAAAGACGAGCCGGTGCCCCTGGGCCTGCGCGGTCAGGCGTTGTGGCGTATCGAACAAAGCGTGCGCGCCACATGCCCGCAGCATGTACTGCTGCGGTTTGGCTGGTTGCTCGATGACAGCGCCGATGGCACGCTCGGGCGCTTCCTGGCCCGGGCCGAGAGCGCCGACGAGCTACTGATGGCCGACGACCGCCGGGGTAACCCGACGCCGGTGGACGATGCAGCACGGGTGATCATCTCGGTGCTCAAGCAACTCGATTGCGCTGCGCCGCTGTGGGGCACTTACCACTACGCCGGCCACGAGGCGACGACGCCGTTGGCGCTGGGCCAGGCGATTCTCACTGAAGCGCGCAACTTCCATCCGCTCGCCATCGAGTCCCCCACCGCCCAGGCTCACGCAGCGCGGCCGGATGCGGCGGATGAACCGCAGCATGCGGTGTTGGCCTGCAAGAAAATCCTGCATACCTTTGGTATCAAACCACGGGCATGGCGGGCAGGCTTGCCGGCGCTTCTGGATAGCTTCTACCGCCATAGCTGACACCCCCAAAACCAAAAGTGGGAGGGGACTTATGTGGGAGCTGGCTTGCCTGCGATAGCATCACCTGGGTATCACTGATACACCGAGGTGTCTGCATCGCGGGCAAGCCCGGCTCCCACATAAGCCCCCTCCCACATGGGTTATGCGGTGTGGCTTAACCGGACTTAGAACTTGTAGCCGATACCCACCATGTAAACCATCGGGTCTACATCCACATTGACCTTGGCCCGAGTGCCTTGGCCCAGCGCGTTGTTATCCACAGTCGCTTTGGTGCTGATGTCGATGTAGCGCGCCTGGGCGTTGATCATCCACTTGTCGTTGATCATGTAGTCGGCGCCGATCTGCGCGGCCCAGCCCCAGGAGTTTTCGGCCTTGAAGTTGCTGAAACCGGCCTGTTCGGCACGGCTGCCCACGTGTTCGTCGTAGATCCAGGTGTAGTTGATACCGGCGCCCACATACGGCTGGAACGCAGACTTATGATCCAGCGGGTAGTACACGACGCTCAAGGTCGGCGGCAGGTGTTTGAGCGTGCCGAGCTTGCCGTTGGCGGCACCGAGGGCGGTGTTCTTGATCTTCACGTCGTGCTCGAACGGCGTGGCCGCGAGCAATTCGATGCCGACGTGGTCGGTGATCATGTAGGCGAAGTTCAAGCCCAATTGGGTGTCGCTGCTCATGGTCGCCTTGCCGCCCAGGTTGGTACCGGCCAGCGGGCCCTGGTCAACCTTGACGCTGCCGCTGTCGGCCTTCGGGTTCACGGTAATAGCACCGGCACGAACCAGAATATCGCCCGCCTGGTGAGCGTGAGCGACGGGGGCGACGAGGGCGAGCGCGAAGAGGGACGCGCCGAGCAGAGACTTGTTCATGGGAGCTCCAAAGGACGTTTAAAAGTTGTACGTCCAATGGTAAAGATCGTTCCGTTCGGTCTTTTGACTCAGCTCAATGAAAGGGTGATCAGTCACTTTCGGCACTGATCTAAACCTGTGGGAGCTTCAGTGTGTTGCTGGTGGGGGTTATTCCTCCAGCTCGTACATATAAATCTTCTGGGCATCCATCTGGTAACCCGCGTCGGCCAATTCGCTGGACGATGGCTTGACCTGCATCGCGCCTTCGATCCAGTACGGTTGATACAGCTCATCGAGCTTCACCCCCACCTCGCTTTTCACATGCACGATCTGGTTCGACGGCGGTGGCGGCACATGGATGCAGGCGCCGAAATACGGCACCAGCAGAAACTCCGTAGTGCGGCCTTCTTCGCTGACTTCCAGCGGCACGATATACCCTGGCAGGCGAATATGCTGGCCATCCAGGCTCTGTACCACCGGCGCGTTGGGCATGTCCTGCTTGGCCGCCGGCGCGGCTTCGGCGGACAAGGCATCGGCCATGTTCGACAGGTCGTGCAGCGGCTTCATATTGGGCACTTCTGGTGGCGCATCCGGCGGGATCATCTCCTGCCAGGACAAATCCCTGGGCTGCTCCTGCGCCCAGGCAGGCACGGCCATCAACAACAACAGGGCAAACAGGGCACGACGCATCGAAGCCTTCCTCATAAACGGATGGACAGGCCATCGGCCAAAGATTGGCGGTAGGCGCGCCACGCGGGCACGCTGCCCATCAACAAGGCGGCTGCCAGGATACCGGCGAGCAACGTCCATTCATATTCGCTCGGCCACGACATCGGCAGGTCCAGGCCGTAATTGGCCTGCAAATAACCCCGCGAGGCGGCGATGCACAGGTACAGCAAACCCAGGCCCGCTACCACGCCGGACAAGGCCAGGGCGAAGGCTTCGAAGATCAGCAGCGTTGCGATGTGCCAAGGCCGCGCGCCCACCGACCGCAGGATCGCCATCTCGCGGCGGCGCTCGTTAAGGCTGGTGAGGATCGCCGTGAGCATGCCGATCAAACCGGTCAGCACCACGAACAGCGAGATCACAAACAAGGCTTTTTCGGCAGTGCCCATCATGCTCCACAACTCTTGCAGCGCGACGCCGGGCAGGATCGCCAGCATGGGCTCGCCACGAAATTCATTGATCTCTCTTTGCAAGGCAAAGGTGGAAATCTTGTTGTTCAGGCCGAGCATGAACGCGGTAATGGCTTGCGGCGTCAGGTCCATATTGCGCGCCTGGTCGGCACTGATGCGGCCTTTGCCCTGGGCCGGCACGCCGTTGTGCCAGTCGATATGGATCGCTTCCATGCCGCCGAGGCTGATATGCAGCGTGCGGTCCACCGGCGTGCCGGTGCGCTTGAGAATGCCGACCACCGTGAACGGTTTGTCGTCATGCTTGACCAGGCTGACCACCGCCACGCCATGGGCCAGCACCAGCTTGTCGCCGAGTTTGTAATGCAGGGCCTCGGCCACTTCGGCGCCGAGCACTACCTCGAACGGGTCGGTGGCGAAGGCGCGGCCGCTGGCCAGCTCGAGGTTTTGCTTGCGCCCGTACTGGTAGTGCTCGAAGTAGGACTCGTTGGTGCCCATCACCCGGTAGCCGCGATGGGAGTCGCCGAGGGAGATCGGGATCGCCCATTTCACTTGTGGGCTGGCGGCGAAGTGCTCGTAGCTGTCCCAACGGATGTTGTTGGTGGCGTTGCCAATGCGGAACACCGAGTACAGCAGCAGGTTGACCGAGCCGGAACGGGCGCCGACGATCAGGTCGGTGCCGCTGATGGTGCTGGCGAAACTGTTGCGCGCCTCGACGCGCACACGCTCCACCGCGAGCAGCAAGCAGACGGAAAGCGCGATGGCAAACGCGGTGAGGATCGCGGTAAAGCGGCGGTTAGCCAGGCTGGCCATGGCTAGACGGAACAGATACATCTCAAACCTCTGCGGGCATGGCGGCGCGATTGAGTTCGGCCAGCGACAGGTTGCGGTCGAACAGCGACGCCAGGCTCTGGTCATGGCTGACAAACAACAGGCTGGCGCCCGCTTCGCGGCATTCGGCGAACAGCAACTGCAGGAAGGCTTCGCGGGCGTCGTAGTCCAGGGCCGAGGTGGGCTCGTCGGCGATCACCAGCTCCGGCTGGCCGATCAGCGCTCGGGCAGCGGCCACCCGTTGTTGCTGGCCGATGGACAGCGAATCGGCACGGCGTTCCAGCAGGCTCTGGTCCTTCAAACCCAGGTGTGCGAGCAAGGTCGCAGCGGCCTGGTCGACGCTGCCGTGACGCTGCTTGGCCCGTTGCGCGCGCAGCTTGGAAAAGTGGCAAGGCAGCTCGACGTTCTCGCGCACCGACAGAAACGGCAGCAGGTTGAACTGCTGGAAGATATAGCCGGTGTGGTCCACACGGAAACGGTCACGAGCACCGGCCGAGAGTTCGGTCAACTCCTGGCCGAGCAGGCGGATGCTGCCTTGGCTGGGTTTCTGCACGCCTCCCAATAGCCCGAGCAAAGTGGTCTTGCCACTGCCGCTCGGGCCCTTGAGAAACAGGGTTTCCCCGGGTTCCAGGCGGAACGCGGGGATGTCCAGCAACTGCGGGTGACCGGGCCAGTGGAAGCCCAGGTCGGACAGTTCGATTAACGCTTGAGTCATGGGAAGTCAGTGTCGCCTGGTAGTCGAAAATGGCGCCAATCCACTGTGGGAGCTGGCTTGCCTGCGATGGCATCGCTACGGTGTGCCTGCTGCACCGCGTCGCCTGTATCGCAGGCAAGCCAGCTCCCACAGGGACTGTGCTTTCAAGTCAGAACTTCAGCGTGGCGGCGGTGGCCGTCGCGTCAACACCTTGCTGACCGCTCGGGCCGATCAGTTGTACCTGAATTTTCTGGGTGGCGGGGAAGGTCTTGAACACTTGGCTCAAGTCCAGGTTGCCCAGGGCCGCCGGCGTGGCGCAGGTGAACTGGTAATGGGCGTGGATTTCACTGTGGTCGTGATCATGCTTGTGGGCGGCGGCGCCTTTGCCGTCGGAGGCGTGGTCATCGTCGTCATGCTCGGCTTCTGGTTTGTCACCGAACAACGGGCTGTTGAGTTCCTGGCTGCTGACCACGCAACCTGCGGCCTTGGGCAGGTTGAACAGCGCCGATGGATTTTCCAGCTGTTTGCGCACGGCGGCGACCTTGGCCTTGTCGGCGGCGCTGGTTGCCACATGCTCGAAACCCACCAGGTTCATGGCCGGGCTGTCCAGTTCCAGCTCCAGGGCCTGGCCGTCCAGCACGGCATTCAGGCGCCCGACGCCATGTTCATGGGCGCCGAGGCTGCCGTGTTCGTGGTCATGGTCTTCGTGAGCATGAGCGACAGCCAGTGGCAGCAGGGCAAACGGCAAAGCAAGCAGCAAACGGCGCATGAGAGGGCTCCAGGATGAAAGTTTTGTTATGTGATCTTATAACAAATGATCCGAGAGTTTGACCGCCCGCTTGGTGTTGCGCAAGCTGCATGGGAGCATGCCCGTCAGAAAAAATGCAGGAGTAAGGACGATGTTGCGAATTCGTGGAACCATCGGCGACCTGCCGGTGGACTTGACCCTGGAGCTGGACGACGGCGATTGGGCGCGATTGGGTGCCCAGCTGCAGGCCACGCCAACGCCCAGCGCGCCCACTGCGGCTCCGGTCAAACAGAACGAGGACCTGTGGCAGAACGCCCAGGATTTGCTGCGCAAGGCCGGACAACTCAATGGTCTGGAATTGCTCGATCAACTCGAAGGCTTGGCTGGCGATGCCGGGGCGGGCAAGCGCCTGCTGGTGCGCCTGCGCCACAGCGCCAAGGTGAAGGTGAGCAGCGGCGGGGATACGCCGCTGTACAGTTGGATCGGTGATTAATACAACGCGGCAAACAACTTGCGGCGGTACACCGTGACCAGCGGGTGATCATTGCCCAGCAATTCGAACACTTGCAGCAAGGTCTTGTGGGGCAGGCCTTCGCTGTAGCTGCGATTGCGGATAAACAACTTGAGCAAACCTTCCAGCGCCGCGTCGTATTGCTGGCGCGCCAGTTGCTGGATCGCCAACTGATAGGCCGCTTCGTCATCCTGCGGGTTTTGCGCCAGGCGGCTTTTCAGCTCGGCGGCGTCCGGCAAGTCCGCAGCCTGGCGCAGGAAGGTGATTTGCGCCTTGGCTCCGGCCAGCGCGGCCTTGTGGTCGTCGCTCTTGACCGCGTCGAGCACGGCCTGGGCTTCACCCAATTCACCGCGCTCGGCCAGGCAGCGTGCATACAGGATCAGGGCGGCGGCGTTGGTATTATCCTCGCCCAGCAACTGCACTAGCAGTGCTTCGGCTTCGCTGATACGCCCTTCGCTGAACAGCGTCTGAGCCTGCTCCAACGGGTCCGCCGCAGCCGGCGGTGGCATTTGCACATGGGGCTCCAGCATCGCCCGCACTGCCGACTCTGGCTGTGCACCAGCAAAACCGTCCACCGGTTGGCCATCCTTGAACAGCACCACCGTCGGCAGACTTTGAATGCCAAAACGCGCCACAATGTCCTGTTCGGCTTCGCAGTCGATCTTGGCCAGCAGCAACTCACCCTGATAACTCTCGGCAATCTTCGCCAGCATTGGCATCAGTGCTTTGCAGGGGGCGCACCATTCGGCCCAGAAATCGACCAATACAGGCTTTTCGAAGGAGTTCTGGATAACGGCCTGATCGAAGTTGGCGGTGGTGACGTCGAAGATGTACGGCGTAGGCTCACTCATGGGGCGTCTCGAATAAAGCGGGAATGGGGGCAACTATAAGGGCTGGCGAGGTTGGCTGAAAGTATCGTGGTAGCTCCCACCTTGAAATGCATTCCCCTGTGGGAGCGGGCTTGCCCTCGATGGCCTCAAGCACGCCGCGAATGGTACAGGCTCACCTTACGAAACTCCCAAGGCTCAGCCAGGTCCGGCAACGTCAAGGCCTCGAGGATCTCCAGCCGCCGGTAAGCCGGATGCTGGAAATCCCGTACCCGCGAATCCGCCACCAGCGCTTCGCGGCCGCGGGTGAGGAACTGATCCAGCAACGGCAAGTTGGCGCGGTCGTAGAGCACGTCGGCCACCAGGATCAGGTCGAAGCGGTCGGCTTCGGCAAAAAAGTCTGCCGAATAACTCAGCGCCACCTGGTTGAGTTCGGCATTCGCGCGGCAAGCGGCCAAGGCCAATGGGTCAAGGTCGCAGGCCACCACCTCCAGGGCGCCAGCCTTGACGGCGGCGATCCCGGCTACGCCCGAACCTGCGCCGAAATCCAGCACGCGTTTGCCGGCGACCCACTCGGGATGCGCCGCCAGGTAACGCGCCAACGCCAGGCCGCTGGCCCAGCAAAAACTCCAGTAGGGCGGCTCATGCAGGATGCGCCGGGTTTCTTCCTGGCTGAAGGCGCGGTCCATGTTGTCGGCGTCCAGGAGCCACAACGACAATGCGGTGCCCGGTAACGGGCAGGGCACCAATTGAGCATCGCCAATCAACGCGCCCAAGGCGTGTTGCAGGCCCAGCGGTGGCGTCATGGCGCCTTGACGAGTTGCAGGGGGCCGGTGCTCTGGGTGATCGCCTGGGTGACGCGCACGGCCGGCAGATGCAGGATCAGCTGGCCGGACTGGCTGGCGCGACCGCGCAATTCCACGCGGGCACCGGCCGGGAAGGCTTCAGGGTTGAAGCGCAGGCGGAAGGCCAGGGGCTTGCCGTTGCCGCTCAGTACGCTGCTGGCGAGCAGTTGCTGCGGGCGCGAACGCTCGTCGATCACCAAGAGCGCCATCTCGACTTCGGCACCGGCCGGCACATTGGTCAGGCTGCCGCTGATTTCGCGCTGATAGGCGGGCAGGGGGCCGAGGTCTTCAATGCCCGGGACTTTCTTCTCTTGCGCCGGGGTGGGTTGAGGCGCGGCCGGCTTGGGGGCTTCGCTGCTGCAGGCGACCAGAAAACTGAACAGGCTGAGTAGAACGAGTGGTCGTAACTGCATGTACGGCTCCAGAGAGGACAAAATCCGTGGCTTAAAAAATATGAAACATATAAGCCTGCCTATATACCGTAAAGGCTATGGCTTGTCTTGCCACAGGGATGCGCTACCATGGCCCTCCCATTTTTTGTTGCCTGCCAACCATGCACTGTCCCTTCTGCGGTGCCAACGACACCAAGGTCATCGACTCGCGTCTGGTCGCCGAGGGCGACCAAGTGCGTCGCCGGCGCGAATGCCTGGCCTGTGGTGAACGTTTCACCACCTTCGAAACCGCCGAACTGGTGTTGCCGCGTCTGATCAAGTCCGACGGCAGCCGCCAGCCTTTCGACGAAGAAAAACTGCGCGCCGGTATGCAGCGCGCCCTGGAAAAACGCCCGGTGAGTGTCGAGCGCCTGGAAGCGGCGCTGGTGCATATCAAGCACAAGCTGCGGGCGACCGGCGAGCGCGAGGTCAAGAGCCTGGTGGTCGGTGAACTGGTGATGGGCGAGCTGCAAAAGCTCGACGAAGTCGCCTATATCCGTTTTGCCTCGGTGTATCGACGCTTCCAGGACCTCAATGAGTTCCGCGAAGAGATCGACCGCCTGGCCCGTGAGCCCTCCAAACAATGACCTCTGAACAGGCTGTGCTCGACGCCCACTACATGGCCCGCGCCCTTGAATTGGCGCGCAAGGGCCTGTACACCACCCACCCCAACCCGCGGGTTGGCTGCGTGATAGTGCGTGACGGGCAGATTGTCGGCGAAGGCTGGCATGAGCGCACCGGCGAGCCCCATGCCGAGCCCAATGCCCTGCGCGCCGCGGGCGACAAGGCCCGTGGCGCGACGGTGTACGTGACCCTTGAACCGTGCAGCCATCATGGCCGTACGCCGCCCTGCGCCGATGCGCTGGTGACCGCCGGCGTCGCGCGGGTGGTGGCCGGCATGCAGGACCCGAACCCGGAAGTGGCCGGACGGGGCATGCAGCGTCTGGCCCAGGCGGGTATCGAGGTGCGCAGCGGTGTGCTGGAAGCCGAAGCGCGGGCGCTTAACCCCGGCTTCCTTAAACGCATGGAACACGGCCTGCCGTTCGTGCGGGTCAAGCTGGCAATGAGTCTGGACGGTCGCACGGCGATGGCCAGCGGCGAAAGCCAATGGATCACCGGCCCCGCCGCCCGCGCTGCGGTGCAACGCCTGCGCGCCGAAGCCAGTGTGGTGCTGACCGGTGCCGACACGGTACTGGCCGACGGCGCCCGCTTGACCGTACGCGCCGCCGAACTGGGCCTGGACGAAGCAACCACCGCCCTGGCCATGTCGCGCCCGCCGCTGCGCGTGTTGATCGATGGCCGCCTGCGGGTGCCGCTCAACGCACCGTTCTTCAAGGCCGGCCCGGCATTGGTCATCACCTGCGTCACTCCGGAGAACCAGTTCCCCCGCGGCCCCGAGTGCCTGGTGGTACCGGGGGTGGACGGCCAGGTTGACCTGCGCTCGGCACTGGTCGCCCTGGCTGCCCGTGGCGTCAACGATGTGTTGGTGGAAGCTGGCCCAAGCCTGGCCGGTGCGTTTGCCCAACAAGGCCTGGTGGATGAGTACGTGATATTCATCGCCGGCAAGTTCCTCGGCTCCGCTGCCCGGCCGTTGCTGGACTGGCCGCTTGAGAAACTCGCCGACGCGCCCCAACTCAAGATCACCGACATGCGCGCTGTAGGCGACGACTGGCGAGTCACTGCCATCCCCGTCCCAGCAGCGAGCGTATAATTCCCGGCCTGCGCTTAAGCGGCAGCCCCCTCGTTTTCAGGAGAACGAAATGTTCACCGGCATTATCGAATCCATCGGCAGCATCCGTGCAATGACCCCCAAAGGCGGGGATGTCCGCCTGCTGGTTGAAACCGGCAAGCTGGACCTCGGCGACGTCAAGCTGGGCGACAGCATTGCCGTCAGCGGCGTGTGCCTGACCGTCATCGAGCTGCCAGGCAACGGCTTTGCCGCCGATGTCAGCCGGGAAACCCTGGACTGCACCGCAATGAACGATCTTGCGGCCGGCAGCCCGGTCAACCTGGAAAAAGCCCTCACGCCGACCACCCGCCTGGGCGGTCACCTGGTCAGCGGCCACGTCGACGGTGTCGGCGAAGTGGTTGCCCGCAGCGAAAACGCCCGCGCGGTGGAATTCCGTATCCGCGCGCCCAAAGAGCTGGCCAAGTACATCGCCCACAAAGGCTCGATCACCGTCGACGGCACGAGCCTGACCGTGAACGCCGTGAATGGCGCCGAATTCGAACTGACCATCATTCCCCACACCCTCAGCGAAACCATCATGGCCTCGTACCAGCCGGGCCGCCGGGTGAACCTGGAAGTGGACTTGCTTGCCCGTTACCTGGAGCGCCTGTTGCTGGGCGAAAAGGCCGCAGAGCCTGCAACCGGTAACATCACCGAAAGTTTTCTGGCCGCTAACGGCTACCTGAAATCCTGACCAAGGGGGTGCCGCGTGGCGCTCAATAGCATCGAAGAACTGGTTGAAGACATCCGCCAAGGCAAGATGGTCATCCTCATGGATGACGAAGATCGCGAGAACGAAGGCGATATCATCATGGCCGCCGAGGCGTGCAAGCCCGAGCACATCAACTTCATGGCCAAGCACGCCCGTGGGCTGATCTGTATGCCCATGAGCCGCGAACGCTGCGAATTGCTCAAGCTGCCCTTGATGGCGCCGCGCAATGGCTCGGGTTTCGGCACCAAGTTCACCGTATCGATTGAAGCCACCACCGGCGTCACCACCGGTATTTCCGCCGCTGACCGCGCCCGCACCGTGCAAGCTGCGGCGGCGAAAGACGCCAAGGCTGAAGACATCGTCAGCCCCGGCCACATCTTCCCGCTGATGGCCCAGCCGGGCGGTACCCTGGCCCGCGCCGGCCACACCGAAGCCGCCTGCGATTTGGCGCGCATGGCCGGTTTCGAGCCAAGCGGGGTGATCTGCGAAGTGATGAACGATGATGGCACCATGGCCCGTCGTACTGAACTCGAAGCCTTTGCCGCCGAACACAACCTCAAGATCGGTACCATCGCCGACCTGATTCACTACCGCATGATCCACGAACGTACCGTTCAGCGGATTGCCGAGCAGCCACTGGACAGCGAACTGGGCCAATTCAATTTGGTGACCTACCGTGATTCAGTGGAAGGCGACGTGCACATGGCCCTGACCCTGGGCAACATTTGCGCAGAAGAGCCGACCCTGGTACGCGTACACAACATGGACCCACTGCGTGACCTGTTGATGGTCAAACAGCCGGGCCGCTGGAGCCTGCGCGCCGCTATGGCTGCGGTTTCCGAGGCGGGTAGCGGTGTGGTGCTGTTGCTCGGTCACCCGCTCGATGGTGACGTGTTGCTGGCGCACATCCGCGAAACTGCCGACGCCGTGCCGGTGAAAAAACCGACCACCTACAGCATCGTCGGTGCCGGTTCGCAGATCCTGCGCGACCTGGGCGTGCGCAAAATGCGCCTGATGAGCGCACCGATGAAGTTTAATGCGATATCCGGATTCGACCTGGAAGTTGTAGAATACGTGCCCTCCGAATAAAGGCCGGCGATTTTTGCCCCTTGTTCGCGGTTAAATCATCACTAAGGGACGCACTTTTCGCGTCCCGGCTCTTTAAGAGATTTGTCGAATGACCCTGAAGACCATCGAAGGTACCTTCATCGCCCCCAAAGGCCGCTATGCCCTGGTGGTTGGCCGCTTCAACAGCTTCGTGGTTGAAAGCCTGGTAAGCGGTGCCGTTGACGCCCTGGTTCGCCATGGTGTAAGCGAGAGCGATATCACCCTTATCCGTGCGCCTGGCGCCTTCGAAATTCCACTGGTTGCGCAAAAAGTTGCTCAGCAGGGTGAATACGCGGCGATCATCGCCCTGGGCGCAGTGATCCGTGGCGGTACCCCGCACTTCGAATACGTGGCCGGCGAATGCACCAAGGGCCTGGCCCAGGTGTCCATGGAGTTCGGCGTGCCAGTCGCTTTCGGCGTACTGACCGTCGATTCCATCGAGCAAGCCATCGAGCGTTCCGGCACCAAGGCCGGTAACAAAGGCGCCGAAGCTGCCTTGTCCGCCCTGGAAATGGTCAGCCTGCTGTCGCAGTTGGAGGCCAAGTGATTTCCGACGAAAGCGATCGTTTCAACCCGCGCGAGCCTCGCCCTGCGGACGCCGGCAAGCCTTCCAAGAACGAAAAGCGTCGCGCTGCTCGTCAACTGGCCACCCAGGCGCTGTACCAGCGTCACCTGGCAGGTGCTTCGCTGAACGAGATCGAAGCGCAGTTTCGCGTTGACAACGATTTCACCTTCGCCGATCTGCCGTATTTCCACGACATCCTGCACGGCGTGCATGCCAACCTGACCGAGATCGACACAGCCCTGGCGCCATGCCTGGACCTGACCATCGAAGAACTCGACCCGGTTGAGCTGTGCGTGATGCGTCTGTCCACCTGGGAGCTGCTCAAGCGCGTTGACGTGCCGTACCGCGTCGTGATCAACGAGGGCATCGAACTGGCGAAAGTCTACGGTTCGACCGACGGCCACAAGTTCGTCAACGGCGTGCTCGACAAGCTGGCTCCGCGCCTGCGTGAAGCCGAAGTGAAGGAACACAAGCGCTAATCTGCGCTTGATTCCTCAATGGGTGAGTTTGAGCTGATCCGCACATACTTCGCCGCCGCGCCCTGTGCGCAAGGTGGCGAAGGCATTGCCCTGGGGATCGGCGACGACTGCGCCTTGCTGGCGCTTCCCGCCGGGGAGCAACTGGCAGTCTCTACCGATACGCTGGTAGCAGGGGTGCATTTTGCCGACCCCTGTGACCCATTCCTGCTCGGCCAGCGCTCGCTGGCCGTGGCGGTGAGCGACCTGGCCGCCATGGGCGCCCACCCCCTCGCCTTTACCCTTGCCCTGACCACACCGAGCGTCGAAGCCGATTGGCTGCAACGCTATGCCCAAGGTTTGAATGCCATGGCGCAAAGCTGCGGCGTGGGCCTGGTGGGCGGCGATACCACCCGTGGGCCGCTGAGCCTGACCCTGACCGTGTTCGGCCGCGTGCCGGCTGGCCAGGCCTTGACGCGCAGCGGTGCACAGCCGGGCGACCTGCTGTGTGTGGGTGGCGAGTTAGGCAATGCCGCGGGTGCCTTGTCGTTGGTATTGGGGCAACGCACGGCTGACGCAGCCATCGCCGAGCCGCTGCTGGCGCATTACTGGTCGCCGCAACCGCAGTTAGCCCTGGGGCTTGCGCTGCGGGGCAAGGCGACAGCGGCGATGGATATCTCCGATGGGCTGCTGGCCGATTGCGGGCATATCGCCAAGGCGTCAGCGGTGCGCCTGGTGGTTGAGCGCCACCGGCTGCCGTTGTCTGCGGCCTTGCTGGCGTTTGTCGGTGAAGACCAGGCTCACGTGGCGGCGTTGAGCGGAGGCGACGACTACGTGCTGGCGTTTACCTTGCCACCGTCCGAGTTGACGCCGTTGCAGGCGGATAGCTGGCCGGTGCACGTGGTCGGCCGGGTCGAAGCGGGGCAGGGCGTGACGCTGCTCGACGGCAACGGCCAGGACATCACCCCGGCCGTGCGCGGCTACCAGCATTTTCGCCAGACGCCCTAAGCCGACGCTCTGCGCTACCCTTTATACGTTTATCCCGAGTAAGAGGCCGTGACTATGGCTGCATGCCGCTGGCTGCTGATCGTGCTGTGTACCTTCGCTTCCCTGGCCCAGGCGAGCACTCCCGTGCCCGGCAAAATCGTGCTGGCCAGTGAGGAGTGGAACGACTACACCAACAAAGATGGCAGCGGCCTGGCCTGGGACGTGTTGCGCCAAGTCTTTGAACCGGCTGGCATCACCGTGCACACCCGCAGCGTGCCCTACACCCGCTCGATCGGCTTGGCCCAGCGTGGTGAGGTGGATGGTTGTGTCGGCACCTATCGCGAGGAGGCCAGTGGTGTGCTGTACCCGCGCTGGAACTTCGACGCCGATCATGTCTACGCTCTCGGGCTGGCCACTGCACCCACGCCGACGTTGGCGACCCTGGGCAAGTACCGCCTGGCCTGGGTGCGTGGTTACAAGTACGAGGGGTACCTGCCCAACGTGCAGCGGTTCAACCAGATCGAGCGACGCAGTGGCATTCTGCCGATGTTGCAACACGGTCGCGCCGATTTCTATATCGATGCCCTTACCGAAGCCAAATACGTGCTCAGCCAAGCGCAAGACCCGGCGCTATTCAAACTCACCCATATCGCTGAACTACCGCTCTACGTAGCCTTCGCTGACACCGAGCGCGGCAGGGCATTGATGGCCGTGTATGACCAGCGTCTGGCCAGCCTGGTCAAGACCGGTGAGCTGAAAGCAATTTTCGAGCGCTGGAAACAGCCCTACCCCTTGTAGGAGCGAGCTTGCTCGCGAAAAACTCATAAACGCCGCGTTCACCCAGGATGCCCGCGTCATCGTTGACCACATTCGCGAGCAAGCTCGCGCCTACATAGAATCAATCCAAAGGCCAATCGAACCTATTGATCTTTATCAGCGATAATTCAGCTTAAGCGTCTGTAGGAACGTGCTGTTACAATGCCCGCCTCTGTGAAATCTGAAATCAGGAGCACACGGTGCCCGTCGTTTTCGTCGCCGCTTCCAAGCTGCCTACCCCTTTTGCCACGTTCACCATGAACGGCTTTCTTGAAGAAGCCACCGGGCGCGAGCACGTTGTGCTCAGCCTCGGCGACATTACCGATGGTGAGCCGGTGCTGGGGCGTGTGCATTCCGAGTGCCTGACCGGCGATGCGCTGTTCAGCCAGCGCTGTGACTGCGGCTCGCAACTGGAGGCCGCACTGCAGGCCATCGCCCGTGAAGGCCGTGGCGTATTGCTGTACTTGCGTCAGGAAGGCCGCGGCATTGGCCTGTTGAACAAGATCCGTGCCTACGAACTGCAAGACGGCGGCGCCGATACCGTGGAGGCCAACGAGCGCCTGGGCTTCGCCGCCGACCAACGCGACTACGCCATCTGCCTGCCGATGCTCGAGCACCTGGGGGTCAAATCCCTGCGCCTGATGACCAACAACCCCCGCAAGGTCAAAGCCTTGACCGAGATGGGCATCACCGTGGCCGAGCGCGTACCACTGCACACCGGGCATAACCCGCACAACAAACTCTACCTGGCCACCAAAGCCAGCAAGCTCGACCACATGATGGGCAACGAGCACCAGGGCGAGGTCGACCGCGCGTGACCCGTGGTCAGGTGAAGCGGCGACTGTCCTTCAACTGGTGGCAGTACCTGGCGTTGGCGTTGCTGCCTTTGTTTGTGATCAACCTGCTGTTTGGCCGTGCTGGATCCTTGTTGCCCGTATTGGCCATGCCGTTCTTCATCGCCGGCGTGGCCTCGATGTTTCTCAGCCTGCGTTATTTTCATGCTTATAAACACGCGCTGATCGCCACCTCCAAAGCCCTTGATACTGCTGACGAACCAGCGGCCTGGATCACCCTGGCGGCGCGTCGGCGCACGGCCTTGCTGGTTGCAGCGTTACCGGCCTGGATCGGTGCGCTGGCGGTGTTCGTCGGCCTGGAGGCGGTGCCGTTGTTTCTGTTGGCGCTGTCGACGCTGGTGCTGTTCTACCTCTATCGCATACCGCGCCAGTTGGGATGAAGCGCTACTGGCTGGCGCTGCTGCTGGTATTCAGTGCTCAGGCGTTGGCGGTCGAGCGGGTTGTCAGCCTGGCGCCGTCACTGTCTGAAATCGTGCTTGAACTGGGTGCCGAGGACTTGCTGGTTGGCGTACTTGATGGTGGTGAGCGCCCGGTGGCGTTGGCGAAGGTGCCCTCGGTCGGGCGCTACGGCCAGTTGGACATGGAGCGCCTGCTCAGCCTCAAGCCCGACCTGATCCTGCTGTGGCCTGGCAGCGTCGGCCCGGCCCAGCGCGAGCAGCTCCAGCGGTTGAACATCCCGGTGTACGTCGCCGAACCCCACAGCCTTGAACAACTGACCACCCAGGTGCAGGCCATTGCCGAGCAATTGGGCCGAGCTGAGGCGGGGCGCGAGCGTGCGGCCCAATTGCGCCAGCGCTTGGCCGAGTTGCGCCAGCGCTACCGGCGGGCCGAGCCGCTGCGGGTGTTCTACCAAGTGTGGAACCAACCGCTGTACACCGTGGGCGGCGGGCAGATCATCAGCGATGCCCTCAGCGTGTGCGGGGCGCGCAATGTGTTTGATGACCTGAAGTTGCCGGCGCCGCAGGTGAGCATCGAGTCGGTGCTGGCGCGTGATCCGGAGGTGATCCTGGTGGGGGATCAGGCTCAGAAGGAGGCTTGGAAGGCATGGCCAATGATGGCGTCGCGGGTGCGGTTGGTGCCGGACAAGGGCCTGGAGCGGCCGAGTGGGCAGATGCTTGAGGCGGTAGCGCGGTTGTGCCAGGTGATTGCGCCGAACCTGTGACACCGCTATCGCAGGCAAGCCAGCTCCCACAATTGAAATGCATTCTCCTGTGGGAGCTGGCTTGCCTGCGATGACGCCCGTTCAGGTCACTTAGATCTCAGGTGTCCACGTCACCCCAACCATCCACACCCGACCTTCTTCACGATAATTCTGGCTTTCCCCGAGGTAGCTGTACTTCGCCCGTGCATAAGCCTTGTCCAGCACGTTATCCACCTTCAACGACAACGACACCTCCCGGTTCAACGCCCAACTACTGCGCAGCCCCAACAAGGCATAACCGCCCAGACGGTTGCGGTTGGCTTCATCGTCGTAGCTGCTGCTGATCGCTTGCCAGCTGGCGCCGAGACCGAGTTGATCAAATTGCCGGTCCAGATCCAGGTTCACCGTTCGCCGTGCGCGACGTGCCAGGGTGTGGCCGCTGTCACGGTCACGCGGGTCGATAAGCGACAGGCCCAGGTTGCCCTGCCAGCCAAACAGTTCCTGCTTGAGCGCCGCTTCAAAACCATTGATCCGCGCCGACGCCACGTTTTGCGGCTTGCCGGCGTCAAGGATGATCGCGTCGCTCAGGTCGGTGCGATACAGCGAGGCTTCCAGACGTGCGCTGTCGGTCAGCTGGCTGCGCCATTGCAGCTCGTAGCTCTTTGATGTCTCGGGCTGCAGGTTTGGGTTGCTGTACTGTGTGTCGGGGTAATAGAGGTCGTTGAAGGTCGGCGCGCGGAAGCCTTCGCTGTAGCTCAAGAGCAGGTCATTGTCAGGGTTGACCGGCACAGTCAGGGTGCCGCTCCAACTGTTCTGGCCGCCGAACTGCTGGTTCTGGTCGCGGCGCAGGCCCAGCTCGGTGGAAAACCACTGGCTCTTGAAACGGTGCTGCACAAAGGCCGCCCGGTTCCAGCGGCTGTTCTCGGTAAAGGTGGTAGAACCGTGGAAACGGTCTTCGTACCAATCGCCGCCGACGATCAGGCTGTTTGGCTCATCCAGGGTCAGGTCGTTCTGCCAATTGACCGAGTCGCGGTAGGTGTTGAATGCACTGTAATCATCGCTGAGGGTATCGCGCTTGGTGTCGCGGTTTTCACTGTGGCCCAGCTCCAGGCGCGACTGCCAGCTGTCATTGAGCTTGGCATCGACATAGCCGCTAGCGCTGCTCACGGTGTAGTCGGTGTAGGGTTTCTGGCCGACGCTCTGCCCGGTGGCGCCGTCGTAGCGGCCATAGCTGTTGTCGTACTCCGACTTGCCACGGTTATCCAACAGGTTGAAACCCACCTCCAGCTCATCGCTGAACGAATGGCTGAGGTTCAGGCTGATGGACTGATTGCGGTAGGCATCATGGTCGCCGTCGCTGGGAAACGACGCGTGGCTCGCGTTGATACCGGCAGTTTCATCCAGGCTCGCGCCCAGGTTGAAACGCGTGTGTTCATCGCCGCCCGACAGGCCCAGGCTGCGCTCCCAGGTCTGGTTGCTGCCAAAGCTCAGTTTCAAGCGCGGCTGCAAGCCTTGCTCGGCATTGCGCCGGGTAAACACCTGAATCACCCCGCCAATCGCATCACTGCCGTAGATCACCGAACGCGAACCGCGCAGCACTTCCACCCGTTCAATCTGATCGACGTTGAGGTATTGCAAGCCGCTGTCGCCGGAGGTGGTGTTGGCGATGCGTTGGCCGTCCACCAGCACCAGGCTCTGCGCCGACTTGGTGCCGCGAATAAAAATCCCCGGCAAACTGCCACGCCCACCGGTTGGCGCAACTTGCACGCCCGGCACGCGGCTGAGCAGGTCGGTGACGCTGGTGGGTTGCAGGCGGTCGATGTCGGCGCGGGTGAAGACGGTGTTGGCGGCGCTGCTGTCGTTACGCGCCTGGACTTGGCGGTTGGCGCTGATAACCACGTCGGAGAGCTTCAGGGCCTGGTCGCGGGTATCGGCGAGCAGGTCGGCGCAGGGAAGCAGTAGCAGGGCAAGGCACAGGCGTTTCATGGGCTGTCCATAGCATTCGAATGTCATGCAAAACCACTGTGGGAGCTGGCTTGCCTGCGATAACGGTGTATCTGACACATTGTTAGCGAATGTGCCGCCGTCATCGCAGGCAAGCCCGCTCCCACATTTGGAGCTGATTACAGATTCAGTAGCGCCAGGCGCTCGCGAACGGACGCCTCGATACCCGCTTCATCCAGCCCGCACTCAGCCAGCATCTGCGCCGGCTTGGCGTGTTCGACGTATACATCCGGCAAGCCCAGGTGCAGCACCGACTTGAGGATATTCTCCCGCGCCAGGAACTCGCTGACCGCCGCACCGGCGCCGCCCATGATGGCGTTCTCTTCGACGGTCACCAGCAGCTCATGGCCAGCGGCGATCTCGCGCACCAACGCTTCATCCAGTGGCTTGACGAATCGCATGTCGACCACGGTGGCGTCGATCTTCTCAGCGACTTTCAAGGCTTCGGCCAGTTGTACGCCAAACACCAGGAACGCGGTTTTGCTGCCTTGGCGACGCACGATGCCTTTACCGATTTCAATCGGCTCCAGGTCTTTTTCGATCACGGCGTTCGGGCCGGTGCCGCGCGGGTACCGCACAGCGGCCGGGCCGTTGTACAGGTGGCCGGTGCTGAGCATCTTGCGCAGTTCGTTCTCGTCGCTCGGCGTCATTACCAGCATGCCGGGGATGCAACGCAGGTACGACAGGTCGAAGCTGCCCGCATGTGTCGGGCCGTCTTCGCCCACCAGGCCGGCACGGTCGATGGCGAACAGCACGTCGAGGTTCTGTACCGCTACATCGTGAACCAGCTGGTCATAACCGCGTTGCAGGAAGGTGGAGTAGATCGCCACCACCGGCTTGGCGCCTTCGCAGGCCATGCCGGCCGCGAAGGTCACGGCGTGTTGCTCGGCAATCGCCACATCGAAGTAACGCAGCGGGAAACGCTCGCTGAACGCCACCAGGTCGGAGCCTTCCTTCATCGCCGGGGTCACACCCACCAGGCGCGGATCGGCGGCGGCCATGTCGCACAGCCATTCGCCAAACACCCCGGAATACTTCGGCCCGCTGGCCTTTTTCGGCGCGGCGGCAGGGGCATCGAGGGGTTCGAGTTTGGTGATCGCGTGGTAACCAATCGGGTCGACTTCCGCCGGAGCGAAACCTTTGCCTTTCTTGGTGACGATATGCAGGAACTGCGGGCCCTTGAGGTCGCGCATGTTGCGCAACGTGGCGATCAGGGTGGGCAGGTCGTGGCCGTCGATAGGGCCGATGTAGTTCCAGCCCAGCTCTTCGAACAGCGTGCCGGGGACCAGCATGCCCTTGGCATATTCTTCGGTGCGGCGCGCGATTTCCCACGCGCCAGGCAGACGCGACAGCACTTTCTTACTGCCTTCGCGCATGCTGGCATAGGTACGGCTGGAGAGGATCTTCGCCAGGTAATTGGACAGGCCACCCACGTTGCGCGAAATCGACATGTCGTTGTCGTTGAGGATCACCAACATGTTGGCGTCCACTTCCGGCGCATGGTTCAGCGCTTCGAAGGCCATGCCGGCGGTCAGCGCGCCATCACCAATCACCGCAATCGCCTTGCGCTCACTGCCTTGCAGGCGGGCGGCAATCGCCATGCCCAGTGCTGCACTGATGGACGTGCTGGAGTGGCCGACGCCAAAGGTGTCGTACTCGCTCTCGGCACGGCGTGGGAAGGCGGCCAGGCCGTCCTTCTGGCGCAGGCTGGCCATGCGCTCGCGACGGCCGGTGAGGATTTTATGCGGATACGCCTGGTGGCCCACGTCCCACACCAGCCGGTCGTCCGGGGTGTCGAACACGTAATGCAAGGCGATGGTCAGCTCGATCACGCCCAGCCCGGCGCCAAAATGCCCACCGGTCTGGCCGACCGTGTAGAGCAATTCCAGGCGCAGCTCATCGGCCAGGGTTTCCAGCTCGGCTTCACCCAGTCGACGCAGGCCGTCCGGCGTGGCAGCACGGTCGAGCAGGGGCGTGGACGGGCGTTTGCGGGGAATCTCTTGAAACGTCGTGGGCATCAGGCGAATCGTTATAGGTATAGAAGAGGCGGCAGTTTACCTCAAGCCGTGCAAACTGCCCACGCAGAGCGCCGAACTTGGCCGATATGCGGCGCAAATGGCCGCGGCTGTCAGTGGCGACGTTCGACGATATACCGCGCCAGGTCACGCAGTGGCTCGGCCGCCGCGTCGAAAGGTCGCAGGGCATCCAGCGCCTGGTCACGCAGCTCGATGGCATACGCCTTGGCGGCTTGCAGCCCGAGCAACGCAGGATAAGTCGGCTTGTCCCGTGCGATATCGGCGCCTTGGCGTTTGCCCAGGGTGGCGGTGTCACTTTCCACGTCGAGAATATCGTCCTGCACCTGGAAGGCCAGGCCGACAGCGCGGGAGTAGGTCTGCAAGGCCGCCAATTGCTCGGCGCCGGCGCGGCCACTGGCCAGGGCGCCCAGCTGCACGGCGGCTTCAATCAGCGCACCGGTCTTGTGGCGATGCATGTGTTCGAGGGCTTTTTGATCGAGCTTGAGGCTGACCGAGCCCATGTCGATGGCCTGCCCGCCGACCATTCCAGCCGGGCCCGCTGCATGGGCCAGGGCGGTGACCATGCGCAAGCGGATCTCGGCGTTGACGCTGCTTAGCGTCGGGTCCAGCAATGCGCTGAACGCCAGGCTCTGCAAGCCATCTCCGGCCAGAATTGCATAGGCCTCATCGAAGGCTTTGTGGGTGGTGGGCTGGCCGCGACGCAAGTCATCGTCGTCCATTGCCGGCAAGTCGTCATGCACCAGGGAATAGGCGTGGATCAACTCGACCGCACAGGCCGCACCATTCGCCTCGGCTGCCGGCGCCCCGAGAGCTTCGCAGGCGGCATAGGCCAGCAACGGGCGCACGCGCTTGCCACCATTCATCACGCTGTAGCGCATGGCTGCATAGAGGCGCGTCATTTCCGGGCTTGGCGCAACAAACAGGGGCTCCAGCGCCGCATTCACCCGAGCTTGGCTACTGGCCTGATACGCGCTGATCATTCCGGCTGTTCCGCATCGAAAGGTTCTTCGGCCAACTCCCCGTCACGCTCCAGCAACACCTGGACCTTCTGCTCCGCCTGCGCCAGCGCGCTCTGACAGTCGCGGGTCAGGCCGATGCCTTGCTCAAACGCCGTCAACGAGTCTTCCAGCGACAACTCGCCGTTCTCCAGACGCTCGACCAGGGCTTGCAGGTCGGCGAGGGATTGTTCGAAATCGAGTGCAACTTTTTTGCGGGCCATGGCGGCAATTCCGGTAGACGGTAAACCGGCGCGACACTAGCAGACATGGGGGATTGGGGCAAATGAGTGGCGCACACACGGTGATGTGAGCCGATTGATGGGTTTATTCGGCTCACCCCATGAGCCGATTAGCGACCTTATTCGGCTCACCGAGTCTCAGCCTGCCTTCGTGGCGACCCAGCACTCCCCCTGCGCCGCTTTCAATTGGGCCTCGAAGACCAATAAACCCTGATGCATATTCTGCAATGCCACAATTTGCATGGCTAACGCTTGCTTCTTATTGGCGATGGCTTGGTCAGCCTTGTCCCAAGGAAGCGCATCACCCTCGTACCCCTGCAAAATCTCCTGTAATTCCTTGAGCTTGAACCCCAGCTGTTGCGCGCACTTTATAAACATCAGCCGCTCGACACTCTGCTCGGTATAAACGCGATAACCGCCCCGACGCGCAGGCGCTGGCATCAGCCCGATTGCCTCATAGTGACGAATCGCCTTGATGGTCGTGCCGGACAACTGCGCGGCTTTGCCGATGTACATGAAAACTCCCTTTTTCAAATAGTGCGCCGGCCTGTTTCAGCCACTTGGCCCGCTGCGTCAGCGAAGAGCCCAGCACCGGCCCCAACAGCAGCGTCTTGCTCGTCGCGATGCCGCACAGCGCCAGCGTGGTGCGCCGCATCTGGTGGATGGCCGGCATGCGATAAACCCAGCGGTAATACCACGGCGGCGTGTCGAGGGTCACTAACAAGTGCGCGGTTCGGCCCTTTAGCAGCTTGTCTGGGAATGCCTTGCCTGCGCGGTACTTGAAGGCAAAGCCGGGGAGGAAAACGCGGTCGATAAAGCCCTTCATCAGTGCCGGGATACCGCCCCACCAAACCGGGAAAACCCACGCCAGGTGCTCGGCCCAAAGGATGTCGGACTGGGCGCTGAGCAAGTCGGGCTCCAGCGTCTGGGCCTGGGTATAGCCATGATTAAGGATGGGGTCGAACCTGACATCACCCAGGCGCAGGACGCGGACTTCGTGACCGGCCGTTTTAGCGGCGTGGATATAAGTGTGCGCGAGAGCGGAACAAAAACTATCGGCGGACGGGTGGCCGAGAATGACCAGAATGCGCTGACTCATGGTGATAGGTCCTGAAAAGGGGGCTCAGGGTAGGGGGTGCCGTATAGGGGAGAGTCAAGGGCCAGCAGGACCTTTCTGTGAGGTAAGCAGGAACCTTCCTGAACTGCTCTCGAATGCTTGTGACGGCACTGTGGGCTGGCTAGCCTGCCTTCCCTGGCATCAGGGTTTTTCGCCGCGCGATTTCAAGTACAGGCGTGCTTTTGCTAAGGCGTGGTCGGATTCGGAAATTTGTGCAACAGGTTGCTGCACAATTGTGTTGGTGCCATCAAGTCGCGCTTTTGGACAAACTTCCCGGCACACGAGCTTGCCTAGCATCGAGCAAATCGAGCGAGAGTTGGCGGGGTAGGCTGGGCCTTTTCGGTGGCTGAAAAATGTAAGGAAAAATCTCACGCGTGAGCTATTGAGTACCCTGCGGATTGCCTGTAGATTTTCTCACGCGTGAGTTTTTCACAGCGAGGTCAGTACCATGAACAGCAGCTCTCCATCGAGCCCATCAGCAGGGCCCGATACCGATTCAGCAAGCCTCAAGGGAGAGCGCTTGAAGCCGTCCGCAAAAAAGCCGTCGAGCTTTTACATGAAGCAGATGCGCGCGGGGCTGGCGGCGGCCGGTTATGTGAAACACGAGACTTGGGTGCTTCCCGAAAACAGAAGCCTGCTCAAGCAAATGGAGAAACAGCTACGCCAACCGATCCTGGCTGGCTCATTCATGTCGGAGAATTTCATGAGCGCAGGTACCAACTGGAATATCGATCGCCTCTTCAGTGCTCTTCAGGCCCTGGATGACGTGACGTCCAATGACATTACGCTTTCTCTCGTCCAAGGCTCCGAGTCCAGCATCAAGCTGGAGATGAACGACTTTGGTGGCTTGCCGATTTACATCGCGGTGGTGGGCGAGCAAATCATCGTGGATACCGTCCTGGTTGACGCTGAGTCCATCAACGACGTGCCGGTCTTCAACGACGCCGTGCTGCGCAGCCGGGAGATGTTCCCGTTGTCGTCCATCGGTATCGAGTCCATGCCCAACGGGCAGGTGGTCTACAACATGTTCGGTGCGCTCAGCTCCGACTCCAGCCTGACCAACATCGTGACCGAGGTGAAAACCCTGGTTGATAACGTGCAGCGCGCCAGCGAAGCCTTCGAACGTTTCTTCATTTAATTATTCGGGAAAATCCAATGACTCAGTCCATCTGGAGCAAATTGTTCACCGCGCTGCGTGGCGGTGCCAGCGAAGTCGGCGAATCGATCGTCGACCAACAGGCCCTGCGCATCCTTGACCAGGAAATTCGCGATGCAGACAGCGCCTTGGCCAACGCCAAGCGTGAGCTGGTGAGCATCATGGCCAAGCACAAACTGGCGGCTGATCGTGTTGGCGAGTACGACGCCAAGATCAAAGACCTGGAATCCAAGGCGATGGCCGCTATCCAGGCCAATCGTGAAGATCTGGCCCTGGAAGTCGCCGAAGCCATTTCGACCCTGACCAACGAGCGGGACGTCGAGCAAAAACAAACTGCCGAGTTCGGTGGCTACGCCGAGAGCATGCGCAAGGACATCACCAAGGCCGAGAGCCGGATCAAAAGCCTGCGCCAGCAAGTGGACATGGCCAAGGCTCGCGACAGCGTGCAGAAGGCCCAGGTCAGCGCATCCATTGCCAGCGGCGGTGCCAACGGCAAGCTGGAAACCGCCGTCGGTACGCTCAATCGCTTGCAGGCTAAACAGCAGCAACGTGCCGCTGAACTGCAAGCTCAGGATGAACTGGCCGAAGCGTCGACGGGGACAGACCTGGAACGCAAACTGCGCGATGCCGGCATCACGCCGAACGAAGGCAGTGCCAATGCGATTCTGGAGCGCTTGAAGCAAAAGTCGGCTGAGTAAGCAACGTTGCCGAAGGGAGGAGGGCATTTCTGCCCTTCTTTTTTATGCCGAGGTGAGGATGGACGCCTTGAAGGGTTTGAAGACAATCGCTGGCCTGGCCCTCTTCATGGTCGCGCTGCAACTGCTCAATGTAGCGACCGGTTACAGCCTGATGGCATTCGGGCTGGTCCCAAGAACACTGCACGGCCTGTTCGGCATCCTCACCTCACCGTTTCTGCACGCGTCCTTTGCCCACCTGAGCGCAAACCTGATTGCCTTTCTGGTCCTGGGCACCTTGGTTATCCTCGACGGGCTCCACCGCTTCATTGCTGTCAGCGCAATCGTGATTGTGCTGGGTGGCGCGTTGGTCTGGCTGTTCGGTTTTGCAGGCGTTCACGTCGGCGCCAGCGGCTGGGTGTTCGGGCTATGGGCCTATCTACTGTCTCGCGCCTGGTTCCATAGAAGCTGGAGCAACCTGCTAACCGCCGCTGTCGTGGCGTTGCTGTATGGCGGGCTGATCGTGGGCTTCCTCCCCCGGCAGGGCATTTCCTTCGAAGGTCACCTCTTTGGTGCACTCGCTGGATTTATTGCAGCCAAGGTACTTCTATCCACGCCGCGCAGCGGGTTTAATGCCGGGTGAACGCACTTGAGCATCCAAACGCCGAGGCGATGCTGTCGTCAGGATTCAAGTACCCAGGGAGCCAGGGGCTAAATGTCGATTTTTCTTTTGTTACGCATGTACGCCTCTTCCCTCTTTCACCGCTTCGGTTGGGCAGGGCTGATCGTTGCCTTGGGTGTTCACCTCAGCACGGCTTACCTGGGCCTGGTGTTGCTGGGCGAACAACACCTCACCGCTCTCGCCACGTTTATCTACTTCTATCTCACCACCACACTCACCGTCGGCTATGGCGACCTCGCACCGCAGACCTCGGCGGGGCGAATTTTCGTGGCGGCCTGGGTCATGCTCGGCGGCATTGCGCTGCTCACGGCAGCCATCGGCAAAACCACCAGCAGTGTTATCGATGCATGGAGAAAAGGCATGAAGGGCAAAGGTGATTTCACCGGCAAGGTCGGCCATACCGTGCTGATCGGCTGGGAGGGCGCGTCCAGCGAGCGGGTGATTGAGTTGTTGCTGCAAGACGAAACCTCGAACGACAACCTGATCGTGATCTGCGATTGCAGCCTTGAAGAAAACCCGATGCCGGGCAAAGCAGCGTTCATCCGCGGCGAAAGCCTGTCTTCCACCGCGCTGTTGCTGCGTGCCGGTGTGCCCGGTGCCGAGCGTGTGCTGGTGCGAACCCCGTCTGACGACCTGACGCTGGCCACCGTGCTGGCGGTGAACCAACTGAGCCCCGTGGGGCATGTGGTCGCCCACTTCAACGAAAGTGAAATCGCCGCGCTCGCCAGCTCCTACGCCCCGCGCCTGGAGTGCACGTCCAGCATGGCGATCGAAATGCTGGTGCGCGCCTCTCAGGACCCGGGCTCGTCGGTGGTCATCAATGAGCTGCTGTGCGTGGGGCAGGGCGCCACCCAATACCTGATGAAATTGCCCGATGCCTTTGAGGCAACCTTCGGCGAGCTGTACACGCAGATGAAGGAACGCCACAACGCCACCCTCATCGGCTATCGCGCCCAAGGTGTTCAGCAGGCCTCGATCAACCCGCCCAATGCCACACAGGTCAAAGGCGGCGAACTCTTCTATATCGCTTCCACCCGACTTAAGGAAATCTCCCATGGGATGGCTTAAACAGTTGATGGGGCTTGAGGCCCCAAAAGCCACTACCGACTCGAACCGGGCCGTCAGCCCAAGCCTGCCAGCCACCGGCCCGCTGGGCCTGGCACCGGGCAAGGGGGTGATGTTCGACACCACCCTTAAATTGCTGCTCGATGAAAAAACCAACGTGGTGATCCCCGGCTCCCAGGAAATCTGGAGCAACGGCACCATCGACCTCGGCCAGTCCACCTGGCTGTCGCGCTATTACATGAACGACGAAGATTATTGGCTGCAGGTGCACACCACCGGCCAGGTCGCAGGCCAGGTCGAGTCGGTGATTGTGTTCAACTACCTCAGTTACGTCACCATCAGCAGCGAAGCGGAACTGCGCAGGCTGGCGGGCCCACAGAGCCTGATCGGGCTGCCGACCTACACCCACGACGGCGTCGAGTTCTTCCGGGAGTGGGGCAGCGAGGACGGCCAGACCGAATTGGTGGCGATGAGCGAACAGGTCACCAGCCCAGAAGCCACCTACAGCGTCGAGCACCGTTCGATGCTATACGCCCGCGACACCGGCCTGACCGACCGTCGAGAGTTTCTGCTGTTCTCCGTCGAAGAAGATGCCGAAGGCACCATCAGCCTGAGCACATCCCTAGGCATTTCGCTGTACACCACCGACCTGACTACGCTCTAAAAAAGGAAGCCGTCCATGCTAGAAGCACTCTCCATCTCCCTCAACAAAGCCGCCGTGCTCGGCTTTGTCCTCTACATCCTGGGGGCTGCGGTACTGTTCGCGCTGTTCCAGTTCATCTACACCCGCATCACCCCGCACAAGGAGTTCGAACTGATCCGTGCGGGCAACACCTCCGCAGCGGTCGCCCTGGGCGGTGCCATCGTCGGTTTCGCCATTCCGGCCAGCAACGTGATTGCTTACTCGATCAACGTTCTCGACTTCATCGTCTGGGCCGTGATCGCCGCCGTCGTCCAGCTGCTGGCGTTCCTGCTGACCAGCCTGGTGCTCAAGGGCACATCCGAGCGCATCAAGAAGGGCGAACTGGCGGCCGGTATCTACGTGGCCGCGGTGGCCATCAGCGTCGGCATGCTGAATGCCGCGTGCATGACGCCCACCTCGAACTGATTGCCCACGGAGCTCCCGATGAAACGAAGCAAGTACGTCCAGCTGTCGCTGGCAGCGTCGGTCGCCATGGCGATATCCGGCTGCGGCCCAACGGAAAAAACCTACGACCTGCAAAAGAAGTACAACTTCCAATCGGTACAGCAATGCGCCGATGAAAAACTTCCGGTGGACGTCTGCTCGGACGCCTACATGACCGCCATGGCCGAGCATCGCCGCATAGCGCCGGTGTACGACAGCCAGGCCGATTGCGACGCCGACTTTGTCGCCGACTGGTGCCAGCAAGACTCCACCGGCAAATTCATCCCACGCTTGGGCGGCTTCGAACTGACCGCCGAAGGCCAGGTGACCCAATCCCAGGTCGACGCTGCCAATGCGCAAGCGGCCAACGCTCAGGCCAGCGGCGGTGGCTCAGGCTTCTCCACCAGCAGCCTGCTGACCGGCCTGCTGATCGGCAACATGCTGAGCAACAACCGCAACAGCTACCGTTCGGAACCGGTGTACCGCTATCGCGATGATCGCGGCAACTACGGCAACTCGACGCTCAACCAACGCGTGTCCAATGGCGCGACCTTTGGCCGCTCGAACCAGGCCCGGTACGGCAGCAGCAATTACACCAGCACGCTGCGCTCTTCACCTACGTCGAGCTCGGTTTCATCGGCCACCTCCCGAGGCGGCTTCGGCAGCAAAGCCAGCGCACGCAGTGGCTGGGGCGGCGGGTCGAGCAGCTAAGGAAACCGGCCATGAAGAAGATCCAATGCGCAGAGCGTCATGACTGGAAACATACCGCCGAGAGTCTCGGCTTCCTGTTCCATACCATCGACGACGAACCCTACTGGGACGAAAGCGCGTACTACCAGTTCACGCTCAAGCAAATCGAGCGCGACCTCGAAGACCCGACCACCGAGCTCCATGACATGTGCATGGACCTCGTCGCCCGCGTGGTCCACAGCGAAGAGCTGCTTGAACGCCTGAGCATCCCCGCGCCTTTCTACGACATGATCCGCACCTCATGGCTCGAAGGCCACCCGCACCTGTACGGGCGCATGGACTTCTCCTACAACGGCAGCGGGCCCGCCAAGTTGCTGGAACTCAACTACGACACCCCCACCAGCCTCTACGAAGCCGCGGCATTTCAGTGGGGCTGGCTGGAACAATGCATCGAACGCGGCCTGCTGCCCAAGCACGCCGACCAGTTCAACAGCATCGACACCAAACTGCACCAGGCCTTCGCGCAACTGCAAGTCAACCAGCCGTTCTACTTCGCCTCGATGAAAGACTCCATCGAAGACAAAGGCACCACCGACTACCTGCGCCTGGTCGCCGAAAAGGTCGGCATCGAATCGCGCCACATCGACATCGAAGACATCGGCTTGACCAGCGAAGGCCGCTTCGTCGACCTTGAAGATCGCTGGATCCCCCACCTGTTCAAACTGCACGCCTGGGAGTTCATCTTCCACGAACCCTTTGGTGCCGCGATTGCCCAGAGCGACACACAGTTCTTCGAGCCCGCGTGGAAATCCATTATTTCCAACAAAGGCATCCTGCCGCTGCTGTGGGAATTCAACACAGGCCACCCCAACCTGCTCGCGTCCCACCTGGACACCGATCCAGGCAAAGCCGTGCCAAAGGGCTGGGTGCGCAAACCCTTCTTCTCACGGGAGGGCGCCAACATCGAACTGCAAACCGCCGAAGGCCTCATCGTAAAAGAAGACGGCCCCTACACGGATGCGCCCTTCATCCTTCAAGAGTTCGCACCGCTGCCAAAATTCGGTGACAGCTACACGCTGATCGGCTCCTGGGTCATTGGCGACCAGGCCGCCGGCATCGGCGTGCGCGAGGACAATAGCTTGATCACCAAGGACTCAAGCCGGTTTCTGCCGCACTTGATCTTGGATTAGGGACGTCTGACGGGTCCTGATTCAGGCTGAACAGAACCATTCGCCCATGAAAAAGCCTGCGCTTAAAGGCAGGCTTTTGTGATGCTCGGCTGGTTTACTTCTGATGAGCTGTCAGCGCCGCGTACCCATTCATCAAATTGCGATAGTTAGGAATCCGCTGGGACAACAGATTCCCCAGCCCTTCGATATCGTTGCGCCAGTCGCGGTGCAACTCACACGCCACCGAGAACCAGTTCATCAACTGCGCACCGGCCTGCGTCATCCGGCTCCATGCCGCCTGCTGCACCGTGGTGTTGAACGTGCCCGACGCATCCGTCACCACAAACACCTCAAAGCCTTCCGCCAGCGCCGACAACGTCGGGAACGCCACACACACATCCGTCACCACACCGGCAATGATGATCTGCTTACGCCCGGTGGCCTTGATCGCCTTGACGAAATCCTCGTTGTCCCAGGCGTTGATCTGACCAGGGCGAGCGATATACGGCGCGTCCGGGAACATTTCCTTCAGTTCTGGAACCAGCGGGCCGTTAGGGCCTTGCTCGAAACTGGTGGTGAGGATGGTCGGCAAGTTGAAGAACTTGGCCAGGTCGGCCAGGGCCAGCACGTTGTTCTTGAACTCGTTGGGGGAGAAGTCCTGCACCAGGGAGATCAGGCCGGTCTGGTGGTCGACCAGCAGAACAATGGCGTCGTCTTTGTTCAAGCGGTTGTAGGTTGGAGCGCTCATGGTTGAATCCTTTTTTTGTTTAGGTTGGTTGGGCGTTGCGTTCAACATGGGCACAGATTAATGGGTGGGTGACGAGGGATAAATCGGGTGGGAGGCGTCTTACTGTCAACTTAAAGTGGACAATGGTTGGCGCCCGATTTCAGGCCTCCGGCTTGCTGTGCAGAACAGGAGTGAATTGCCTGATTTTGAGTAGCCAGCAGGTCCGATCCCTTTCATTTGCAGGACGTTTCCGAGAGAATCCCAACCGCTTGCGCCAGTGGAATTGGGTGACTAGGCTGCTGACCGTCACTGCTAATTCAGTGATCGGGTTTAGTCGCCCGGATTCGATTGGCGCATATGCAACTCATGAGTCAGGCACCTCATCGCCTGCATCTTATGGTGGCTGTGCGCAGGGCACCTTCGGGTGCGCCGGGTTCCAATCGACCGGTCGACTAACCTGCGTACAGCTGCCACCTTTCGTTTAGTCGCGTAATTGGCAGCTTCAAATTATCGATTGGAGTTTTGCTATGGATAACGTTGTTTCGGATTCGCCGTCGTCAGGCGCAACCAACCCATTTACGGTCAATGAAGAACTGAGCTTCGAGGATGCCTGGGTGCAGGTGGCTGAGCTGCTGCATTGTGCGCTGGCTACGTCGCAGGTGATCGGCGAGTCAGTGGCTGCGCCACAGAGGGCGGTGATGCATTTGGTGGAGATGGCGAAGATGGTGGCGGATAGGGCTGTGGAGTGTTTGCAGCCTAAATGACGCGTATTAAAGGGTGGGTAGGATACCTGCCCGCTTTTGTTGACGATTCAATTGTCCAGCAGCTGTTGGGCAATTGAACTGCATTCTTACAGGCATTAAAAAGCCGGCTTGTGGCCGGCTTCTCGGGGACTGCCTCAGCTTGTTTTTGACAAACCTCACCAGCCTTCAAATCGCTCAGCCCACATGGCGTCGGGCTGAATAGTAGGGGCATCCGCGGGAACTCCTCCGCTTCGCCGGCAGGGAATCAGCTAAAAGCGACCCCTGCCAAATGTGCGGCGCATGATACCCACATTCACTTCAGTTGCCCACCTCCGGTTCCGATTTAGAGCCTTCCCAGCCCAGCAGGTGTTCATCCAGGGGCACCGGTGGGCGGCGGTTGTTGAGGGTGGACCACCAGAATACCCAGCCGACGATTTTGAAGCTTTGCTCGAAGCGTTCCTCGTGGTTGAGGTATTCGTCCGGGTGTTCGCTGGCGTTGTGGCTGCGCATGCGCAGGCCACCGCCAGGGCGGTTGTAGAGGTATTTGATGCGCAGCATGCCGTCATGTTCGACGGCGTAGATTTCGCCATCGATGATTTGGGTGCGGCCTCGGTCGATGGCGAGGGTGGCGCCTTGTTGGATAATGTCGATCATGCTGTTGTCGACCATGTAGGCGCCTATGGCGCGGTCGGGGTTGACGTTGAGGGTTTCCAGGCTGTGCAGGGAGACGCGGATGCGTTCGGTTGAGGTGAAGGTGGGGTGGAGGGGGATCTCCACGTCGGTTTTTTCCGGGCGGCAGGCGGGGCCTGTGAGGTATTTGCCGGTGTCTTCGCGGGCGGTTGCAATCCTTGCGGTGGGGCCTTCCAACAGGTAGTTGGCGGGCGGGTGTTTGGGGCCTTTGCCGTCGCTTAACCAGCGACTTGAGACGCACAGCAACTCTGCGATCTCGTTGAGTCGGCCCATGGGGACGCCGCGTTTGAACCAGTTGTTCACGTGCTGAGGCGTGACGCCGCGGTTCTTGGCGAAGTCGGAGGCGGAAAGATGAACTTCCCGTAGTAGCGCTTTTAAACGATCACCTGATGTATTCATAAACGCAGAGTTTACTGGCCGGAAAGTCTAATCAAATAAACCATGCGTTGATTTGCAGTTGTAGGATTTGGCTTAGTTGTGGCGGGATCTTTCAGGTGTGCAAGTTAGTTAAACGCTGCAAATAAACATTGAACTTGATGTTTAATCCGGCCCATAAAAAAGCCCCGAATTAACGGGGCTTTTTATTTGCCGTGGCAATGAGGCGCGGGTATCAGCCTTTGTAGGCGGCAACCGACTTCATGATCTCGGCGCGGGCAGCGTCTGCGTTGCCCCAACCGTCGATCTTCACCCATTTGCCTTTTTCGAGGTCTTTGTAGTTCTCGAAGAAGTGCTTGATCTGTTCCAGCAGCAGTGGCGGCAGGTCGGTGTATTCCTTCACGTCCACGTACAGCTGGGACAGCTTGTCGTGTGGCACTGCGATGACTTTGGCATCGCCGCCGCCGTCGTCGGTCATGTTCAGGATGCCAACTGGGCGCGCGCGGATGACCGAGCCTGGGGTGACCGGGTAAGGGGTCACCACCAGCACGTCGAGGGGGTCACCGTCGTCAGCCAGGGTGTTGGGGATAAAACCGTAGTTGGCCGGGTAGAACATCGGGGTGGCCATGAAACGGTCAACGAACAGGCAGTCGCTGTCTTTGTCGATTTCGTATTTGATCGGCGCGTGGTTGGCCGGAATTTCGATGGCGACGTAGATGTCGTTCGGCAGGTCTTTGCCAGCCGGAATCTTGCTGTAGCTCATTGGGCGTTGCCCCCGTTAGTTGGCCATATGACATGGCCGGATTGGCCTAAAAGTGGCGGCGATTATAGGCATATTCTGACGCCGATGCCATGCGCCAAGCGTCGTACGGTCATTCGCTCTGTGGCGAGTAGCGCGGGTCGCAGGCTTGCAGTTGGGCCAGGCGGGCCAGCGGATCCTGGCGATAAAAGCGGCTGAGTTGGGCGTACACCTCTGGATAGCTGTTGACCAGTAAATCCGGGGCGCTGAAGAAATACTCGCTGGTGACGGCAAAGAACTCCGCCGGGTTTTCCGCGGCGTAAGGGTCTATCTCGGTCTCGGCGTCCGGGTTGGCGTCCAGCTGGCGGTTGAGGTCATCGAAGGCGCCTTGCATGACGCTGGCCCAGTCCTGCACGCGCATGTCGTGGTGCAGGGGCGGCAGGCCGTTGGCGTCGCCGTTGAGCATGTCCAGCTTGTGCGCCAGTTCGTGGATGACCAGGTTGTAGCCTTCCCATTGGCCGCTGGCGAGCACGCCGGGCCAGGCGAGGATCACCGGGCCCTGTTGCCAGGCTTCGCCGCTGTGTTCGCCGTCCCACTCGTGTTCGACGCCGCTGGCATCGCGATGGCGTTGTGGGCTGAGGAAGTCGTCGGGGTACAGCACGATCTCATGAAAGCCCTGGTACCAGTCGAGGTCGCCCAGGTTCATCAGCGGCAGTTGCGCCTGGGCGGCGAGCAGCAGGCGTTGTTCCTGGTGCAGTTCGACGCCGGGCAGGGCGGTGAGGTGTTTTTCACTGAGGAACACCACGCAGGCTTCGCGCAACCACTGGTCTTGCTCCGGCGTGATGCCGTCGAGGAAGGTCAGGTGGTGGCGCACCCGTTGCCAGGTGTCATCGGCAATCGGGTGCTTGGCCAGCAGGCGCCGGCGACGCCAGGCGCTGAAGGACCACACGGGCAATCAGTGCGGGTTGGCTTCGGAGGACGTGCGGCCAAAGCGGCTGCGCACTACGCCAATAATCATCGGCACCAGGGACAGCAGGATGATGAACACCACCAGCAGCGACAGGTTCTTCTTGATAAAAGGCACGTTGCCGAAGAAGTAACCCAAGGTCACCAGGCCGCCGACCCACAGGATGGTGCCCAGTACGCTGAAGCCAAAGAAGCGCGGGTACGGCATCTTGGCCACGCCCGCGACGAACGGCGCGAAGGTGCGCAGGATCGGCAGGAAGCGCGCCAGGGTCACGGTCTTGCCGCCGTGCTTGTCGTAGAAATCGTGGGTTTTTTGCAGGTAGTCGCGGCGGAAGATTTTCGAGTTCGGGTTGCTGAACAAGCGCTCGCCCGCCGTTCGTCCGATCACATAGTTGGTGCTGTCGCCGAGGATGGCCGCCAGCATCAGCAGGCCGGCCAGCAGGACTGGGTCCATACCGCCACCGGCCGCGACGGCACCGGCGATAAACAGCAAGGAGTCGCCCGGCAGGAAGGGCATGACCACCAGGCCGGTTTCGCAAAAAATCACCAGGAACAGAATGGCGTAGATCCACGGACCGTAATTGGTTACCAGCATGTCGAGGTAGACGTCGAGATGCAGGATAAGGTCGAGCGGGTTGAAATCCATGGATGGCACCTGTGTGAATAGCCCGGCTCAGCGGGCTTGTGCGGAGGCTCAGGCAATAAGGCTACAAGTAATTGTCGCGGTTCTTACAACCCTGAAAGGTCGGCATTATACGGATTGAGAGGTGAAAAGCGTGTGGCTTTTGTAGCGGGGAGTGTCGCGAAATTGTGAAGGGGTTGGGCTTCAAGCCAGTCGCCGGACCCAATGTGGGAGCTGGCTTGCCTGCGATAGCGGTGGGTCAGTATGAGAAATGCTCGCTGACACTCCGTCATCGCAGGCAAGCCAGCTCCCACAAGAGTATTGCGGTGTTTGGCTGACTGGTTTTCAGTCTTCGTTGATCGGCAACACGTAGTTTTTGAATTCGGTGTCTTCGCGAAACCCAATCGACTCGTAGGTCTTCTGCGCCACCTCGTTATCGCTGCTGGTCGATACCCGCAACCGCACCGCGTGGGTGTCCTTGGCCATTTTTTTGGCCGTGCGCATCAGGTTGTCCGCCACCAGTTGCCGGCGTGCGTCCTCGGCCACATAGATGTCGTTGAGGATCCACACCCGCTTGAGCGACAGCGAAGAAAAGCTCGGGTACAGCTGGCAAAACCCCAGCAGTCGCTTGTCGTCATCGTCGGCCAGGGCCAGGTAGATCACCGATTCCTTGCGCCGCAGGCGCTTTTCCAAAAAGGCCCGTGACGAGTCCGGGAACGGCAAGGCCCCGTAGAACTCGCGGTATTTGACGAACAACGGGGTCAACAGGTCCAGGTGTTCCAGGGTCGCTTGAGTAATCCGCATGCCAGGCCTCAACTTCCAAATGGGTATGACCACACGAGCGGCCGTGACTCGATGCTGCCTAATGACGCCAAAAAGCGCAATCGTACCGCTATCGGTCATCTGCCGGGCTGAGCAGGAAATTGCCCTTCATCAGGTCCGGGTCGTCCGATTCGAGGGTCTGAACCTGTGCCTCATCCTTGAGATTGACCCCCGACAACTGCCGGCGACACGCCTCTCGCATCAAGTACAGCAGGCGATGGGCCGCCATGCCATAACTCAAGCCTTCCAGCCGCACGTTGGAGATGCAGTTGCGATAGGCATCGGTGAGGCCGACCTTGGGGTTGTAGGTGAAATATAGACCCAGGCTGTCCGGCGAGCTGAGCCCCGGCCGTTCGCCGATCAGGATCACCACCATCTTGGCGCCCAGTAGCTGCCCGATTTCATCGGCCACCGCCACGCGGCCTTGCTCCACCAGGATCACCGGTGACAAGGACCAGCCTTCGGCGTGGGTCTGTTCTTCCAGGCGCGCCAGAAACGGCGCTGTGTGTTTATGCACCGCCAGTGCCGACAGGCCATCGGCTACCACGATGGCCAAGTCCACACCACCAGGCTGGGCCGAAGCGTAGTCGCGAAGGGTTCGCGCTGACTCATCACTCAGGCGTCGCCCCAGGTCCGGGCGTTGCAAGTACATGTGCCGGTCCGTGGCGGCGCTGTGCAATAACAGGCTGTCTCGGCCACGTTCGGCCAGTTGGTGGCTGAGCCCGGCGTGATCGAACGGCAGGTGCACCGCGTCCCGCGCCTGGGCGTGGGCAAACTGGAAGTCCAGTTGGGCGCTGGTGGGAAGGCTGGTGCCGGTGCGGCCCAGGGCAATACGCGCCGGGGTGAGGCGGCGCAGTTCCAGCCACGGGTTGTCAGGCAATTCTGGTTGCACAGTCGGCTCCTTCATCCCAATTGCGCCAAGGCGTGGCGGAAGGCCGGTGGCAGGCTGTTGCCAAAATGCACCTTGCCATCAGCCTGCGTGAAGATGCCCATTTTCGCCAGCCACTGCTCGAACTCCGGCGCTGGTTTTAAACCCAGTGTTTGCCGGGCGTACAGGGCGTCGTGGAACGAGGTGGTCTGGTAGTTGAGCATGATGTCGTCGGAGCCGGGGATGCCCATGATGAAGTTGATGCCGGCCACGCCGAGCAGGGTCAGCAGGGTGTCCATGTCGTCTTGGTCGGCTTCGGCGTGGTTGGTGTAGCAGATGTCGCACCCCATGGGCACGCCGAGCAGCTTGCCGCAGAAGTGGTCTTCAAGGCCGGCGCGGATAATCTGCTTGCCGTTGTACAGGTACTCCGGGCCGATAAAGCCGACCACGGTGTTCACCAGAAACGGCTTGAAGTGCCGCGCCACGGCGTAGGCACGGGTTTCACAGGTTTGCTGGTCGACGCCAAAGTGCGCATTGGCCGACAAGGCGCTGCCCTGGCCGGTTTCGAAGTACATCAGGTTCTGGCCCAGGGTGCCGCGCTTGAGGCTCAAGCCCGCGTCATAACCTTCCTGCAGCACGTTGAGGTTGATCCCGAAACTGGCATTGGCCGCTTCGGTACCGGCAATCGACTGAAACACCAGGTCCAGGGGGACGCCGCGGTTGATCGCTTCGATGGAGGTGGTGACGTGGGTCAGCACGCAGGCCTGGGTGGGAATCTCATAGCGCTGGATAATCGCGTCGAGCATCTCCAGCATGGCGCAGATTGAGGCGATGCTGTCGGTGGCCGGGTTGATGCCGATCATGGCGTCGCCGTTGCCGTACAGCAGGCCGTCGAGAATGCTCGCGGCGATGCCAGCGGGTTCGTCGGTGGGGTGGTTGGGCTGCAAGCGCGTAGACAAGCGCCCGCGCAGGCCCAGGGTGCCGCGAAACTGGGTGACCACGCGGATCTTTTGCGCCACCAGCACCAGGTCTTGCACGCGCATGATCTTGGACACGGCCGCGGCCATTTCCGGTGTCAGCCCTGGCGCCAAGGCGCGTAGGGCCTGTTCATCGGCCGCATCGCTGAGCAGCCAGTCGCGCAGGCCGCCGACCGTGAGGTGGCTGACCGCTGCAAACGCCTGTTTATCGTGGGTGTCGATGATCAGCCGGGTGACTTCATCGCTTTCATAAGGAATCAATGCTTCCTGCAGGAAGTGCTTGAGCGGGATATTTGCCAGCGCCATCTGCGCCGCCACACGCTCACCGTCATTCTGCGCGGCGACACCGGCGAGGAAGTCCCCGGAGCGTGCGGGGCTGGCCTTGGCCATCACGTCCTTGAGGCTGTCGAAACGGTAGGTTTGAGCACCCACCGCGTGGGAAAAGCTTGCCATACAGTGTCTCCTTGATGACGCGGGCCTGCTGTGTGCAAGGCGCCGCGTCGAGGTTTTCGGCAGTTAGTGCAAGGCGGCCTCTGCGGCCTGGATCGCCGCGAATTCCTCTTCCGGGGTGCCTGCTACCAAGTGATGCCGGCTGTAGAAAGCAAAGTAAGCAATTAATACTCCATAGATGATCGCCGCGCCAATCACCACGCGCGGGTCCACCAGAAAGCCCGCCACCACGGCCACGCAGGCCAGCACCAGCGCCACACCCGAGGTGAAGATGCCACCCGGCGTGCGGTATGGCCGCTCCATTTTAGGGCGACGGATGCGCAGGGTGATGTGGGCGGCCATCATCAACACGTAGGAAATCGTAGCGCCAAACACCGCCACCAGGATCAGCAAGTCACCCTGACCGGTCAGCGACAGGCCAAAGCCGATAATCCCGGGGATCACCAGCGCCAATACCGGCGCCTTGCTCTTGTTGGTCTCGGACAATTTGCGCGGCAGGTAACCGGCACGGGACAAGGCAAAGATCTGCCGCGAATAGGCGTAGATGATCGAGAAAAAGCTCGCGATCAAACCGGCCAGGCCGACCAGGTTGACGAAGCTGCCCATCCACGTGGAACCGCCGTAGGACAACGCCAAGGCTTCAACCAGTGGGTTGCCGGATTTGATCAGCGCATAAGTGCCCGCACCGCCCGGCGCGATCACCAGGATCAACAGGGCAAAACTGGTCAGCACCACAATCGCGCCAATCAGCCCACGCGGCAGGTCGCGCTTGGGGTTCTTGGTTTCTTCAGCGGCCAGCGGCACACCTTCCACTGCCAGGAAAAACCAGATGGCATAAGGGATCGCGGCCCACACGCCGACGTAGCCGAACGGCAGGAAGCTGCTGGCGCCCTTGGCCTCGGTCACGGGTATGTCGAGCAGATTGGCGACGTTGAAGTGCGGCACCATCGACACCAGGAACACGCCTAGGGCGATCGCGGCGACGGCGGTGATCACAAACATCAGCTTCAAGGCTTCACCCACACCAAAAATGTGGATGCCGATAAAGATGATGTAGAACGCCAGGTAGATCATCCAGCCGCCAATGCCGAATAGCGACTCGCAATAGGCGCCGATAAACACCGCGATGGCGGCGGGCGCGATGGCGTATTCGATAAGGATGGCAGTGCCGGTCAGGAACCCGCCCCAGGGGCCGAAAGCGCTGCGGGCAAAACCGTAGCCGCCGCCAGCAGTAGGGATCATGGAAGACAATTCGGCCAGGGAAAAGCACATGCACAGGTACATGGTGGCCATCAGCAAAGTAGCGAGGAACATACCGCCCCAACCGCCCTGGGCCAGGCCGAAGTTCCAGCCGGCGTAGTCTTCGGAAATAACATAGGCGACGCCCAGGCCAACCAGTAATACCCAGCCGGCGGCGCCTTTTTTCAGTTCGCGTTGTTGAAAGTAATCGGTGCCGACTTTTTCAAAGTCGACAGAAGAACCAGTGGGTTCGCTAGGCATGGGAAGTACCTTCCATTCTTATTGTTTTTGACTCGGCGTCTGTGTGCCGAACGAGGTAGCAATTGCGTGTGATATCAAATGTGGGAGCAGGCTTGCCTGCGATAGCGACCTGTCAGCTAGCCCTTATTTGGCTGAGACACCGCCTTCGCAGGCAAGCCAGCTCCCACACTTGATTGCGTTTCAAGTTGGGAGCTGGTTGCTTGCTATAAGGCTGAGTTAGAAAAAGCCCAGCGGATTAATGTCGTAGCTCACCAGCAAGTTCTTGGTCTGCTGGTAGTGATCCAACATCATCTTGTGGGTCTCACGGCCCACGCCAGACTTCTTGTAACCGCCAAACGCAGCATGCGCCGGGTACAGGTGGTAGCAGTTGGTCCACACGCGGCCAGCCTTGATGGCCCGGCCCATGCGGTAGGCGCGGTTGATGTCGCGGGTCCACAGGCCTGCGCCCAGGCCGAACTCGGTGTCGTTGGCAATCGCCAGGGCTTCGGCTTCGTCCTTGAAGGTGGTGATACTCACCACCGGGCCGAAGATTTCTTCCTGGAACACACGCATATCGTTGGTGCCCTTGAGCAGGGTCGGCTGGATGTAATAACCGGTGGCCAGATCGCCCGTGAGCTTCTCGACCTTGCCGCCGGTGAGCAGTTGCGCGCCTTCACCCTTGGCGATTTCCAGGTAGGACAGGATCTTGTCGAACTGCTGTTCGGACGCCTGGGCGCCGACCATGGTGTCGGTGTCCAGCGGGTCGCCTCGCTTGATCGACTCGACCTTTTTCATCACCACTTTCATGAAGTCTTCGTAGATCGACTCTTCCACCAGTGCACGGGAAGGGCAGGTGCACACTTCGCCCTGGTTGAAGAACGCCAGCACCAGGCCTTCGGCGGCTTTTTCGATGAATGCAGGTTCCGCTTTCATGATGTCGGCGAAGAAGATGTTCGGCGACTTGCCGCCCAACTCTACCGTGGACGGAATGATGTTCTCGGCCGCCGCATGCATGATGTGCGAGCCCACAGGCGTTGAGCCGGTAAAGGCGATCTTGGCGATGCGCTTGCTGGTGGCGAGGGCTTCGCCGGCTTCCTTGCCAAAACCGTGCACCACGTTCAGCACGCCCGGTGGCAGCAGGTCGCCGATCAGCTCCATCAGCACGCTGATGCCCAGCGGCGTTTGCTCGGCGGGCTTGAGCACCACGCAGTTACCGGCGGCCAGGGCTGGCGCGAGTTTCCACGCGGCCATCAGCAGCGGGAAGTTCCACGGGATGATCTGGCCGACCACGCCCAGCGGTTCGTGGAAGTGGTAGGCGGCGGTGAGTTCGTTGATTTCTGCGCTGCTGCCTTCCTGGGCGCGGATGCAGCCGGCGAAGTAACGGAAGTGGTCGGCGGCCAGGGGGATGTCGGCGTTGAGGGTTTCACGCACGGCCTTGCCGTTGTCCCAGGTTTCGGTAATGGCCAGCAGTTCGAGGTTTTGCTCGATGCGATCGGCGATTTTCAGCAGCACCAGCGAACGGTCCTGGGCCGAGGTTTTGCCCCAGGCATCGGCGGCTGCGTGAGCGGCGTCCAGCGCCTTGTCGATGTCTTTGGCGGTGGAGCGCGGGAAGTCGGCAATCGGCTTGCCGTTGACCGGCGAGGTATTGGAGAAGTAGTTGCCATCGACCGGCGCCACGAACTCGCCGCCGATGTAGTTGCCGTATTTGGCCTTGAACGAAACGATGGCGCCTTCAGTACCGGGGTGTGCATAACGCATGGTGGGCATCTCCTGCTTTTATGTTTATTGGAGTACAGCGCGGCAAGCGCGTTATAAAGCGTAGAGCAAAGGTTGGGCCACTGCTGTGCGAGCCCGCAAAATCAAGGGGTTGGGCTTTGTTGCAAGGCGTTGCCGTGACAGGGGTGATACAGGCGAGGTGACAGTTTGTGCCACAAACGGTACAGCCTGTGACCGGTGGGTCGGGCCGGGATTGCAATGGCCGGATGGCTGGGGGATGCTGGGCGTTCTCACGCAGGGAGAATAATAAGAACATGCATAACGATCATTTCAGTCGCCATGCCCAGCAAGTCTTGACCGTCACCCGGGGCCAAGAGCTTTCCCAGGGGCCGGGCAGCGACCCGTCCATCGCCCGCTCCTGGCTGCGCTGTGTAGAGGACTACCACCTCGACCCGGCGCTGACCATCGCGCCCACTGTGCTCGAACACGGGCGCCTGCTGGAAAGTCGCGAGCGCCTGCGCCAAGTGCTGCACATCGCCGGCAGCGAAATGAACAGCCTGCATCAACAGCTTTCCGGCGCCGGTCACGCGGTGCTGCTCACCGATGCGCGTGGGGTGATCCTCAACTGTGTCACCGCGCCGTCGGAGCGCAAGATCTTCGAGCGCGCTGGCTTATGGCTGGGCGCTGACTGGAGCGAAGCGTGCGAAGGCACCAACGGCATCGGCACCTGCCTGGTGGAACGGCAGTCGTTGACGATCCACCGTGACGAACACTTTCGCGGCCGCCATACCGGGCTGACCTGTTCGGCCAGCCCAGTGTTCGACCCTCATGGTGAATTGCTGGCGGTGCTGGATGTGTCTTCGGCCCGCGAAGCCGTGTCGCGCCAGAGCCAGTTCCACACCATGGCGCTGGTGAACCTGTCGGCCAAGATGATCGAAAGTTGCTACTTCCTGCGCCACTTCGAACACCACTGGCTGTTGCGTTTTCACCTGCAGGCCGAGTCGGTCGGGTTGTTCAGCGAAGGGCTATTGGCGTTTGATGGCGAAGGGCGCATTTGTGCGGTCAACCAGAGCGCCTTGAACCTGTTGGGGCAGTTGCGCGGCGGTTTGGTGGGCCAGCCGGTGGAAGCGTTTTTCGACTGTTCCCTGGACCAGTTGCTGGGGCGGGCCAGCGCCAATGCCACGGCCAGTTGGCCGCTGCGCACCCGCGAGGGTCGGCCTCTGTTTGCAGCGCTGCGAGGCCAGCCCCGCGCGGTGCCGGCCGCTATCATCAAGCCGCAGGCGTCACGCCCATTGGGTATCTGCCTGGGTGACCCGGCGTTGCAAAATGAGTTGCGCAAGGCCTCGCGAGTGTTCGAGCGCGACGTGCCATTGCTGATCAATGGCGAAACCGGCTGCGGTAAAGAGGCCTTCGCCAAGGCCGTTCATCAATCCAGCCAGCGGGGCGACAAGGCCTTTGTCGCACTGAACTGTGCGGCGATTCCAGAAAACCTGATCGAGAGCGAACTGTTTGGCTATCGCGCCGGCAGTTTCACCGGAGCCCTTAAAGAAGGCATGCGCGGCAAGCTGCAGCAGGCCGACGGCGGCACGCTGTTTCTCGACGAAATCGGCGACATGCCCCTGGCGCTGCAAACCCGCCTGTTAAGGGTGCTGGAAGACCGCCTGGTGGTGCCTATCGGTGGTGAACCCCAAGCTGTGAACGTGCGCATCATCAGCGCCACGCATCGCAATTTGCTGGAGCGTGTGGCCGATGGCAGCTTTCGCGAAGACCTGTATTACCGTTTGAACGGCTTGGAAGTGGCGCTGCCGCCGTTGCGCGAACGCACTGACAAGTCGCAACTGTTGGACTTCCTCCTGGCCCAAGAGGCGGGCACCGAGCAGGTGATGCTCGACGAGCCTGCGCGCCAAGCCTTGTTGGCATTCCATTGGCCGGGAAACCTGCGGCAGTTGCGTACGGTGTTGCGCACAGTCGTGGCGCTTTGTGAGGGCGGGCGAGTCGGGCTTGAGGACTTGCCGGCGTTGATTCGACAGGTGCGGCCCCAGGGGGAGAGGGGGGATGCGCCGTGCGCCTCGCCGCTGGAGAGCGCCGAGCGCCAGGCATTACTCAACGCGTTGGCGCAGCAGCGCTGGCATATGAGCCATGTGGCTGAACAGTTGGGCGTCAGTCGCAATACGCTGTACCGCAAGTTACGCAAACATGGGATTTCACGGGAGGTTATGCATTAGGGGCGCGACAGTTGTCGGAATAACTCAGTTATTGCGAACTACTTGTTTTTCGTCCCACGTGATTTAAGGTTTTTTATCGCTCTACGCACTCACGTCGTCCCGGAACGTGGCGCGTTGTTTTAAGCACTGATGGAATAAGGGCAGAGCATCACTTGCCCTTAAACACCGTTGTTTGAAACTTCTAGGGTGACAACACATGAATATTACAAGTCCAATAACGACTCCTGTGCCACAACTCCCTGTTCAACTTGATGTTACGCCCACGTCTGCACCGCAACCCTTAATGGCGGGCTGGGGCGAACCGATGCACCCCCTTGAGCCTGAGCCTGAGCCTGGCACGCAGCTGTCTGAGCCGCAGGCAGATCAAACGCCAAAGGTGCGCGTCAAGCGTGGAATCTTCGGCCGGATATTCGGGGGCGGGTCCCGGCACACGCCTCCCGTGTCGCCTACGCCGTCGCCCAGGGTACCGCCTGCCCCGGTCAGTCCCACGCCCACCCGGCCCCAAACCCCGGCGGGAGGGAAAAAACCGACGACAAACGAGGTCATCCCTGGCACCAGTGTGACCGCGGGCAGTTCAGGCCAGTCGACTGCCAGTAAGCTCAAGGACGCGCTGACCAAGGGGCCTCAGACACCCCCTGTCGGTGGGACCATCCCTTTGAAGCCGGCGGAATCGCCCAAGGTCAGTGTGGCCGATGTCACCCAGCGGCTGTTGGATGCCGACAGGCTGGTCAAGGCGGGCGTTATTTCTACATCGCCCTCTACCGGCAAGATGATTAAGGACGCGTTCATCAACGCAGGCATCAATGGCATGGTCAGCGCGCCGATCAATGTGGGCGCATATGCCGGGTCCGTGGCTGCGGGGGAAGCGATCAAGGGCCAATACGTACCGTCGCCAGTGGCGCCACCGCCACCGCATTTGCCTGGCGTTGTGCAGGCCGATCAGAAGCCAGCGCCGCCAGCCGTTACGCCATCCACACCCGATGAGCCTGCGCCTGGGGCCACACGCCATCTGGATCGCATAGAAAAAGTGATGGTGGAGTTTGCCAATCTCATCATCACGCTGGCGGGAAACACCGGAGACCGGCTTGTCATGGGCGACGACTGGCCCAAGGAGCGCGGCGCACGCATGAGTAACCTTGAGCAGTTACTGGACGTTTCAGAAACCCATATGAAACAACTGGCCGAGGACAACGAGCTGATTTTCAAACCTCACGTCGAGTCGCAAACGTCCCCTGGTACCGGTGGCCGCTTAGGCGCGATCGAGCGTCGGTACCACGCCTTGAAAAAAACCGCTGACCGAATCATGACCTTGAAAGGCGCTGAGCTTAACAACGCGGGCACCAAGGTTTAAGTCATCCCTTTTGCCCGCCGGATCCTACCGGCGGGCGTTTCGCCCTCAGCTAATGCGTGCGAACTTTCCCACCCTACGCTAACCTGCCTCGATGTTTACGAGGTCGACTATGCACATTCATATTCTGGGTATCTGCGGTACGTTCATGGGTTCGATGGCGGTTCTGGCCAAAGAGCTGGGCCATCACGTAACAGGCTCCGATGCCAATGTTTATCCACCCATGAGCACGCAGCTACAGGCGCAAGGGATTGAGCTGACCCAAGGTTACGACCCCGCGCAATTCGACCCGGTGCCGGACCTGGTCGTCATCGGCAACGCTATGTCGCGCGGCAACCCGGCGGTGGAATACGTACTGAACAATGGCTTGCCTTACGTCTCCGGCCCCCAGTGGCTGGCCGACCATGTGCTGCAAGGCCGTTGGGTCCTGGCAGTGGCGGGCACTCATGGTAAGACCACCACCAGCAGCATGCTGGCCTGGGTGCTGGAACATGCGGGCATGAGCCCGGGCTTCCTGATTGGCGGTGTGCCGCAGAACTTCTCGGTGTCGGCGCGCCTGGGTGAGACACCGTTTTTTGTGATCGAGGCCGATGAATACGACAGCGCCTTTTTTGACAAGCGCTCCAAGTTCGTCCACTACCGCCCGCGCACGGCGATCCTCAACAACCTTGAGTTTGATCACGCGGATATCTTCCCCGATCTGCCGGCGATTGAGCGGCAGTTCCATCACTTGGTGCGCACCATTCCCAGCGAAGGCCTGGTCATTCATCCCACCACCGAGCCTGCGTTGCAGCGTGTGATCGACATGGGCTGCTGGACCCCGGTGCAAACTACCGGCGCGGGTGGGCAGTGGCAGGCCAGGTTGCTCAGCGACGACGGTTCGCGGTTTGAAGTGCTGTTCGAAGGCCAGGCCCAAGGCATCGTCGACTGGGGCATGACTGGCCAGCACAACGTGGCCAACGCCTTGGTGAGCCTGGCTGCCGCTCGGCATGTCGGCGTGGTGCCGGCCATGGGCATCGCCGCCTTGAGCGCATTCAAGAGTGTGAAGCGGCGCATGGAGAAAGTCGCCGACGTGAAGGGGATTACCATTTACGACGACTTTGCCCACCACCCAACCGCAATTGCCACCACCCTGGATGGCCTGCGCAAGCGCGTGGGCGATGCGCAGATCATCGCCATCGTCGAACCGCGTTCCAACTCCATGAAGCTCGGCGCGCACCGTGATGGCTTGCCTGAAAGCGTCAACGATGCCGACCAGGTGGTGTGGTATGCACCGGCCAACCTTGGCTGGGATTTGCCCGCGATTGCTGCGCTGTGCACCGTACCCTCGACAGTCTGCGATTCGCTCGAAGGCATCATTGAGCAGGTGAAGTCCTTGGCCCAGCCCGGCACGCACGTGGTGGTCATGAGCAACGGCGGCTTCGGCGGCCTGCACGGCAAGCTGGCCGAGGCACTGAAATGAGCGGGCCGGAACGCATTACCCTGGCGATGACCGGCGCATCCGGTGCGCCCTATGGCCTGCGCCTGCTCGATTGCCTGGTGCGTGAAGACCGTGAGGTGCATTTTCTGATCTCCAAGGCGGCGCAGTTGGTGCTGGCGACCGAGACCGATGTCGCGCTGCCGTCCAAGGTGCAGACGATGCAGGCGTTCCTTACCGAGTACACCGGTGCGGCGGCGGGGCAGATCAAGGTCTACGGCAAAGAGGACTGGATGTCGCCGGTGGCTTCAGGCTCCGGTGCGCCGGCGGCCATGGTGGTGGTGCCATGTTCCACCGGCACCTTGTCGGCGATTGCCACGGGCGCCTGCAATAACCTGATCGAACGGGCGGCAGACGTGACCCTGAAGGAGCGCCGCCAATTGATCCTGGTGCCGCGCGAAGCGCCGTATTCGAGCATTCACCTGGAGCACATGCTCAAGTTGTCGAATATGGGCGTGACCATTCTGCCCGCGTCGCCTGGCTTCTATCACCAGCCGCAGACCATCGATGACCTAGTGGACTTTGTGGTGGCGCGCATTCTCAACCTGTTGAACATTCCCCAGGACATGCTGCCGCGTTGGGGTGAGCACCATCTGGGCGGCGATGAATAAAGCGCTGCTGCTGTTGATGGCGCTGCAACTTACCGGCTGCGCCACGGCGCGCACGCTGGATGCGGCGCAACCGGGCGCACCGGTGGTGTATGCCGGCACGCGGCTGGATCTGTACGCGATCAATGGTGGCTGCTGCGCCAAGGACCGCTTTGGTGCCGAGGCCCCGAGCTATCCCCATCTCGATCTGCCGGCTAGTGCGTTGCTCGATACTTTGTTGTTGCCACTGTCGGTGTTGACGGTGCTGGGTGTGGGCTTCAACGCTACGGGCGGGCTGTAAGACAGTGGCTGCCTGGGTTGGATCGTTCCCACGCTCCGCGTGGGAATGCAGTCGGGGACGCTCCGCGTCCCAAGCATGACGCAGAGCGTCATAACCGGCGTTACCACGCAGAGCGTGGGAACGATCAGTACCAGACCTGCATCATTACTTGCCGAGCTTGCGCAACTCGTCCGACTCCACCACCCGCACGCCATCCTGTTCTTCCAGCGCCAGGCGCCACATGGCGCGGGCCAGTTCGCAGACTTCAATACCGTGGTACTTGCCCGGAATAAGCCGTGACAAAGGCCCGGCTAACTGCTCGGCCAGGCGCGGCTCCAGTCGTTCGCCCAGCAGCAGCGACGGACGTACGATGGTCAACTGCGGCCAGTCTTGCGCTCGGAGCGCCAGTTCCATTTCCCCCTTGACCCGGTTGTAGAACACCGAGGATTTCGGGTCGGCGCCAATTGCGCTGATCACGATCAGATGCCGCGCGCCCAGTTCCCGTGCGCGCTTGGCGAAAGCCACCACCATGTCCAGGTCGACCGCACGGAAGGCCGCTTCCGAGCCGGCCTTTTTGATCGTGGTGCCCAGGCAGCAGAAGGCAATATCCACGCGGCCGCTCAGTTGCGGCAGGAACACCGCCGGGTCGCCCACCGGGTTTTCCAGGCGTGGATGTTCAGCCAATGGTTTGCGGCTGGGTGCCAGCACGCGGGTCACGGTGGGTTCGTTGAGCAGGCGGTCGAGCAGGTGTTCGCCCGTGAGGCCGGAGGCCCCGGCCAGCAAGATATGCTGCGGTGTCAGGTACATGGTGTTTCCCCCTTGTTACACGTTACAGCTTAGTTGCCTTTGGCTTCCTTGCTATTCATTGAGACGCTTTCGAGCGCCTTTCGTGCCTGCTGTTTACGTAATAATTGCCAATGGGCGATCACGCCCTTAGGCGCCCAGATCTGCGGTTCGGAGGCTTCGAAATTGTCCGCCTGTTCGCGTTCGGCCACGTGCAGTTGTGCCAGTTTGAAGGCGTGTTGCAAATCGTCCGTTTGGTTGAAAGCTTGTGCGAAAAGGGCATCCCCGAAGTAGGTGAAGTCTGCTTCTTCCGAGCAGCCGAACGACACGCGGTCCGCGCGGGAGGCGGTCATGATCAGGGTGCGCTCATCTTTGAGTGCGGGTATGAAGCCGCCGGAGTAGCACGCGGAGATCACGATGACCTTGTCACGGTTTTTCAGTGGTGCGAGCACAGCGGCCAGCTCATCGGCGGGCAGGTCGGCCAGTTCCATGCGCGGTTGGTCGAGCACCAGTTCATGCTCATGGGTGCCATGGCTGGTCATGTAAATGAACACCAGGTCTTCCGGCCCGGTCCGTTCGGCCAGGGTTTGTACCGAGCGGCGCAGGCTTTCGCGAGTGGCCAGGGGGCGGTCGGCGATGTGGTCGCGGTGGTTGACCAGGCGCACCTGTCCGCGAGCACCAAAGCGGGTGGCAAGCAGATTGCTGACGTAATCGGCCTCGCGCAAGAACACGCTTTGCTTGCCGTCGCCCGCCAGCACCAAGGAGTACAGCTCCACGGCCGGGGTGGACGCCGGTACGGCCGCCAGGGCGTCGTCGAGCAAGCGGCCTTGGGCCAGTATGCCGGTCTCCAACGGGTCGGGCAGCAGCTTGCCCTCGGCGTCGCGCACGCGCAGGCCGTTGACCCAGGTGCCGGACTGCACGGTGCCGTCGGTGAGGACGAGCGTGCCACGGCCTTGATAGTTGTCGCTGTCGAAGCCACCGATATAGAAACTGCCATCGGTGAGGTTCAGGCGCCCTTCGCCGGTAAAGCGCCAGTCACTGAACTGGCCGACATAGTGGCTGCCATCGACCCCGATCAATTCGCCTCTTCCGGTCAGCGCGCCTTCCTTGAACTGGCCGATCCACACATCGCCGTCGGCGTTCTCATAGCGGCCTTTGCCGTTGAGCTGGTTCTGCTTGAATTGGCCGACATAGATATCGCCCTCGGCGCTGTTGAAGGTGCCATTGCCTTCCAGTTGGCCATCGACAAAACGGCCGCTGAACTGGTTGCCACTGTCGTCATTGCGCTGGCCTTCGCCATTGGGCTTGCCGTGGGCGAACTGGCCCTGGTACTGGCTGCCGTCGGCCAACTCCAGGCGGCCGAGGCCTGAGTACTGGTCGTCCTGGAATTCGCCGCGATAGGTCATCTGCCCCTCTTTGAGGGTGCCTTCGCCGTTGCGTCGACCGTTTTTGAAGCCGCCCACGTAGCTGCTGCCCGAAGTGGTCAGGCTGCCCTGGCCATCAAACAGGCCCTGCTTGAATTCGCCTTTATAGACTTCGCCATTGCTGCCATGCCATTCGCCCTGGCCGTGCCACTGGCCTTTGTCGAACTGGCCGGCGTACCAGCTGCCATTGGGGTAGTCCACACGGCCTTGGCCTTGCAGCAAGCCGTTAACCACATCGCCACGGTAGCGGCCGCCATCGGGCAGGCGCGCATCGGGCGGCAACAGCGATTCGCCGTCTCCGCAAGCGGTGAGCAACAGGGCAAGGGCAAGGGGAGCGAGTGGGCGCATAGCGGGATCCGGATAATTGAGCGCCGAGTATGCCGTAGCCGGGGTGCCGAACCTAGTGGTCTATGCGCAGGATCCATTACCTGTAGGAGCGGGCTTGCCCGCGAAAAACTCACAGGCGCCGCATTTATTCAGCCAGCACGCGTTATCGTTGACGGCCTTCGCGAGCTAGCTCGCTCCTACAGTGGGGGTGTGGTGGTTATACGAAGCACAGTGACAGTGACTCGGCAATGTAAGCCGGCTTCTCCTGGCCTTCGATTTCCAGGGTGGCGGTGGCCTTGAACAGCCATTGGCCGGGCTTCTTCTCGGTGACGTCAGTGAGGGTGACGTTCAGGCGCACCTTGGAGTTCACTTTCACCGGCTGGATAAAGCGCACGCTGTCCAGGCCATAGTTGACGGCCATCTTCAAGCCTTCGGGCATGATCAGGATGTCTTCCATCAGCTTGGGCATCAGCGACAGCGACAGGAACCCGTGGGCGATGGTGCTGCCGAACGGGGTTTGCGCGGCCTTGACCGGGTCGACGTGGATGAACTGATGATCGCCGGTGGCTTCTGCGAACAGGTTGATGCGCGCCTGGTCGATGGTGAGCCATTCGGAACGTCCCAGTTCCTTGCCGACGTAATCTTTGAGCTGCGCTACGGGTACATAGGGCATTGCGTCTCTCCTTGGTTCATCATTTTTGCCCATCGATAACGGGCGTTTTTATCGGTAACAGAGAACCAATGTAGATCATCATGGGCAATCAGCCCGGTCAACCCAACATGCTTTTGGCGAATGCCGGAGCATAGGGCGGGCATGCTTATATAATGCGCGCGAGCTTTGAGGGGGAGAGAGCGGGATGCTGTTACGTGGCCTGACCTGGCTGGTGCTGTTTCAACTGATCGGCACCGCGATCAATCATTTGCTGGTGCCGGTGCTGCCGGGGCCGATCATCGGCTTGTTGCTGATGCTGGGCTTTCTGGTCTGGCGCGGTGAAGTCGGCGAGCCCCTGAGCCTGGCGGCCGGCAGCCTGTTGCGTTACCTGCCGCTGCTGCTGGTGCCGCCGGCCGTGGGGGTGATGGTGTACGCCAAGGACATCGTGGCGGATTTCTGGGCCATCGTCGGGGCGTTGGTGTTGTCGCTGGTGATCGCCATGGGCTTTGTCGGTGTGCTGATGCAGCAGATGGTCAAGCGCAAGGAGAAGGACCAATGATCCTCGATTGGCAGGGCGCCTGGACGGCGGTCATTCATCACCCGCTGTTCGGTATCGGTATCACCCTGGGCGCTTATCAGCTGGTGCTGGCGGGGTACGAGAAAACCCGTTGGATCTTTCTGCAGCCGGTGCTGGTGTCGATGTTGCTGGTGATCGGCGTGCTGCTCACCTGCGGGCTGAGCTACGCCGAATACCGCAAGAGCACCGAGATCATGGGCATCCTGCTGGGGCCTGCGACCGTGGCGCTGGCGGTGCCGCTTTATCTGAACCTGCGACGGATTCGCCAATTGTTCTGGCCGATTTTTACTACGCTGGTGGTAGGCGGGGTGTTGGCCACTGGCCTGTGTGTGGCGTTGGGGTGGTGGTTCGGGGCCGAGCACCGGGTGCTGATGACCATGGCGCCCAAGTCGGTGACCTCGCCGATTGCCATGCTGGTGGCCGAGCAGATCGGCGGCGTGGCGGCCTTGGCAGCGGTGTTCGTGTTGATCACTGGGGTGGTCGGCGCGATGATCGGCCCAGCGCTCTTGACGCGCCTGGGTGTACGCAGCCCCGAAGCGCGCGGCATGGCCTTGGGCATGACCGCCCACGCGGTTGGCACCTCGGTGGCCCTGCAGGAAAGCGAAGAGTGCGGCGCCTTCGCGGCGCTGGCCATGAGTTTGATGGGCGTGGCCACGGCGGTGTTCCTGCCGTTGGCGGTGTCGGTCATTGTTTAAACCAGGTTTTAAGGAAACCGTTATGAGTCTGGCGCTATTCCCCCTCAACACTGTGCTGTTCCCAGGCTGCACCCTCGACCTGCAGATATTCGAGGCGCGCTACCTGGACATGATCGGCCGTTGCATGAAAAAGGGCGAAGGCTTTGGTGTGGTGTGCATCCTGGATGGCTCAGAGGTGGGCGCGGCCCCTGACGGTTATGCGCTTGTCGGTTGTGAAGCGCTGATTCGTGACTTCAAACAGCAGGAGAACGGCCTGCTGGGCATTCGCGTCGAAGGTGGCCGTCGTTTCCGCGTGCGTGAAGCTGGCGTGCAAAAAGACCAGTTGCTGGTGGCCGACGTGCAATGGCTGCAAGAGTTGCCGGACCAGCCGCTGGGCGAAGAAGACGCCGACTTGCTGGCGTTGCTTGAGGCCCTGGCCGAGCACCCGATGGTGGCTTCGCTGGACATGGGCGGTGACGTCGAAGGCCAGCAAGCCCTGGGCAACCGGTTGGCCTATCTGCTGCCGTTTACCGAGGCCGACAAAATCGACTTGCTGCAACTGGACGACCCACAGCAACAGCTGGATGCGATCCAGATGTTGCTCGATGAACTGCAGGGCGAGCTGTTCACCTGAGGTTCGGATTTGCCTGACAGAGCTTTCAGACTTTGCTCGGTCGTCTCCACGGTGTCGCCTGCACTATTTTCCGATCACACAACAATGATCGGAGATAACCATGATTCGGCTGACACCCTCGGAACAAGTCGCGTGGGACGCTTATTTCGTCAGCGTGACCACGCAATTACTCCAACAGGAAGCCACGCGGGGCGCGGAGTACATCGCCGAACGCGCCGCCGAAGTGGCCGATGAGATGCTACTGGAGCGCCGCGAACGTTGCGTTGAACGGCGCAGCGCCTCCGTGGATTGGATCGGCCCGGCCAAGGGTCAGTAGGCGTACCTGAGCAGGGCGTGGGGCGTGCCGGTAAAGGCGATAAAACCGAGCACGGCCACCACGGCGGGCAGCACCAGCCACCAGGCTTTTTGCGTCATGGCTGGCAATGGGCTGCGGTACTCGATTGCCGTCAGGCTGAACGCACATACGGTCATGGCCAGCAACGTGCCGGCCAGGATGTCCGTGGGCCAATGGGCGCCCAGGTAGACCCGCGACAAGGCAATGAACGCCGCCGGAATGCAGCCCAGCAGCATCCAGGTCAGGCGCAGCCGCGTGGGTTGACCGCGACCGGCCAATACCGCGAGCGCCAGGAAGAAGGCAAAGGCACCGGAGGCATGGCCGCTGGGCATGCTGAAGCTGGTCAGCGGGTCGGTGAGGATTTCCGGGCGGCCACGGGCGAAAAACAGCTTGGTGCCGGTGTTGATCACTGCCGCGCCAGCGAGGGTGGCGCCGACAAACACGGCGTGGCGCCATTGCCGCGCTAGCAGCAACAGGCCAGTGAACACCGCGCTGGCGAAAAACATCTTCTTGAACTCACCCAGTTGGGTGACCCGTACCATCACTTCATCCAGCCACGGGCTGCGATGCTCCTGCACCAGGGCGCTCAGGCCTTGGTCGAAGTCATTGAGGTGGGGATAGCCGATAAACAACGCGATCAACAACACCAGACTGGCACAACCGATCCACAAGGTGGCGCGCCGATGTTCGCGCCAACTGCTGTTCAAACTCAGCCCCAGCAGCACCGCCAGGCACGCCGCGATAATCGCCGCTTCCGGCCAGAAACCTTCCGGCAATGGCAGGCGGAACGCGGCGCCGGCGGCCCAGCCCGGCAGCAGATAGGCCACGGTCCAGCCCGCTGCGGCAATGATGCTCACGGCGGCGAAGCGCGGGAAGGGCATGTCGCACATACCCGCCACCATCGGCAGCATAGGGCGCAATGGTCCGATGAAACGCCCGACCAACAGGCTGGCAATCCCGTACTTGTGGAAGTAGGTTTCTGCGCCGTTCATCCATTCAGGATGCTGGCGCAGGCCGGGCAGGCGCCGGATGTTCTGATGGAAATGGCGGCCCAGATAATAGGAAACGCCGTCGCCCAATAAGCCACCGAGGAAGCCCAGCAGCAGGGTTTCACTCAGCGACAGCGCACCGCTGCCAGCCAGCGCAGCGATTGCAAACAGCAATACCGTGCCTGGCACGATCAACCCGGCAATCGCCAGACACTCCACACACGCGACAATAAACACCGCCGCTGCCAGCCATTGTGGGTTGAGGGTCAACCAGCCGGTGATGCTATCGAGCCATTGGCCCATACAATCCACTCCATGCATACAAAACAGAATTTGAGGCGGTGAAATTCAACTGTGGGAGCTGGCTTGCCTGCGATGGCTGCGGCATGGCCAGCATGGAAGTTGCCTGACACACCGCTATCGCAGGCAAGCCAGCTCCCACATGGGATGTGTCGCGCGTTAAATCAAAAAATAATCCCGGCCTTCGACCTGCCCCCGACGCATCGGGTTCCGCGTGCAATAAGGCGCATAGCCAGCATCGACGAAGCGGTACATCAAGTGCTCATCGCGCCCGCTGGGGATACCCAGGCGCGTGGTCTGGATAATCTGCGTGGGCACCTGGCCTACGTCTTCGACATACAGCAGTTCCTGATCGAAGCGCTTGGCATCCCACATCGGCACTTTCAGGCCCAGGGCCTTGCACAGCAGCGTCTGGCCCGCACACAGTTTTTGCGAGGGGCGTGGGCTGCCATCGGGGTTGGGGTTGTTCAACAGCATCTGTGCCAGGCTCGCCGCGCCGGAAATGTCGTCGACCCAGGGATAGGCCGATTTGATCAACACGGCATTGCCCGGGCCATGGGCGCTGAAGTTCAGCGAATCACCGCCACGGGCGTAGTACATGTAGATATGGCCACCATCCAGAAACAAAGCCTTACGCTTTTCTGTGTAGCCGAGTGAGGCGTGGCTGCCTTTTTCGGCCACGTAATAGGCTTCGGTTTCAATAATTCGCGCCGAAAGCCAGAGATCGCCCACGCGATGGCGAATGACTTTTCCGAGTAATTCGCGCGCAAGCAGCTGGGCGTCACGGTCGAAGAAGCTATCGGGCAGGGGGCTGGCGGGGAGCAGGGGCGAAAAGTCGGGCATGGCGGTCAAGGGTAGATACGGCTAAATGTAACCGAATCATAACAACTCTCACCTTAATTACGCCTGAACCTGGGGTTTTTACAGTTCATTTCGACCATCCGCCCCTCACCGCTGTCAGTCGGGCGGCGTCACAGCTATAATCTGCCGCTTTCCTCTTTGCCAAGACTCCCTGACCATGACTGAGTCCGTTCTTGACTATATGACCCGCCTGGGTCGCGCTGCCCGGCAGGCCTCGCGGTTGATCGCCCGTGCGAGCACCGCGCAGAAGAACCGTGCGCTGCTGGCGGCTGCCGATGCTCTGGATGCTTCGCGCTCCGAGCTGACCGCCGCCAACGAACTGGACCTGGCCAATGGGCGCGCCAATGGCCTGGAGCCAGCCTTGCTGGACCGCCTGGCGCTGACCCCGGCACGTATCGACGACATGATCGAAGGCCTGCGTCAGGTGGCCAAGCTGCCTGACCCCATCGGTGAAATTCGCGACATGCGCTACCTGCCGTCGGGCATCCAGGTGGGCAAGATGCGCGTGCCCCTGGGCGTGATCGGCATCATCTATGAGTCGCGCCCGAACGTGACCATCGACGCCGCGAGCCTGTGCCTCAAGTCGGGCAACGCCACTATCCTGCGTGGCGGTTCCGAGGCGATCAATTCCAACCGCGCCATCGCCGCCTGCATCCAGCAGGGCCTGGCCGTGGCCGAGTTGCCGGCTGAAGTGGTGCAAGTGGTGGAAACCACCGACCGTGCTGCCGTGGGCGCGCTGATCACCATGCCGGAATTCGTCGACGTGATCGTGCCGCGGGGTGGCAAGAGCCTGATCGAGCGCGTCAGCCGCGATGCCAAGGTGCCCGTTATCAAGCATCTGGACGGCGTCTGCCATGTGTTCATCGACATCGCCGCCGACCTCGACAAGGCGATCCGCATTGCCGACAACGCCAAGACCCACCGCTACGCGCCGTGCAACACCATGGAAACCCTGCTGGTGCACGTCGGCATTGCCGAGCGCGTGCTGCCGCCGCTGGCCGCCATCTACCGTGACAAGTCGGTAGAACTGCGCGGTTGCGAGCGCACCCGTGCGCTGCTGGGCGCGGACGTCATCGAGGCGACCGAGCAGGACTGGTACACCGAGTACACGGCCCCGATCCTGTCGATCCGCATCGTCGATGACCTGGACCAGGCCATCGAACACATCAATACCTATGGCTCCAAGCACACCGACGCCATCGTTTCCGAGCATTTCAGCGATGCCCGGCGTTTCCTTAACGAAGTGGATTCCGCTTCGGTGATGGTCAACGCCTCGACGCGTTTTGCTGACGGCTTCGAGTACGGCCTGGGGGCGGAGATCGGTATTTCCACTGACAAGCTCCACGCACGCGGCCCGGTGGGCCTGGAAGGGCTGACCAGTGAGAAGTACGTGGTGTTTGGCGACGGTCATGTGCGCACTTGATGACTAAACGCATCGGGCTGCTCGGCGGTACTTTCGACCCCGTGCACATCGGCCATTTGCGCAGTGCCCTGGAAGTTGCGGATGCCCTTGCGCTGGATGAGCTGCGCCTGCTGCCCAATTTTCGGCCGCCCCATCGCGACACGCCGCAGGTGGCCGCAGAGCAGCGCCTGGAAATGGTGCGTGTTGCCGTAGAAGGTATATCGCCGCTGGTGGTGGACGATCGCGAACTCAAGCGCGATAAACCATCCTACACTATCGACACCCTGGAGCTGATGCGCGCCGAATTGGCCGCAGATGACCCACTGTTTCTGCTTTTGGGCTGGGACGCATTTTGCGGCCTGCCCTCTTGGCACCGCTGGGAGGAACTCCTCCAGCATTGCCACATCCTGGTTTTGCAACGCCCGGATGCCGACAGCGAACCGCCGGATGCCTTGCGCAACCTGCTGGCCGCGCGGTCGGTAAGTGACCCCTTGGCCCTGACCGGGCCGAACGGGAATATTGCATTCGTCTGGCAGACCCCGCTTGCGGTGTCTGCCACCCAGATCCGTCAACTGCTGGCCAGCGGGAAGTCGGTACGTTTCCTGGTGCCTGACGCGGTCCTGGCCTACATCGATGCGCACGGGCTTTACCGTGCGTCGAACTGAAAAGGCGCGCTTGAACGCACGAACCGTGCAGCAAGCGCCCGAACATACGAGCAAAACGAGTTTTATATGACGAACAAAGACGTAAGCAAAGTTAAGCGCAAAGGCACCTTCAAAAGCGCACCGCTGCCGGTTGAAGCCCATGTTGGCCCGGAACTGGCTGGCGAAGAGCTGGTGAAAGTCGCCGTGGCTGCCCTGGAAGACGTTAAAGCCCAGGACATCCAGGTGCTGGACGTGCGCGACAAGCAGAGCATCACCGACTTCATGATCATCGCCACCGGTACCTCCAACCGCCAGATCGGCGCGATGCTGGACAAGGTTCGCGAAGCCGTCAAAGCCCAGGGCGTCAAGCCACTGGGTGAAGAAGGCAAGGGCGACAGCGACTGGGTGCTGCTGGACATGGACGATGTGATCGTTCACATGATGACCTCCAACGCTCGCCAGTTCTACGACCTGGAACGTCTGTGGAAAGGCGCCGAGCAGAGCCGTGCCGCCGATGGCAAGCACCACAGCCCGGAAGTGGGCCACGCGCACTTCGACAAGCTCAACAAAGACCAGGAATAAGGAACGGCTGTGCGCCTGCGTCTGATCGCTGTCGGTTCACGCATGCCCAAGTGGGTGGAAGAAGGCTGGCACGAATATGCCAAGCGTCTGCCCGCTGAGCTGTCGCTTGAGCTGGTGGAAATACCGCTCAATACCCGGGGCAAGAACGCCGACGTGGCGCGCTTTATCCGTCAGGAAGGCGAAGCCATGCTGGCCAAGGTCGGCCCCAATGAGCGCATCGTCACCCTTGAAGTGCACGGCAAGCCCTGGAGCACCGAGCAACTGGCGGTGGAACTGGATCGCTGGCGCCTGGATTCGCGCACGGTCAATTTCATGGTCGGCGGCCCGGAAGGGCTGGCGCCGGAAGTCTGTGCGCGGGCCGATCAGCGCTGGTCGCTGTCGGCGCTGACGTTGCCGCACCCGTTGGTAAGGATTCTGATCGGTGAACAGCTGTATCGCGCCTGGACAGTCCTGTCCGGGCACCCTTACCACAAATAGTCTGCGCCGCCCCCGATGACCCAACCGATCCGCATCAAGGACCACGAGAAAGACGCACGTCTGGTACGCGCGCGGGTGGTGTTCGGTGCTGTTTTGGTGGTGGTGCTGATGTGCGTGCTGATTGCGCGGCTGTATTTCCTCCAGGTGATCCAGTACGACTATCACTCCACGCTGTCGGAAAACAACCGGGTGCATGTGCAGCCGATTCCCCCGACCCGTGGGCTGATCTTCGACCGCAATGGCGTGGTGGTTGCCGATAACCGGCCCAGCTTCAGCCTGAGCATGACCCGTGAACGCTCCGGCGATTGGAAGCAGGTCCTTGATGTCATCGTTGAGGTGCTGCAACTGACGCCGGAAGACCGGGTGGTCTTCGAGAAACGCATGCGCCAGGGGCGCCGGCCGTTCGAGCCGGTGCCGATTCTGTTCGAGCTGACCGAAGAGCAGATCGCCCGCATTGCGGTGAACCAGTTCCGCCTGCCAGGTGTGGAAGTGGTGGCGCAGTTGGTGCGGCATTACCCGCAAGGGCCGCACTTTGCGCACTCCGTTGGCTACATGGGGCGGATCAACGAGAAAGAACTGAAAACCCTCGACCCGATCAACTACAGCGGCACCCACCATATTGGCAAAACCGGCATCGAGCGCTTCTATGAGGCCGAGTTGCATGGCCAGGTAGGTAACGAGGAAGTCGAGACCAATGCGCGTGGCCGCGTATTGCGCGTGCTCAAGCGCACCGATCCGGTGCCGGGCAAGGACATTGTCCTGAGCCTGGACATCAAGTTGCAGGAAGCTGCCGAGATGGCCCTGGGCGGTCGGCGGGGTGCCGTGGTGGCGCTGGACCCGAAGACTGGCGAAGTGCTGGCGATGGTCAGCCAGCCCAGCTTCGACCCCAACCCGTTTGTGACTGGCATCAGCTTCAAGGCCTACGCCGAGCTGCGTGATTCCATCGACCGGCCACTGTTCAACCGTGTGTTGCGCGGCCTGTACCCACCGGGCTCGACCATCAAGCCGGCGGTGGCGATTGCCGGCCTGGATGCTGGCGTGGTCACTGCCTCAAGCCGGGTGTACGACCCTGGCTATTACATGCTCCCCAACTACGACCACAAGTACCGTAACTGGAACCGCTCCGGTGACGGCTATGTCGACCTGGATACCGCGATCATGCGCTCCAACGACACCTATTTTTACGACCTGGCCCACAAGCTGGGGATTGATCGGCTGTCTGCCTACATGGGCAAGTTCGGCCTCGGTCAGAAAGTCTCCCTGGACATGTTCGAAGAATCACCCGGCCTGATGCCGTCGCGGGAGTGGAAGCGTGCGACCCGTCGCCAGGCGTGGTTCCCTGGCGAAACGCTGATCCTGGGTATCGGCCAGGGCTATATGCAGGCCACTCCGCTGCAACTGGCCCAGGCCACGGCGCTGGTGGCGAACAAAGGCGTGTGGAACCGACCGCATCTGGCCAGGACCATCGAAGGCGAAAAGCCGGTGGACGACAATCCGATTCCGGACATCGTGCTGCGTGACCCGTCCGATTGGGCCAAGGTCAACCACGGCATGCAGCAGGTGATGCACGGTGCTCGCGGCACTGCGCGCAAAGCGGCAATTGGCGCGCAGTACCGCATTGCCGGCAAGAGTGGTACCGCTCAAGTGGTCGCGATCAAGCAGGGCGAAAAGTATGACCGCTCCAAGGTGCAGGAACGCCACCGCGACCACGCCTTGTTTGTCGGCTTTGCCCCGGCCGAAGACCCGAAAATCGTGGTGGCCGTGATGGTCGAGAACGGCGAGTCCGGCTCCGGCGTCGCCGCCCCAGTGGTACGCCAGGTGATGGACGCCTGGCTGCTGGCCGACGATGGCCGGCTCAAGCCCGAGTATGGCGGCCCCCCTTCAAGCCCCGAGGTTACGGCCCGTGAAGAGTAATTTTGACCGCATCCTCTCCAGTGAAGATGTGATGCGTCGCCGTGCGACGTTGCTGCAACGCATGCACATTGATGGCCCCTTGCTGATCCTGCTGCTGACCCTGGCGGCCGGCAGCCTGTTCGTGCTGTATTCGGCCAGCGGCAAGAACTGGGACCTGCTGATCAAGCAGGCGTCCTCGTTCGGCCTGGGTTTGCTGTCGATGGTGGTGATCGCCCAATTGGAGCCGCGCTTCATGGCGCGCTGGGTGCCCTTGGGCTATGTCGCCGGCGTGTTGCTGCTGGTGGTGGTGGACGTCATGGGCCACAACGCCATGGGCGCCACACGCTGGATCAACATCCCCGGGGTGATTCGCTTCCAACCGTCGGAATTCATGAAGATCCTGATGCCGGCCACCATTGCCTGGTACCTGTCCAAGCGCACCTTGCCGCCGCAGCTCAAGCATGTGGCGATTAGCCTGATCCTGATCGGCGTGCCCTTCGTGCTGATTGTGCGCCAGCCGGATCTGGGCACCTCGTTGCTGATCCTCGCCGGTGGCGCGTTCGTGTTGTTCATGGGCGGATTGCGCTGGCGCTGGATCCTCAGCGTGCTGGCCGCCGCCGTGCCCGTGGCAGTGGCCATGTGGTTCTTCTTTATGCACGATTACCAGAAGCAACGGATCCTCACGTTCCTCGACCCGGAGAGCGACCCGCTGGGCACCGGCTGGAACATCATCCAGTCCAAGGCGGCCATTGGTTCCGGCGGGGTATTTGGCAAGGGCTGGTTGCTGGGCACCCAGTCCCACCTGGACTTTTTGCCCGAGAGCCACACCGACTTCATTATTGCGGTGATGGGCGAGGAGTTCGGGCTGGTGGGCATTTGCGCGTTGTTGCTGATTTATCTGCTGTTGATTGGTCGCGGCCTAGTGATCACTGCCCAGGCGCAAACGCTGTTCGGCAAATTGCTCGCGGGCAGCCTGACCATGACTTTTTTTGTTTACGTTTTCGTCAACATCGGTATGGTCAGTGGCCTGCTGCCGGTGGTTGGGGTGCCGTTGCCATTCATTAGCTACGGCGGAACTTCGCTGGTGACATTGCTGTCAGCGTTTGGGGTTTTGATGTCGATTCATACGCATCGCAAGTGGATCGCACAGGTTTGAATAAGGTGAAGATGTCAATGCAAGTAATGCGCGGCTGGGCGACTCGGCATGCGACCTGGATGGGCCTGATCGGGCTGCTGGGGGCAACGCAAGAGGCGCGGGCCGGTGACTACGATGGCTCTCCCCAGGTTGCCGAATTTGTCGGTGAGCTGACCCGCGACTACGGTTTTGCCGGTGAGCAACTGATGGGCGTGTTCCGTGAAGCCCAGAAAAAGCAGGCGATCCTCGACGCCATCTCCCGGCCCGCCGAACGCGTCAAGCAGTGGAAGGACTATCGCCCGATGTTCCTCACTGATGCGCGCATCGCCCGCGGCGTGGATTTCTGGCGCCAGCACGAGGCAGTCCTCGCTCGCGCCGAGCAGGAGTACGGCGTGCCAGCCCAGGTGATCGTCTCGATCATCGGCATCGAAACCTTCTACGGGCGCAACACCGGCAGCTACCGGGTGATCGACGCCTTGTCGACCCTGGGCTTCGATTACCCGCCCCGCGCCGAGTTCTTCCGCAAGGAACTGCGCGAATTCCTGTTGCTGGCCCGCGAAGAGCAGGTCGACCCGCTGAGCCTCAAGGGCTCCTACGCCGGGGCGATGGGCTTGCCGCAGTTCATGCCGAGCAGCTTTCGCGCCTATGCGGTGGATTTCGACGGTGACGGGCACATCAATATCTGGAGCAACCCCGACGATGCCATCGGCAGCGTGGCCAGCTACTTCAAGCGCCACGGCTGGGTTGGCGGCGAGCCGGTGGTTATCCGCGCCGATGTCACGGGTGAGCGCGCCGACGAAGGCCTGACCCAAGGTATCGAACCGGTCAAGACCGTCGGGGAGTTGCGAGCGCTGGGCTGGTCGAGTCAGAATGCGCCACGCGACGACATGCCGGTGACGGCATTCCGCCTGGAAGGCGCAAATGGCCCTGAATACTGGATGGGCCTGAAGAATTTCTACGCAATCACGCGTTATAACCGCAGTGTGATGTACGCCATGGCCGTGCATCAGCTGTCAGATGAGCTGGTTCAAGCACGGGGCAACAAGTAATGCGGGTATCGCCGTTCAAAAAACCGCTCAAGCTGGTGGCGTTCGCCGCGTTGTCCTTGTTGGTAGCCAGTTGCTCCACCACGCCTAACCGTGCGCCGGCCAAGAAGGCCGGCGGCGCGGTCGTGCGCGCCCAGCCGGGCCTGGACATCAACCGCGCGCACAAAGACGGCGCGCCGTGGTGGGATGTGGATGTGTCGAAAATCCCGGACGCCACGCCGACCCTGCACACCGGCCCGTACAAGGCCAACCCCTATACCGTGCTGGGCAAGAATTACTTCCCGCTGCAGGAATCCAAGACTTACGTGCAGTCGGGCACCGCGTCCTGGTACGGCACCAAGTTCCATGGCCAGAACACCGCCAACGGCGAAGTGTATGACCTGTATGGCATGAGCGCGGCCCACAAGACCCTGCCGCTGCCCAGCTATGTGCGCGTGACCAACCTGGACAACAATCGCACCGTGATCCTTCGGGTCAATGACCGTGGGCCGTTCTATTCGGACCGCATCATCGACTTGTCCTACGCGGCCGCCAAGAAACTCGGTTACGCCGAAACCGGCACCGCCCGGGTCAAAGTCGAAGGCATCGACCCGGCGCAGTACTGGGCCCAGCGCGGCAAGCCGGCGCCGTTGATGCTCAACGAACCGGCTACCCCGCAACCGCAAGTGACGGCCTCGACCGGCAAGATCGAGCAGTGGACGCCGCCGCCGGCGCAACATGCTCCGGATACCGTCGTCGTCCCTCACGCGGCACCGGGCGCCTCGATGGCGGGCGGGCAATACCTGCAGGTCGGCGCTTTCGCCAACCCGGATGCGGCAGAACTGTTAAGGTCCAAGCTCAGCGGTATGGTCAGCGCGCCAGTCTTCATCAGCTCCATCGTGCGTAACCAGCAAACCTTGCACCGTGTACGCATGGGCCCGATCGGCTCGCCAAGCGAAGTGGCGCAAGTGCAGAACAGCGTACGCCTGGCCAACCTGGGGCAACCCAGCGTGGTCACCGCAGAATAAGCAGTAACGGTTTGATGGCTCAGGCGCGCCTGCGCGCTTGAACCCTGGTTGTTGGCTCGTTGAACAATAAAAACCCAGGGGCAAGGGGTGAGCAGGCAACCGAACACGTGACAGTCTGGAAGCGGGCTGTCTGAATAGTTTTGCCCGCGAGGGCAAGTTTCCATAAGCAATTTCGAGAGACGGATGAACATCACCACCTTAGCCAAACGCACGTGCCTGCTTATCTCGCTGATCATCACCCCGGCCGCCTGGGCGGTTGAAATGGTGCCGGCCTCCCCGCAACTGGCCGCCAAGTCGTGGGTCCTCATGGACGCCGCCAGTGGCAACGTGCTGGTCGAAAACGGCGGTGATGTACGCCTGCCGCCTGCCAGCCTGACCAAGCTGATGACCGCTTACATCGCGACCCTGGAAATCCGTCGCGGCCAGATCGGCGAGAACGACCCGGTGACCGTCAGCGAAAACGCCTGGCGTACCGGTGGTTCGCGGATGTTCATCAAGGTGGGTTCGCAAGTCACCGTGAGCGACCTGCTGCACGGCATCATCATCCAGTCCGGTAACGACGCCAGCGTCGCCCTGGCCGAGCACATCGCCGGCAGCGAAGACGCCTTCGCCGACATGATGAACAAAACCGCCGGTGAGTTGGGCATGACCAACAGCCACTTCATGAACCCAACTGGCTTGCCAAACCCAGAGCACTATTCGTCGGCTCACGACATGGCGATCCTGGCGCGCGCGATCATCCGCGTTGACCCGGTGCACTACGCGATCTACTCCCAGAAGGAATTCTTCTGGAACAACATCAAGCAGCCTAACCGCAACCTGTTGCTGTGGCGCGACAAGACCGTCGATGGCCTGAAGACCGGCCACACCGACGAAGCCGGCTACTGCATGGTGTCGTCCGCCGTACGTGATGGCCAGCGCCTGATCGCCGTAGTATTCGGCACCAACAGCGAGCAGGCCCGTGCGGCCGAGACGCAAAAACTGCTGACTTACGGCTTCCGCTTCTTCGAAACCCAGACCTTCTACCAGAAGGGTGCTGAACTGGCGACCGCGCCGGTGTGGAAGGGCTCGACTTCGCAAGTCAAGGCCGGCCTGGCCGACGACCTGACCCTGACCATGCCTAAAGGCCAGCTCAAAAAGCTCGCCGCCAGCATGACCCTGAACCCGCAATTGGTTGCGCCAATCGCCAAGGGTGATGTGATCGGTAAGGTCGAAGTGAAGCTGGACGACAAGGTGGTGCACAGCGCCGACCTGATCGCGCTGGACGCTGTCGAGGAAGGTGGTATCTTCCGCCGCGTATGGGATAGCATCCGTCTATTCTTCTACGGCTTGTTCAACTGATTGTGTGCACCTGCAAAGCCCCGCGTTGATCCAGCGCGGGGCTTTGCCCGTCGCCACGGCTTAGCGCTTACGAGGCTGTTCTGCCATGACCGATAAAGACGTAGAAGTAAAGGCGCCAAAGATCGAATTTCCTGTGACGGATTATCCCGTCAAGGTGATCAGCGATACCGGTGTCGGCCGCAAGGACAAGATTCTCGAAATCGTGCGCAAGCACGCGACGATCAACGACAACCGCGTGGACGAGCGCCAAAGCTCCACCGGCAAGTACACCACGATCCAGTTGCACATCGTTGCGACCGATCAAGACCAGCTCTACAACATCAACAGCGAACTGCGGGCCACCGGCTTCGTGCACATGGTGCTGTGATGTCGCACGTTCTGGGCTTTCGCGAGCTCGGCCAGATGGCCTACGAGCCGGTCTGGCATGCCATGCAGCGCTTTACCAATGAGCGCGGCACCTCGGCCCCGGATGAGATCTGGCTGGTGGAGCACCCGCCGGTCTTCACCCAGGGCCAGGCTGGCAAGGCCGAGCACTTGCTGCTGCCGGGTGATATTCCGGTGGTGCAGGTCGACCGAGGGGGTCAAGTGACTTACCATGGGCCCGGTCAACTGGTGGCTTACCTGCTGCTGGACGTGCGCAAGCTGGGGTTTGGCGTGCGCGACCTGGTCAGCCGCATGGAGACGTGCCTGATTGAGCTATTGGCCAGTTACGGCGTGACCGCCGTGGCCAAGCCCGATGCACCGGGTGTGTACGTGGATGGCGCGAAAATCGCCTCCCTGGGGCTGCGCATTCGCCACGGTTGTTCCTTTCATGGCCTGGCCTTGAATGTGGACATGGACCTGGCGCCGTTCCGGCGCATCAACCCATGCGGTTACGCCGGGCTTGCGATGACCCAGTTGAGTGACCATGCAACATCCATAGAATTTGCCGAGGTAAGTGCCCGGCTGCGCGCGCAGCTCGTCAAACACCTCGACTATGCAGAGCAGACGACCCTGACGGGCGGAATCGATTGATATGACTACTGATGTTGTGCAAACCATGATCCCGACGCTGGACATCACTGAGCGTCCAGCCCCGGCCCCGCGTGCCAAGGTGGAAGCCGGCGTCAAGCTGCGCGGCGCCGAGAAGGTTGCACGCATCCCGGTCAAGATCATCCCGACCACCGAACTGCCGAAGAAACCTGACTGGATTCGCGTGCGTATCCCGGTTTCGCCGGAAGTCGACCGTATCAAGTCGCTGCTGCGCAAACACAAGTTGCACAGCGTATGCGAAGAAGCGTCCTGCCCGAACCTGGGCGAATGCTTCTCTGGCGGCACTGCCACCTTCATGATCATGGGTGACATCTGCACCCGTCGTTGCCCGTTCTGCGACGTCGGCCACGGCCGTCCGAAGCCATTGGACGTCAACGAGCCAGAAAGCCTGGCCATCGCCATCGCCGACCTGAAACTCAAGTATGTGGTGATCACCTCGGTAGACCGCGACGACCTGCGTGACGGCGGTGCCCAGCACTTTGCCGACTGCATCCGCGAAATCCGCAAGCTGTCGCCCAACGTGATGCTCGAAACCCTGGTGCCGGACTACCGTGGCCGTATGGACGTGGCGCTGGAAATCACCGCCGCCGAGCCGCCGGATGTGTTCAACCACAACCTGGAAACCGTGCCGCGCCTGTACAAGGCTGCGCGCCCGGGTTCGGACTACCAGTGGTCGCTGACCCTGCTGCAGAAATTCAAGCAGATGATGCCGCACATCCCGACCAAGTCCGGCTTGATGCTGGGCCTGGGTGAGACCGACGAAGAAGTCATCGAAGTCATGAAGCGCATGCGCGAACACGACATCGACATGCTGACCCTGGGCCAGTACCTGCAACCGTCCCGCAGCCACTTGCCGGTGCAGCGCTTCGTGCACCCGGACACCTTCGCCTGGTTCGCCGAGGAAGGCTACAAGATGGGCTTCAAGAACGTGGCCTCGGGCCCGTTGGTGCGCTCTTCGTACCACGCCGATGAGCAGGCCAAGCTGGTCAAGGCGAGCCTGGTTTCGTAAGTCGCACCGCAAAAGCGGTGTGCAAATGCTGGCCTGTGTGGGAGCTGGCTTGCCTGCGATAGCATCACCTCGGTGTCACTGATACACCGAGGCGCATGCATCGCAGGCAAGCCAGCTCCCACATTTCGTTCTGCGTCATATAGGGAGAACCATGGATGACCGCCGCCGTACCCGCACTGCCCCCCGAAGGCACCCTCGGCCTGATCGCCCCCGCCGGCCCTGCCGAGTTGGATGTTGAAAAAGCCAGGCAATGGATGCGTGCCCGTGGCTACGACCTGCATATTTTCCCCGGCGTGTACGAGCGCGACGGCTACCTGGCCGGTAGCGATGAAGTGCGCCTGCGGGATTTGCATGCCGCCTTTGCCAACCCCGATATCGATGCCATCCTTTGCCTGCGTGGCGGCTATGGCACGCCCCGTTTGCTCGACGCGCTGGACTTCGACCTGCTGCGTGCCAACCCCAAGCCGTTCGTGGGCTACAGCGATATCACCGCCTTGCACCTGGCGATCAACCGCTACGCGGGCTTTGTGACATTCCACGGCCCGATGCTCAATGCCGACCTGCTCGGCGGCAAACAGCCGCCCACCGAGTCCTCCTTGTTCAGCCTGCTACGTGGCCAAAGGGGCGCCGGCAGTGTGCTGCCGCACCCGATGGCCTGCCCGCTGACAACAATCGAGCCAGGTGTGGCCTGTGGGCGCTTGCTGGGCGGTAACTTGTCGATGATCGCCGCGGTCATGGGCACGCCGTACGAAATAGACGCTGACGGCATCATCCTGTTTATCGAAGACGTCAACGAACCGCTCTATCGCATCGACCGTCTGCTGACCCACCTGCGCCTGGCTGGCAAGCTGGCTCAGGTCGCCGGTGTGCTGGTAGGGGATGTGGCTGGTGTGGATAGCGGGGCATTGGCACGTCTGCTGAAGCAGACCTTTGAGCCGCTGTGCGTTCCAGTGCTGGCAGGCTGGCGCAGTGGGCATTGCGACCCGAACCTGACATTGCCGATGGGCGCCTTGGTGCGCCTGGATGCGGGGGAGCAGCGGGTGGTGTTGGAGCAGGATGTAGTGTTCAAGGCCTGATCGTTCCCACGCTCTGCGTGGGAATGCCTCCAGTGACGCTCTGCGTCACCCTCTTCAGCCGCCGACGCGGAGCGTCCAAGGCAGCGCTCCCACGCAGAGCGTGGGAGCAATCACTTTCGCGGTTTACTGACCCTGCAACGACTCCAGCAACTTCACCGTCGGATACCCATCCGCCGGCCAGCCCAGCGCCTGCTGCGCAGCCCGAATCGCCTTGCGCGTGTTGGCGCCAATAATCCCGTCGGCATTACCCGCGTCATACCCTTTGGCGCTGAGCGCCGTTTGCAGGTCAATACGTTGCGAACGGCTCAGCGGCAGCTCATCCTTTGGCCAACTGCCGCGAATCACACCGCCGCCGCCAAATCGCTCCGACAGCAAACCAACCGCCAGTGCATAGGACGACGAATTGTTGTACTTGAGGATCGCGCGGAAGTTATCCAGCACCAGGAACGCCGGGCCGCGGTAGCCAGCCGGCAGCAGCAGGGCGGCGGACAGTTGGTCGACATTCGCCGGCAGGCTCACGCCAGGCGGCAGTTGGATGCCCAGTTGCAGCCATTGCGCCACGGTCTTGCGCACGCCGCCATCGGCCAGGCTGTAGTCGAAGCCCGACGGCAGCGGCTGCACTTCAACGCCCCACGGCTGGCCTTTCTGCCAGCCGGAGCTTTGCAGGTAATGCGCGGTGGAGGCGAGGGCGTCGGACGGGCTGTTCCAGATATCGCGGCGACCGTCACCGTCGAAGTCCACGGCGTGGGTGTTGTAGGTGGTCGGGATGAACTGGGTCTGGCCCATCGCCCCGGCCCACGAACCTTTCATCTGGTCAGCCTGGATATCGCCATGCTGGATGATCTGTAGCGCCGCCAGCAGCTGCGCTTGCGCAAAGGCAGGGCGACGGCCTTCATAGGCCAGGGTGGCCAGGGAGCGGATCACCGAGTTATTGCCCTGAAAAGCGCCGAAGTTGCTCTCCATACCCCACACCGAGACCAGCGCCTGGCGGTCGACGCCATAGCGTTGCTCGATGCTTTGCAGAATATCGGCGTACTTGACCAGCAGTGCTTGGCCATTGCGCACGCGCACCGGCGACAGTGCTCCGTCGAGGTATTCCCACACTGGGCGGGAAAATTCCGGTTGGCTGCGGTCGGCGCGAATCACCGCCATATCAGGTGTGACGCCGGCAAAAGCGTTATCGAACACGGCCGCAGTGATCCCGGCCTGCAGCGCTTGCGCACGGAAGCCAGCTTGCCATTCGGCAAAGGTCTGGGTCGGCTGGATATCGAGATTGTCCACCGCCAACGGGGCCACCACGGCAGGCGCGATAGCCGGGGCCGTCTGGAGCTTGGGCAGGGGTTGAGCGTCCGCAGCGGTAGGTTTTTCGGCGCAGGCGACAAGCAGAATGAGGCTGGAGGCAGCGATCAATTGGCGCAGGTGCCAATGACGAGAAAGACGAGAGGGCATGCACAGGTCCAGGGGTTACAAATCAGGTACAGACCTTATCATGCCAGAGGGGCGCTTGCCTTCAGGCAGCCAGAAAGTAAGAAGCCTCCCAGCTATTAGACTGGAAGGCTTCGCGGCGGTAGCTGCCTTTGCCTTTGCCGGCGCGTTCCTGGCGGCTGCGGAACAAGGGCTGGGCGATGATGGATTTGGCCTTGTTGGGGCCATGCTTGGATGGCTTTTTGCTCATGGTGGATTCTCTCGCTTGAGGGTGGAATGCAGCGGTGCAAATCATCTGCCGAAGTGGGCCGGCTGTAAAGCCCGTCGATAGGTGGGAAATGTCGCAAATAAGCGGTGGGCAGAGTCAATGTGGGAGCTTGCTCCCGCGACGGCCTGACAGTCGGCGCCTATCTCCCTGGCGGCCCAGGACCCCAATGTGGGAGCTGGCTTGCCTGCGATGGCGGCCTCACAGTCAACACAGTTGGATGGTGTACATATCCATTGCTGCGGTAACGGCTACTTAGGGGGCCGCTCTGACAGCGGGTCACTTTTGGAAAAGAGCCCGGAATGCCGGCCCAGCCAA
>NZ_JASBQZ010000018.1:0-5736 GCF_029960685.1 Pseudomonas sp. AL10
CAAATCCCTGTCGAATTCCGGCCAGCGTGGTTTGACGGGGCGCCTAAGATCAAGATCAAAAGCAGGTCAAGATCAAGAGCGGCTCGCTTCGCATCGTGAAGAGTCTGCGCGTTATGGCATGACAATCGCTGAATTTCCCACCACCCTGGAAGCCGCGCGCGGTTGCCGGCAACTGAACATGAAAGTCTTGATGGGCGCGCCGAACGTGGTGCGTGGTGGGTCGCACTCGGGTAATGTGGCCGCCGCCGGCCTGGCTGGCGAGGGATTGCTGGATATACTTTCCAGTGACTACTACACGGCGAGCCTGTTGCAGGCGGCGTTCGTACTGCCGATCAACAAGATGGCGGTGATCTTTGCCGCGCAGTGCAGATGATCAGCCTGGCGCCGGCACAGGCGCGGGCTTGAAGGACCGAGGTGAAATCGCCATTGGCCTGCGTGCCGACCTGGTGCAAGCCAGGAGCCGCGAAGGGCTGCCGATGGTGCAACAAGTCTGGAGACAAGCGAAGAGGGTGTTTTGATGGCAGGCAGGTTGATCTATCTCATCGGGCCATCGGGTTCGGGCAAGGACAGCCTGCTGGATGCCGCGCGTCCACGCCTGGTCGAGCGTGGCTGCCGTATGGTGCGGCGCGTGATCACACGGTCGGCAGAGGCGGTGGGCGAAGCGGCGCAAGGGGTGAGCCCGGAGCAGTTTGCGCTGATGGAAGCCGAGGGCGCATTTGCCTTGAGCTGGCAGGCAAATGGCTTGTCCTATGGCATCCCCAGGGAAATCGACGATTGGTTGGCCGCTGGGGACGACGTTCTGGTCAACGGCTCCCGTGCTCACCTGGCGCAGGCTCGTGAGCGTTACCCGACGTCGTTGGTATTGCTGCTGACGGTGGACCAAGCGGTGTTGCGCCAGCGTTTGATCGCGCGCGGGCGTGAGTCATTGGCCGACATCGAGGAACGCCTGGCGCGCAATGCGCGGTTCACTGCCGAGTTGATTGCGGGCAATGGGGCGGGCTTGTTCGTGTTGGATAACTCTGGCCCGTTGGCACATACCGTCGAGCGTTTGCTGTGCTGCCTGGACCACGGGCGCACGGTATGCGCTTGACGCTGCTGGGCACCGGTGATGCGCGGCAGGTTCCGGTGCATGGCTGCGAGTGTGCTGCGTGCGGGTTGGCGCGCAGTGATCAAAGCCGCCCCAGCCGCAGGTGCCGCGTAATCACAATGACCTGACGCTGGCGCTGCAGAGCATCGAAGACACCGGGGCGCAGTTGGGGGGGCTGACCCATGTGGGGCATACGTTGGATACGTGGTTGCTGGCGCATCGTCATGAGTTGCCCCGACATGTCTCGGTAGGTTGGGACAATCGAGTCGTGTAAGGCGTGGCCTTGTTAGCAATCAGACAAGAAGCTTGATGTTCAGTTTGTTTTTTCCAGTGTGTTTGATTGTTTTTCTGGATGTTTGAAGCGTGTCGCTTGATTGAGTCAAGTTTGTTGTTTGCACTTTTTTTTCTTCGGTGGCATCAAGGTTTGAGAGTGCTTGGGGGATGCGAGTATTCCACCTCGAATAAAACATGTGTGGTTTTATTACTGCCATGTTTAATGGTGGGTTGTTGAAATGAAATGACGGTGGTGAAGGTCTTTTCAATGTGGGAGCTTTATCGGGCTGACAACGGAGCAGTCGGCATCGGTAACTCGCATATATGGACGGTTAACTTTCCACTGTTCAGAGTATCAAAGCACATGCATATCCCTGTTAGGCAGTCTTCTTACTCGCGTCCTTCAGATAAGTTACAGCCCGATCTTTCACCCGATGAACACCAAGTTGTTCTCTGGGCCAACAATAAAAAATCTTTCACCACGGATCAGGCCGCGAAACACATCACCCGCGGTGGCTTCAAGTTTCATGATCGCAACAATGATGGAAAAATCGTCGTGGGTTATAACTTTGCGGGCGGCTTCAATGCGGCTCAGAAAGAACGGGCCAGGCAAGCCCTTCAGTACTGGGCGGATGTTGCTAATATTGAATTTGTTGAAAATGGCCCGAACACGGATGGCACAATAAGCATCAAGGGTGTTCCGGGTTCGGCAGGCGTCGCGGGGTTGCCCAACAAATATAATTCGAACGTCCAGGCCAATATAGGCACCCAGGGTGGGCAAAACCCGGCGATGGGCAGTCACTTCCTGGGCTTATTGATCCATGAACTGGGGCATACCCTGGGGCTGAGTCATCCAGGTAAATACGACGGCCAGGGTTTCAATTACGATCGGGCTGCCGAATATGCCCAGGACACCAAGGCTCGCAGTGTCATGAGCTATTGGACGGAGACTCATCAGCCGGGGCACAATTTTGCCGGGCGCAGCCCGGGTGCCCCGATGATGGACGATATCGCCGCCGCCCAGCGGCTCTACGGCGCCAACACCAAAACCCGGAATACCGACACCACCTACGGCTTCAATTCCAATTCAGGCCGGGAGGCTTATAGCCTCAAGCAGGGGAGCGACAAGCCGATCTTCACCGTCTGGGACGGTGGAGGTAATGACACGCTCGACTTCTCCGGGTTCACCCAGAACCAAACCATCAACCTCAAGGCTGAGTCATTCTCGGACGTGGGGGGCTTGAGAGGAAATGTGTCGATTGCCAAGGGTGTGAGTGTGGAAAACGCCATTGGCGGTACAGGCAACGATACCTTGACGGGGAACGAGGGCAACAATCGGCTCACGGGCGGCAAGGGGGCCGATAAGCTGCACGGCGGAGCTGGAGCAGACACGTTTGTTTACCGCCGCGCCAGCGATTCAACGCCGCAGGCACCGGACATCATCCAGGACTTCCAGAGCGGGAGCGACAAGATCGACCTGACCGGTGTTGTTCAGGAGGCGGGGCTCAAGTCGCTGAGCTTCGTCGAGAAATTCAGCGGCAAGGCGGGCGAGGCCGTGCTCGGCCAAGACGCGAAAACCGGCCGTTTCACGTTGGCGGTGGACACAACGGGAAATGGTACGGCGGATCTACTGGTTGCCAGCCAAAGCCAGATCAAACAGGCGGATGTGATCTGGAACGGTCAGGCGCCGACAGTGACGCCAACGCCTGAACCCACTGTGGTGCCTGTGTCAGATCCCGTGCCGACCCCTACTTCAGAGCCGACTAAACCTGAACCCACGCCTGAGCCCGCCCCTTTGCCCGTCCCGACTCCACGGCCTGGAGGAGGGTTTATCGGGAAAATTTTTTCATCATTCAAGGGGTTCATAAAAAAAGTGTGGTCGATATTCAGGTGAGCCCAGTCACTATTCGCTAACCCCCCCCGACAAGCCTGCCCAGGCAGGCGTCTGTGTGCCAGGCAACGACCTCCCGTGGGGTTCTCAGTCCAGGGAACCCCACGATTGCACTAGAACCTTTCTCTTACTTCTGACCGTATACGCGTGTGGCGCTGCGTGCCTGCTTATCAAGTGAGCATGGCTACTTTCAAGCCACGTTCATGTCGTGTTTTTTTTCACCAAACTATCAGGGGTTGGTGATGCCTTCCGGTTTTTTCAGTTATTCAAAACTCCCGTTGACTCACTCACTGGGTTTATTGCCTGTGCGTTATTCATGTTCCCGTTTCAGAGGTGTCGGACTGATCGCCTGTTGCAGTGCATTGAATGACTCATGTGCGGCAGACGGAAGTCGCTGTATGTGGAATGCTGATTTTTTCCTTCATGTTCTATTCTATTGTTCGCCATTCAAGTTGGTAGTCGCCTGGGGGACGTGAAAAATATGAGGGTGGATGCATATTCAATTGCGTCTCAGGTTTTGTCTGGTTGTGAGTTATGCTTTGCAATAAATATATTTTTTAGTTTGTTTTAGTATTTTTATCTCTTGTATATCAATGGGTTGTAATTTTTTTGAACAGCGATTTGAGTTTTGAGGTTTCAGGTTTTTTCGGTTGTAAGTCTAAAGTGTTTTTAAATTTTAGAATGTGTCCTGGTGAATTAATTGGTCGCTGGCGTGATCACCTTTAGCATGCGAATTTAAGGGGGTGCCGATAACTACTGCTGCTCTTGTTGGGCGGAAATCGGTATCTCGAATATGTTGTTTTACCGTTCGAGTCTGATTTTTATGAGGACTTTGGTTTATGAGAGTGCCAGGACCAACCGCAACGAATTCTAATGCAGGGCAGGTGCCAGATCCGAGGAGTGGCATCAGCCCGGAGGGCCCTACGCAGGTATATACACTAAACAGCAAAAAAACCGTCTTCACTACGGAACAGGCCGGGAAACATATCACCCGCAGCGGTTTCAAGTTTCATGACAGTAACGGTGATGGCAAAACCACGTTGTCCTATCGTGTTTCCAAGGGCTTTACCCCACAGCAGGCAGATCAAGCCAGGCAGGCACTGCAATCCTGGCAGGATGTCGCTAACGTCACATTCACTGAAAAAAGGCAGGGGGCTGACGGCCATATAGATATCAATGAGATGCACGGAACCTCTGGGGGTATGGCCTCACTCCCCAACCGCTATATGAGTCAAACTTTCGCAAATGTCGGAACAGCGAATGCAGGTGCAAACCCTCCACGGGGTCATTATTTTCGCGAAGTTCTAGTTCACGAAATAGGCCACACCATTGGGCTGGAACACCCGGGGGACTATGATGGCTCTGGTAACTATGGACGGGACGCAGCGTATGCCGGGGATACTCGAGCGCGTTCTGTGATGAGTTACTATTCGGAAAAAAACCAGCCGGGACATGATTTCAAATCATTGAACCCCTCTGCGCCGATGATGGATGATATATCGGCCGTTCAGAAACTCTATGGGGCGAATACTAAAACGCGTAATACCGATACGACGTATGGATTTAATTCCAATACAAACCGTGAAGCCTATAGTTTGAAGTCGGCTAACGACACACCCATTTTCTGTGTGTGGGATGGTGGTGGTAATGACACATTGGATTTCTCTGGGTATTCACACCATCAGAAAATCAACCTCAATGCCGAGTCCTTTTCGGATGTAGGGGCGTTGAAAGGTAACGTTTCCGTTGCCAAGGGCGTCACGCTGGAAAATGCAGTGGGCGGTAAGGGCGACGACACACTTATCGGTAATCATGTTGCCAATCGCCTCAAAGGGGGGGCGGGAGCCGACAGACTGTCTGGGGGGGGCGGCGCAGATACCTTTGTTTACGACCATGCCAGTGATTCCACCCCGGATAACCCTGATGTCATCCTGGATTTTGCGAGTGGCGCAGATAAGATTGATGTATCCGCAGTCCTTAAAAGAGCGAATGTCAGTGCTCTCAAGTTCGTCGATCGCTTAACTGGCCAACCCGGCCAGGCTGTGATGAGTTATGACGAGGGCCGCAACGAGGGGGGGCTGGCCCTGGATCTGACAGGCAACGGCAAGGCTGATCTATTAATAAAAAGCATTGGCCAGATAAAAGCTGCTGATATCTTGGCGCACGGCGATACAACCGCGCCAAACCCTGAACCCAAAGATCCCAAGCCGCAGCCGCGTCCTCAACCCGAGGAGCCCAAACCCAAGCCTGAATCCAAACCGAAGGAGCCAAAACCGGAGGAACCAAAACCGCGTCCGGACTCGTGTGAACCAAAGCCGCGTCCGGATCCGTGTGAGCCGAAGCCGCGTCCGGATCCGTGCGAGCCGAAGCCGCGTCCGGATTCGTGTGAGCCAAAGCCGCGTCCGGATCCGTGCGAGCCGAAGCCGCGTCCGGATTCGTGTGAGCCAAAGCCGCGTCCGGATCCGTGCGAGCCGAAGCCGCGTCC
>NZ_JASBQZ010000018.1:5836-7670 GCF_029960685.1 Pseudomonas sp. AL10
CGGATTCGTGTGAGCCAAAGCCGCGTCCGGATCCGTGCGAGCCGAAGCCGCGTCCAGATCCACGCGAACCGCAGCCACGTCCGGACCCGCGCGAGCCGCAGCCGCGTCCGGACCCGCGCGAGCCGCAGCCGCGTCCAGATCCACGCGAACCGCAGCCACGTCCGGACCCGCGCGAGCCGCAGCCGCGTCCAGATCCACGTGAACCGCAGCCACGTCCAGACCCACGTGAACCGCAGCCATGTCCGGATCCACGCGAACCGCAGCCGCGTCCGGACCCGTGTGAGCCACAGCCGCGTCCAGACCCACGTGAACCGAGGCCGCGTCCGAACCCACGTGAACCGCAGCCACGTCCGGACCCACGCGAGCCGCAGCCGCAGCCGCGTCCGGACCCACGTGAACCGTACCCACGTCCAGACCCACGTGAACCGAGGCCGCGCCCGAACCCACGTGAACCGCAGCCACGCCCGCACCCACGTGAGCCGAGGCCGCGTCCGGACCCGTGTGAGCCACAGCCGCGTCCAGACCCACGTGAGCCGAGGCCGCGTCCGAACCCACGTGAACCACAGCCGCGTCCAGACCCACGTGAACCGCAGCCACGCCCGGACCCGCGTGAGCCGAGGCCGCGTCCGGACCCACGTGAACCGCAGCCACGCCCGGACCCGTGTGAGCCACAGCCGCGTCCGGAACCATGTGAGCCGAGACCGCGTCCGAACCCACGTGAACCGCAACCACGTCCGGACCCGTGCGAGCCTAAACCAACCCCTCGCACAGATCCTTGCGAGCCGAAAGCTGTCACTCGAAACGTAAGGCCAGCCTATGGCTTGAGTGCCCATTCAGGCGAGTACCGGGCGATGCAGGCGCCAGCCTTTGATAGTCGTCATTTCCAGGGCGGGCTTGCAGGGGAATTCATTCGACGTCAGAAGCGCGCTGAATAGATTCAAGTCGCTCTTTATGAGTGAAACATAACGTCAAGTTTAAGTGCTCACAACAAGTCATGGCTTGTTATTCGTTAATAACGCCGTTTTTTGATGCGTGCGTAAAAGTTTGAGTAGTCAATATAGAGACTGGCTATTTAAGAGTTCACGGGTGTTTTACTTGTGAAGTGTTGTGTTGTTGTTTTTAACTAACTGAGAAAACGTAATTATGATTAATGCACCTGCATCCGCTGCAAATTACCATATGCCCACGCCGAACGTGACCCCTCAACCGTCACCGTTGGCTCATCCTGGCAACCCAGGCGACAGTGACGCCGTGAAGTCCTCTCATGCCGATGCGAACTCGGCGGCAGACAACCAGGCCTCGACAGGATCCAAGTTGCTTAATCTTTCCGCTCCGCTGGTAGGTGACCGCACTGGCCTGCAGCGACTGTATGGATCGAGCCTGAACTCCGGACTGCTTCAACTAGGGGAAGTGAATTCTGGCAAAGTGGTTATCGCTCGTTGTTCCCCGAAGGCAGAGGAAGATACCAAACCGGCAGCGGATGAGCCCAAGCCGAATGGTGACACCAAGCCAGTAACGGATAAGCCCAAGCCGGGCGGCTTCTCCACGCCAGTAACAGATAGGCCCAAGCCACGCGGCGGCACCAAGGAGCCGGTGGTTGAGCAGCCCAAGCCAGAGGGCACCAAGCAGCCAGTGGTTGAGCAGCCCAAGCCAGAGGGCACCAAGCAGCCAGTGGTAGATCAGCCCAAGCCAGAAGGTACCAAGCAGCCAGTGGTAGATCAGCCCAAGCCAGAAGGTACCAAGGGGCCGGTGGTTGAGCAGCCCAAGCCCGAGGGCACCAAACAGCCAGTGGTAGATAAGCCTAAGCCAGAGGCTACCAAGCAGCCAGTGGTAG
>NZ_JASBQZ010000018.1:7770-7998 GCF_029960685.1 Pseudomonas sp. AL10
ATCAGCCCAAGCCAGCGGGCACTAAGCAGCCAGTGGTAGATCAGCCCAAGCCAGCGGGCACTAAGCAGCCAGTGGTAGATCAGCCCAAGCCAGCAGGCACTAAGCAGCCAGTGGTAGATCAGCCCAAGCCAGAGGGCACCAAGCAGCCAGTGGTTGACCGGCCCAAGCCAGAGGGCACCAAGCAGCCAGTGGTAGATCAGCCCAAGCCAGAAGGCACCAAGCAGCCAG
>NZ_JASBQZ010000018.1:8098-113765 GCF_029960685.1 Pseudomonas sp. AL10
GGCACCAAGCAGCCAGTGGTAGATCAGCCCAAGCCAGAAGGCACCAAGCAGCCAGTGGTAGATCAGCCCAAGCCAGAAGGCACCAAGCAGCCAGTCGTTGACCGGCCCAGGCCAGGCGGCGACCCCCGGACCGATGACACCACCTACGGATTCAATTCAAATACTGGCAAGCGGGAAACCACCCTGACGTCCGCGTCCGATAAGCCAGAGTTCAACATCTGGGATGAGCGTGGGAACGATACGTTTGATTTCTCTGGCTTCAAGCAGGATCAAATCATCAACTTGCGTGGCGGTGCGTTTTCCAGTGTAGGAGGGATGAGGGAAAACGTTCGCATCGGTGAGAAGACGGTGATCGAAAATGCCGTGGGTGGCCACGGTAACGACCGCATCATAGGTAACAGTGCCGATAACGTGCTTACCGGTGGCGCGGGAGCCGATACGTTGGTGGGCGGCGGCGGCTGGAATACCTTCAAGTTCAATGCCTTTAGTGATTCAACCCGCGCCAATGCCGACTTGCTGTTGGACTTCAACACAGGGCAAGACAAGATCGACCTCTCGCAGATGGCGCTCGACGGCAAGGTATCGTTGAACTTCGTCGATAACTACACGGGGAAGGCGGGCGACACCATCATCAAGTTTAACCCGCTGTCTGGCCGTTATTTACTGGCGATAGACTTGGACGGAGATGGCAAGACCGACTTCCTGATCAAGAGTACCCGAATGATCAGTCCGGAAGATGTCATAGGGCTCAACATTAAAGATGGCGGTTATCTTTGAGGGTTTGATCCACTGTACTAAGTAAGGCTGGGCGGGACTTATTCAACGGTTGATTAAGTCCCGCCCCTTTTTGCGTTGTGAAACCCCGTGATGTGCGGCTCAAGGGCCTGTCAGGGCGCGTGGAGGGCGGCCGACGAGGCTTTACGTGACACAGTCCAAAAGCGCAACAGAGCGACCAGTGCAAACGCACTGCCCACCAGCATTACACCCAACCAGCCGCCGTGTTCATACACGCTGCTGGCAATCGCCGAACCGAATGCTCCGCCAATGAAGATGCTGGTCATGTACAGCGCGTTCAGACGGCTGCGGCTGTGGGCGTCGAGGGCGTAGATGGCGCGTTGGCCGAGGACCATGTTCATCTGCACGCAGAAATCCAGGACCACCCCGGTGATTGCCAGGCCGATCACGCTGTAGAGCGGGTGCACCAACGCCGGCAGGAAGCTCAGCGCACCAAACAGCATCGCCAGCAGCGAGGCGCGGTGGGTATGGCCGGCATCGGCCAGGCGACCGGCCATGGGTGCAGCGATGGCACCGAGGGCACCGACCAGGGCAAACAGTGCGATTTCGCTTTGGCTCAGGCCGTGGTTACGTGCCAGTTCCAATGGCACGGCGGTCCAGAACAGGCTGAAGGCGGCGAACATGCAACCCTGGTAGAACGCCCGCTGGCGCAACAGTGGTTGCTCACGCAGCAGAGTGCCCAGGGAGCGCAGCAACTGGCCGTAGCTGGCACTGTGATCGGGTTGGCGCTTGGGGATGGTCAGCATCAGCACCACGCTGATAAACGCCATCAGCGCCGCGGCCGCCATGAACATCGCCCGCCAGCCGAAGTGGTCGGCCACCACGCTCGACACCGGCCGTGCCAGCAGGATGCCCAGCAGCAGGCCGCCCATGATACTGCCGACCACCCGGCCACGAGACTCGGCCGGCGCCAGGTGTGCGGCCAGCGGAATCAGGATCTGCACCGAGACGGAACTGAAACCGATCAGTAACGACACCAGCAGGAACAGGTTCGGCTGTTCGATAAACGCCGCACCCAACAGGCTGGCGATCGCCACGACGGTGGTGGCAATCATCAGCTTGCGGTTTTCCAGCAGGTCGCCCAGGGGCACCAGAAAGAACAGGCCCAGGGCATAGCCGATTTGCGTGAGGGACACGATCAGGCTGGCCATTGCCGGCGTCAGGCCAATGTCTGGGGCAATCAGCTCGATGATCGGTTGCGCGTAGTAGATGTTGGCGACGATGGCGCCGCAGCAAAACGCGAACAGCATGACCATGCCCCGGGTCATGGTGCCAGCAGCGGGAGAGGTTGCGTTCATGGTGTACTCATAAAGGCGAAGGACGATGAGGTGGGGAGAGTAAAGACAAGGCCTGCAAGTGAGTAGGTTGCTTGTGGTGATATCACTTATGTCGGCTGATGATACATTCAGACACATCTGCTTCGCGCAAAAAAGTGGGAGCTGGCTTGCCTGCGATGACAGCCTGGCAGCCGCCCCCTATCTACCTGACACCCCACGATCCAACTGTGGGAGCGGGCTTGCTCGCGAAGGTGGTCTGGCAGGCGACACAGTTGGACCGGGTACATATCCGTTATTTAGGTAACGGCCACTTAGGGTTCCGCCCTGACGGCGGCTCACCCGGCGTCCTGCCGGGTTACCCACGAATTCAAGCCTGCGTTCGGCCAGTGTGGTTTAACGGGGCGCCTAAGATCAAAAGCCAGATCAAGATCAAGAGCGGCTCGCTTCGCATCGTGGTTAGCGTTGGCTGCTGCAACCTACAAAGTTGTGTAGATACCTATGCTGCGATGGCGGGGGATCAGCCGCTCATGTGCAAGCTGACTCGCCGTCATCGCAGGCAAGCCAGCTCCCACAGGTTTGACCGAGTTGATTCAGTCAGATGGGTTATTGGCCAGAGTAGATCTGGTCGAACACGCCGCCATCATTGAAGTGGGTCTTTTGCACCGTGCGCCAGTCGCCGAAGGTCTTCTCCACCGACAGGAAGTCCACCTTCGGGAACCGGTCGGTGTACTTGGCCAGTACCTTCGGGTCCCGTGGGCGCAGGTAATTGTTGGCCGCAATTTCCTGGCCTTCGGGCGACCACAGATACTTGAGGTAGTCCTCGGCCGCAGCACGGGTGCCTTTTTTCTCGACCACTTTATCCACCACTGACACCGGCGGTTCGGCTTCGGCGGAGACGCTTGGGTAGACCACTTCGAACTGATCACGGCCAAATTCACGGGCGATCATTTCGGCTTCGTTTTCAAAGGTCACCAGCACGTCGCCAATCTGGTTGGTCATGAAGGTGGTGGTGGCGGCGCGGCCACCGGTGTCCAGTACTGGCGCTTGCTTGAACAACTTGCCAACGAAGGTCTTGGCCTTATCTTCATCGCCACCGTTCTTCAACACGTAGCCCCAGGCCGAGAGGTATGTGTAGCGGCCGTTACCCGAGGTTTTCGGGTTGGGGACGATTACCTGCACGCCGTCCTTGAGCAGGTCGGGCCAGTCTTTCAACGCCTTGGGGTTGCCTTTGCGCACGATAAACACCGTGGCGGAGGTGAACGGCGCACTGTTGTTCGGCAAGCGCGTTACCCAGTTGTCCGGCACCAGTTTGCCGTTGTCGACCAAGGCATTGATGTCGGTGGCCATGTTCATGGTGATCACGTCGGCGGGCAGGCCGTCGATCACCGAGCGCGCTTGTTTGCTGGAGCCGCCGAAGGACATCTGCAATGTCAGCTTGTCGTCTGGGTGCTCGGCTGCCCAGTGCTTCTGGAAGGCGGCGTTGTAGTCCTTGTAGAAATCGCGCATCACGTCGTAGGAGACGTTGAGCAGGGTGGTCGCTGCCTGGGCGGAGCCCGCCAGGGCCAGGCCGGCGGCCAGTAGGGAGGCGCTGAGGATTTTTTTCACTGCTCATTCCTTGTTGTTCGAGAAGAGGGGAGGCAATTTGCCAGCGACTATAGCCGGGCCCGCATAGAGCTTTAAAGATTAAAAAGAACTTTGCTTATTCCAGTTTGCGAAACAGATTGCTGCCACAGCGCGCGCAAAATGCGGCGTTGGGTTCATGGCTGTCCTTCTTGCACGCTGGGCATTCAGTGTGCAGCTGTTCGCCGCGCATGGCACTGGCCAGCTCGGCGGTAAAAATACCTGTTGGCACGGCGATGATCGAGTAACCGGTGATCATCACCAGCGACGAAATCACCTGGCCCAAGGGCGTCTTGGGCACGATATCGCCGAAGCCCACGGTAGTCAGGGTGACGATGGCCCAGTAGATGCCCTTGGGAATACTGGTGAAGCCATGTTCCGGGCCTTCGATCACGTACATCAAGGTGCCGAACACCGTCACCAGGGTGCACACGCTGACCAGGAACACCACGATCTTCTGCTTGCTGCCGCGCAGCGCGGCCATCAGGTAGTTGGCCTGCTTGAGGTACGGGCTGAGCTTGAGCACGCGGAAGATACGCAGCATGCGGATGATGCGGATGATCAGCAGATACTGGGCGTCGCTGTAGTACAGCGCGAGGATGCCGGGGACGATGGCGAGCAGGTCCACCAAGCCATAAAAACTGAAGGCATAGCGCAGCGGCTTGGGCGAGCAATACAGGCGCAGGCCGTACTCGATGGCGAAGATCAGCGTGAAGCCCCACTCGATATAGGCCAGCACGTCGGCGTAGTTCTGATGGATTGTGTCGATGCTGTCGAGCATCACGATCACCAGGCTGGCGAGGATGATCAGCAGCAGGATGCCGTCAAAGCGCCGCCCGGCGACGGTGTCGCTTTGGAACACCATGATGTAGAGGCGCTGGCGCCAGTCGTTGTTGCTGTCCATAAACCCTGCCTGAAACGAATATCGAGCAAGCCTAGGGCGATTCGAACGGGCTGTCCATGTGAGGCTTGTGCAGCATTCGCTGACCGGCGCGCACCAGCCAGCACGCGAGGATAAACGGCGCGGTCAGCGCGGGCAGGTGTAGGCCGGCAAAGCCCGGGGTGAGCAGGATGGCCAGGCCAATGCCCAGCAGTGGCAACCAGGGCTGGCGACGTGACGAGCACAGGGCCAGGGCGGCCAGCGCGGGGTTATAACTGTGCAGGCCGAGCAGGGCGCCAGTGGGGTCATTCAGCCACCAGCCGGCCAGCATGCCGAGAGTGGCGCCGCCCAAGGCCCACGCGGCGGCGCGGCGGTCGGCCAGCAGCAAGCCCAGGGCGATCAGTACACCCGCCAGGGGCTGGTCCAGCAGCATGATTTGCCCAAGGCCGGCGAAGGGCGCGGCCACTACAGCGACAGTGTCGGGCTCGATCAGTGCAAGGGTGTTTTCAGGACTCTGGCCGAGCAGCAACCAACCCAGACCCACAAAGGGCGCGGTATAGGCCGGTAAATCCTGGGGCTGGGTCGCGTGTTTCAACCAGTGCCGGGTGAGGATGGCACTCAAGCCGCCGCACGCCAGGATCAGCGGCGGCACCAGCGCCGACCAGGCAAAGTGCTGGCTGATCAACAGGCCCAGCAGTACGCCGTTGTAACTATACAGCCCGGCCTGGCGCTCGGCCTTGGGATACCCCCGGCGCTGGGCCGTGAGCAACCCTGCGACTCCCCCCAGCAAGGCCCCGCCAAGCAAGGCCGGGGCGCCGATCAGAATCGCCAGCAGACACAGCAGTCCGCACAGCGGATGGCGCTGCAGGAAGATTTGGCTGAAGCCGTTGAGCAGGGCTTCGGCCCAGTCGGGGCAGGTTGGGTTGTGCATTTGGGTTGAGTCAATAAGACCGAGTTGCCCTCATCGCAGGCAAGCCAGCTCCCACATTTGATTGATGTTCGACATGCAAACTCGATCAAATGTGGGAGCCGGGCTTGCCCGCGATGAGGCCCTGACAGGCGCTAAATCAGCGTCTCTATGCGCAGCGAGTTGGTCGACCCCGGCTGCCCGAACGGCACCCCCGCGGTAATCACCAAGGTATCGCCACGCTGCGCCATGCCCTGGGCCTGGGCAATTTCCAGCGCGGTGGAACACACCTCATCCACCTGGCGCAGCCGATCATTGACCACCGAGTGCACGCCCCACGCCACGCTCAGGCGTCGCGCCGTGGACAAGTTGGGCGTGAGGTTGAGGATCGGCGCAACCGGCCGTTCCCGCGCCGCGCGTAAGCTGGAACTGCCGGACTCGCTGTAGTTCACCAGCACCGCCACCGGCAGGATGCTGCTGATGCGGCGGATCGCACAGCTGATGGCGTCCGACACCGTGGCATCCGCCTTGGGCCGGCTGACATCCAGCTGCGCCTGGTAGTCCGGGCCGTTTTCCACTTGGCGGATGATCTTGCTCATCATCTGCACCGCTTCCAGCGGGTACTCGCCCGAGGCGGTTTCCGCTGACAGCATCACCGCATCTGCACCTTCGGCCACCGCGTTGGCGACATCGGTGACTTCGGCGCGGGTGGGTGCCGGCGAGAAGCGCATGGATTCGAGCATCTGCGTGGCCACCACCACCGGCTTACCCAGTTGGCGGCAGGTGCTGATGATGTCTTTCTGGATCTGCGGCACGCTCTCGGCCGGCACTTCCACACCCAAATCACCCCGGGCCACCATGATCGCGTCGCTCAGTTCGGCGATTTCTTGCAGCCGCTGCACCGCCGAAGGTTTCTCGATCTTGGCCATCAGAAACGCTTTATCGCCGATCAGTTCGCGGGCTTCGCGAATGTCTTCCGGGCGCTGCACAAACGACAGCGCCACCCAGTCCACACCCAGCTCCAGGCCGAAGCTCAGGTCGCGACGGTCCTTGGCGGTGAGTGGGCTCAGTTCCAACAGCGCTTGTGGGACGTTCACACCTTTGCGGTCAGACAGTTCGCCGCCATTGAGCACGGTGGTGTCGATGGCGTCGGCATGCTTGGTGATCACGCGCAGGCGCAGCTTGCCGTCGTCGAGCAGCAGGTCCATGCCCGGCTCCAGGGCCGCGATGATTTCCGGGTGGGGCAGGTTGACCCGGCGTTGGTCGCCCAGGGTTTCATCCAGGTCCAGGCGCAGGGCCTGGCCGCGCACCAGTTGCACCTTGCCCTCGGCAAAGCGTCCCACCCGCAGCTTCGGCCCTTGCAGGTCCATGAGGATACCGAGCGGGTAGTTGAGCTGGCGCTCGACCTGGCGAATCCACTGGTAGCGCTGGGCATGGTCGGCGTGGTCGCCGTGGCTGAAGTTGAGGCGGAAGATATTCACCCCGGCCTCCACCAGCTCAAGGATGTCGTCGATACCGTCGGTGGCCGGGCCCAGGGTGGCGAGGATTTTGACCTTCTTGTCAGGCGTCATGGTTGGCAGTCTCAAGGATCAGGATGGCGCGCAAGTCGTTGACGTTGGTGCGCGTCGGCTCGGTGACGATCAAGTCGCCCAGGGCGGCGAAATAGCCGTAGCCGTTGTTGTTGTCCAGCTCATCACTGGCCGACAAGCCCAGGGCTTCGGCACGGCGGTAGCTGCAGGGGGTCATGATCGCGCCGGCGTTGTCTTCTGAACCGTCGATGCCATCGGTATCGCCGGCCAGGGCGTACACGCCGGGCAGGCCCTTGAGGCTGTCGGTGAGGCTCAAGAGGAATTCCGCATTGCGCCCGCCACGGCCGTCGCCGCGTACGGTGACGGTGGTTTCGCCCCCCGAAAGAATCACGCACGGCGCCGCCAATGGCTGGCCGTGCTGCACGATCTGCCGGGCGATGCCGGCGTGTACCTTGGCCACATCGCGGGCTTCGCCTTCAAGGTCACCGAGGATCAGCGGGCTGAAACCGGACTGGCGTACTTTGACCGCCACCGCTTCAAGCGATTGCTGCGGGCGGGCGATCAATTGGAAGTGGCTGCGAGCAAGCACCGGGTCGCCGGGCTTGACGGTTTCCGAGGCGGGGTTGTTAAGCCAACTGCGCACCGAAGCGGGGGCGTCGATGTGGTAGCGCTTGAGGATCGCCAGGGCCTGTTGCGAGGTGCTCGGGTCGCCGACCGTCGGGCCCGAGGCAATCACCGTGGCCTGGTCACCCGGCACGTCGGAGATCGCGTAGGTGTACACCGTGGCCGGCCACGCGGCCTTGGCCAAGCGCCCGCCCTTGATCGCCGAGAGGTGCTTGCGCACGCAATTCATCTCGCCAATGGTGGCGCCGGATTTAAGCAGGGCTTTGTTGATGGCTTGCTTGTCCGCCAGGGTGATGCCCTCGGCGGGCAGGGCGAGTAGTGCCGAGCCACCGCCGGAGAGCAGGAAGATCACGCGGTCGTTTTCGCCCAGATGGCTGATCAGTTCCAGCACGCGCTGGGCCACGGCAAGGCCGGCTGCATCCGGAACCGGGTGGGCGGCTTCGACTACTTCGATTTTTTTGCATGGCGCGCCGTGGCCATAGCGGGTGACCACCAGGCCCGAGACTTCGCCCTGCCAACAGTCTTCGACAACCAGCGCCATGGCGGCCGCGGCTTTGCCGGCGCCGATCACGATCACACGGCCACTGCGGTCGGCAGGCAGGTAGGGTTCGAGGACTTGCCGGGGGTGGGCGGCGTCGATGGCTGTGGCAAACAGCTCGCGAAGCAGGTGTTGCGGATCGACCGACATAAGCGGGCTCCCGGGGGATTCTTGTTATTAGAGGTGCAGCGATCGTTCCCACGCTCTGCGATCGTTCCCACGCTCTGCGTGGGAATGCAGTCCGGGACGCTCTGCGCCCAAAGCGTGACGCGAAGCGTCACAAGAGGCATTCCCACGCGGAACGTGGGAACGATCAGCGGTGTGGGTTATTTATCGCGAATCGAGAAGTTCGCCATATGCTCCAGGCCCTTGATCAGTGCCGAGTGGTCCCAGTTGCCGCCGCCAATTGCGGTGCAGGTGCTGAACACTTGCTGGGTGCCGGCGGTGTTCGGCAGGTTGATCCCCAGTTCCTTGGCGCCGGCCAATGCCAGGTTCAGGTCCTTCTGGTGCAGGTTGATGCGGAAACCCGGGTCGAAGGTGCCCTTGATCATGCGCTCGCCGTGCACTTCCAGGATCTTGGACGATGCAAAGCCACCCATCAGCGCTTCACGCACCTTGGCTGGGTCGGCGCCGTTTTTGGAGGCGAACAACAACGCTTCGGCCACCGCCTGGATGTTCAGGGCAACGATGATCTGGTTGGCCACCTTGGCGGTCTGGCCATCGCCATTGCCGCCCACCAGGGTGATGTTCTTGCCCATGCTCTGGAACAGCGGCAGTGCGCGTTCAAAAGTCTGCGGCTCGCCGCCGACCATGATGCTCAAGGTGCCGGCCTTGGCGCCGACTTCACCACCGGACACCGGGGCGTCCAGGTACTGCGCGCCGGCCTGGTTGACCTTGGCGGCGAACGCTTTGGTGGCGGTCGGGGAGATCGAGCTCATGTCGATTACCACCTTCTTCGGTGACAGGCCCGCAGCCACGCCGTCGGCGCGAAACAGCACGTCATCGACTTGTGGGGTGTCGGGCACCATGACGATGATGAACTCGGCTTCCTGGGCCACTTGTTGCGGGTTGGCCAGGGCCACGGCGCCGGCGCTGATCAGTTCAGCCGGTGCCTTGCCGTGATGTTCGGAGAGAAACAGTTGATGGCCTGCTTTCTGCAGGTTGGCGGCCATGGGTTGGCCCATGATGCCGGTGCCGATAAATCCGATTTTAGCCATGATCAAAATCCTCTTTTAATGTGGGAGCTGGCTTGCCAGCTCCCACATTGTTTGGTGTCGTGTCTGTTGTCAGATGGCGTTATGGGTCTTGAGCCAACCCAAACCCGCCTCGGTGGTGGTCAACGGCTTGTACTCACAGCCGACCCAACCCGCGTAACCAATGCGGTCCAGATGCTCGAACAGGAAGCGGTAGTTGATCTCACCGGTCCCTGGCTCGTTGCGCCCTGGGTTGTCCGCCAGTTGGATGTGGTTGATCTCGCCCAGGTGCGTCGCCATGGTCCGCGCCAGGTCGCCTTCCATGATTTGCATGTGGTAGATGTCGTATTGCAGGAACAGGTTGGCGCTGCCCACTTGCTCGCGAATCGACAGGGCCTGCGCCGTGTTGTTGAGGTAGAAGCCCGGAATGTCGCGGGTGTTGATCATCTCCATCACCAGCTTGATACCCGCTGCCTGCAGCTTTTCGGCGGCGTACTTGAGGTTGGCGACGAAGGTCTTTTCTACGGTCTCGTCATCAACGCCTTGTGGCCGGATACCCGCCAGGCAGTTGACCTGGGTGTTGCCCAATACCTGGGCATAGGCGATAGCCAGCTTGACCCCGGCACGGAACTCCTCGACCCGGTCCGGGTGGCAAGCCAGGCCGCGTTCGCCCTTGGCCCAGTCACCGGCTGGCAGGTTGAACAGCACCTGGGTCAGGCCGTTGGCGTCCAGCTGCGCCTTGATGTCGGCAGAGCTGAATTCATACGGGAACAGGTACTCCACGCCTTGGAAACCGGCATCGGCAGCCGCTTTGAAGCGAGCAAGGAAATCCTGTTCGGTAAACAGCATGGACAGGTTGGCAGCAAAGCGCGGCATAGGGTTCTCCTTAATCGAGCAGGGAAATGGCAGTCGGCGCATCGTTGCCGACCAGGGCCAGATCTTCGAATTCATTGACGGCGTTGATCTCGGTGCCCATGGAAATATTGGTCACCCGTTCCAGAATAATCTCAACGATCACCGGCACCTTGAATTCTTCGATCATCTCTTGGGCGCGGCGCAAGGCCGGTTGGATCTGGCCTGGCTCGAACACACGCAGCGCCTTGCAGCCCAGGCCCTCGGCAACCGCCACATGGTCGACGCCATAGCCGTTGAGTTCCGGGGCGTTGAGGTTGTCGAAGGACAGCTGCACGCAGTAGTCCATCTCGAACCCACGCTGGGCTTGGCGGATCAGGCCCAGGTAAGAGTTGTTTACCACCACGTGGATGTACGGCAGCTTGAACTGCGCGCCCACCGCCAGTTCTTCGATCATGAACTGGAAGTCATAGTCGCCCGACAAGGCCACCACTTTGCGGCTCGGGTCGGCCTTGACCACGCCCAGCGCTGCCGGAATGGTCCAGCCCAATGGGCCGGCTTGGCCGCAGTTGATCCAGTGACGTGGCTTGTACACATGCAGAAATTGCGCGCCGGCAATCTGCGACAGGCCGATGGTGCTGACGTAGCAGGTGTCTTTGCCGAACACCTGGTTCATCTCTTCGTACACGCGCTGCGGCTTGACCGGCACGTTGTCGAAGTGAGTCTTGCGGTGCAGGGTGGCCTTGCGCTGTTGGCAGTCATGCAACCAGGCACTGCGGTCCTTGAGCTTGCCGGCGGCTTTCCACTCGCGGGCCACTTCGATGAACATTGTCAGCGCGGAGCCGGCGTCGGAAACGATGCCCAGGTCCGGCGTGAACACGCGGCCAATCTGGGTCGGCTCGATGTCGACGTGAATGAATTTACGGCCCTCGGTGTACACCTCGACCGAACCGGTGTGACGGTTGGCCCAGCGGTTGCCGATGCCCAGCACCACGTCCGACTTGAGCATCGTGGCGTTGCCGTAGCGGTGCGAGGTTTGCAGGCCGACCATGCCCACCATCAGCGGGTGGTCGTCCGGGATCGTGCCCCAACCCATCAGGGTCGGGATCACCGGGATGCCGGTCAACTCAGCGAACTCCACCAGCAACTCGCTGGCGTCGGCGTTGATCACGCCGCCACCGCTCACCAGCAGTGGGCGTTCGGCTGCATCGAGCAGGGCCAGGGCTTTTTCCACCTGCACACGGGTCGCCAGCGGCTTGGCCAGAGGCAGCGGCTGGTAGGCGTCGATGTCGAATTCGATCTCGGCCATCTGTACGTCGAACGGCAGGTCGATCAGCACCGGGCCCGGGCGGCCGGAGCGCATTTCATAGAAGGCTTTCTGGAACGCGTAAGGCACTTGGCCGGGTTCCAGCACCGTGGTTGCCCACTTGGTCACCGGTTTGACGATGCTGGTGATGTCCACGGCCTGGAAGTCTTCCTTGTGCATCCGGGCGCGAGGGGCTTGGCCGGTGATGCACAGGATCGGGATCGAGTCGGCCGAGGCGCTGTACAGGCCGGTGACCATGTCGGTACCTGCCGGGCCGGATGTGCCGATGCACACGCCGATATTGCCGGCCTTGGTGCGGGTGTAGCCCTCGGCCATGTGCGAGGCGCCTTCAACGTGGCGAGCAAGGACGTGATCGATGCCACCCACCTTCTGCAAGGCCGAATACAGCGGGTTGATCGCGGCGCCTGGGATGCCGAAGGCGGTATCCACACCTTCACGGCGCATCACCAGGACGGCGGCTTCGATTGCTCTCATTTTGCTCATGGTTTTGGTGCCTCTTGCGTTTTGTAATTGTATACAAGTGGTGTCTGTCCAAAGTGTATTCACGGCGAGCGGCGTTGGTCAATGCCTTTCGTAAACTGACCTTTGCATTCGTCGGAAGCGCTTTTTTCGACGTATGGAGCCTTTGTTGGAAAATATTGTATACAAAAACAAATATCATTGTGTTCTATTTGTGTGATCGAGCATCTGATCAAACAGACCTCACCGCGTTACCCATAACAAGATAAGGACGGCACCTATGAGCGCTTTAACCTTGAAACTCGCCACCCAACTGGCCACCCAGGCCCTCACCGCAGGCCGCACCATTTCGGCTGCGCCACTGACCATCGCCGTGCTCGACAGCGGCGGCCACCTGGTCGCCCTGCAGCGCGAAGACGGCGCCAGCCTGCTACGCCCGCAAATCGCCATCGGCAAGGCCTGGGGCGCCATCGCCCTGGGCAAGGGTTCACGTTTGCTGGCGCTGGACGCCCAACAGCGCCCGGCGTTTATCGCGGCGTTGAACAGCCTGGGGCAGGGCAGCGTCGTGCCGGCGCCGGGTGGGGTGTTGATTCGGGATCAGAGCGGCATGGTGCTGGGCGCAATCGGAATCAGCGGGGACACGTCCGATATTGACGAGCAGTGTGCGATCACGGCGATAGAGGGAGTGGGGTTGATGGCGGATGCGGGGGTGTCGGCTTGAATCTGGGCTGATGGATAGGGCCTCTTCGCGAGCAAGCCCGCTCCCACAGGTGAATGCATTCCAAATGTGGGAGCGGGCTTGCTCGCGAAAGGGGCGCCTCGGTCTTGACCCTATACCCAAACAGCATCCCACAGCGGATAGTCGCCAATCCGCTTCACCAGCCCAGCTCTCAGCGGGTTAGCAACCACATACCTGGCCATTTTCACCAAGTCATCGTCCTTGCGCAGAGCCCGGTCATGAAAGCTGGTTTGCCATAGCCGCCCCTTGCGGCCAGTAGCACCGTTTACGCTCCGGGTACTTTTGGATTTCACCTGACACATCAGATCTCCCAGCGAACCTTGTTGCAGTTCGATCAGCCAGTGGAAGTGGTCGGGCATCACCACCCAAGCCAGAGAATGTGCCAGCCCTTGGTATTGGGCGAGTCTGAATTGCCAGACGACCAAGCGACCCAGATGAAAGTCATTGAACATCGGCACACGTTCATGAGTGTTGGTGGTGATCAGATAGATGCGGTTGGACTCGCTGAATCTGCCGATACGCAGGCGGTGCGATGTAGCTCGATCAGGCATTCCTTGGCCTCTCTTCAGATGGGGTTCTGAGAGGCTAGATCTCGGTGGCTGAGGCTGTTCTGTGAGCTTTTGGCAGGATGTTTCTGGGAGGGCGCTATCGCGGGCAGCCCGCTCCCACAGGGGCTTTGCGGTGTTCATACATAGTGTGTACGACGCTGGACGATGTGGGAGCTGGCTTGCCTGCGATAGCCTCTGCGCGGTCTATCAATCCGGCTCACACCCCTTGAGCACCAACCGAATAATCGTCTGCGCCGCCGCCTCATAATCGGCTTCATCCAGCTTGGCCTTGCCGGTCACTGCCGAGATCTGCCAGTCGAAATCGGCATAGGTCTGGGTGGCTGCCCAGATGCTGAACATCAGGTGGTTGGGGTCTATCGCTGCGATCAGGCCACGGTCAACCCAGCTCTGGATGCAGTCGATATTGTGCTTGGCCTGGGCATTGAGCTGTTCAACCTGGTCGGCGCTCAGGTGTGGGGCGCCGTGCATGATTTCGCTGGCGAACACCTTGGAGGCGAACGGCAGGTCGCGGGAGATGCGGATTTTGGAGCGGATGTAGTTGCTCAACACCTCCTTGGGCTCACCGTCGGGATTGAACGGCGTAGAGGCGGCCAGGATCGGCTCGATAATGCTTTCGAGCACCTCGCGGTAGAGGTTGTCCTTGGACTTGAAGTAGTAATAGACGTTGGGCTTGGGCAGCCCGGCCTTGGCGGCGATGTCGCTGGTTTTGGTCGCGGCGAAGCCCTTGTCGGCAAACTCCTCGCTCGCCGCCCGCAGGATTTTTTCTTTGTTGCGCTCGCGAATGCTGCTCATAAACCAGACGTTTCCTTGCCATGACAGGCGGTTGCGCATGGTAGCACCGGCCATCCGCAGGCCTCAACAATCTGCCCACAAGGCCTTGCGCCGCGTTATGCTCGCGCCATCTCTCTCTAATGGAAGTCCGGTTCATGGCAGGAAGCAGCTTGTTGGTGTTGATCGACGATATCGCCGCGGTACTCGATGACGTCGCGCTGATGACAAAAATGGCCGCCAAGAAGACATCGGGCGTGCTCGGCGATGACCTTGCGCTGAATGCCCAGCAGGTCTCCGGCGTGCGCGCCGAGCGGGAAATCCCCGTGGTGTGGGCGGTGGCCAAGGGCTCGTTTATCAACAAATTGATCCTGGTGCCGATGGCCCTGTTGATCAGCGCCTTTGCACCCTGGGCGGTGATACCGCTGTTGATGCTCGGCGGCGCCTATCTGTGTTTCGAGGGCTTCGAAAAACTCGCCCACAAATTCTTGCACAGCAAGGCAGAAGACCAGGCCGAACACGCACAATTGACTGAGGCGGTAGCCGACCCGGCAACCGATCTGGTGGCGTTCGAGAAGGACAAGATCAAGGGCGCGATCCGTACCGACTTTATTCTGTCGGCCGAAATCATTGCCATCACCCTCGGCATCGTCGCCGACGCGCAGCTCACGCAGCAGGTGATCGTGCTGTCGGGTATCGCCATTGTCATGACCATCGGCGTATATGGATTGGTGGCCGGTATCGTCAAGCTCGACGACCTGGGGCTGTGGTTGACGCAGAAGCCGGGTCAGGTGGCGCGAAGTATTGGCGGCGCGATCCTGAGCGCGGCCCCCTACATGATGAAGAGCCTGTCAGTGATCGGCACCGCGGCGATGTTCATGGTCGGTGGCGGCATCCTCACCCATGGCGTGCCTGCGGTGCATCATTGGATCGAAACCGTGAGCCAGAGCACCGGCGCGTTCGCGTGGCTGATGCCGACGCTGCTTAATGCGGTAGCGGGGATCATTGCCGGCGCTGTCGTCCTTGCAGTGGTCAGCGTGGCAGGTAAAGGTTGGAAAGCACTGCGAGGGTGAAACCGCAGGCATAAAAAAGGCCATTCAATCGAATGGCCTTTTTTTATCGCTGCTGTTTACTCGGCGATCTGCAACTTGCGCGATTCGGTGTAGATATACCGCACCTTCTCATACTCGAATGGCGAGTTCATCTGGCCGTAGCGGAAGCTGGTCTGGTAGCGCTTGTCCACGGCGCGCAGGGCCCAGACTTCCGGGTGGTTGGAGCTGACTTCAGACACGTTGAGGAAGTTGATCTGCGATTCGGCGCTGTAGTCCACCAGCAGGCCGCCGGTGTCACGCAGGTTCGACGGGCCGAAGATCGGCAGCATCAGGTAAGCACCCCCCGGTACACCGTAGAAGCCCAGGGTCTGGCCGAAGTCTTCGCTCTGGCGCGGCAGGCCCATGGCGGTGGCCGGGTCCCACAGGCCCGCGATGCCAATGGTGGTGTTGACCAGCAGGCGCCCGGTGGTTTCCAGGGAGCGGTGGCCCTTGAGCTGCAACAAGCTGTTCATCAGGTTAGGCACATCGCCCAGGTTGTTGAAGAAGTTGCTCACGCCGGTGCGCAGAAAGCTCGGCGTGACATAGCGGTAACCGTTCACCACCGGCAGGAACACCCACTGGTCGAAGCGATAGTTGAAGTGGTACACGCGGCGGTTCCACGACTCCAGTGGGTCGTAGACGTTGAGCGCGGTGAGCGTGGAACGCTCGAATTCGCGCTGGTCCAAGCCTGGGTTGAACTTGAGCTTGGTCAGCGGCTCCTTGAAGCCGTCGGCATCGACCTTGACGGGTTCTTGGGCCTTGCTGTTGTCGGCATTGGCCACGCCTGCGCACATCAGTGCGGCGAGCAGCAGAAGATATTTAGCCACGGAAGAACTCCAGCATGGCGTCGGCGTTGACGCGGTAATTAAGGTTGCCGCAGTGGCCGCCCAGCGGGTAGACGGTCAAGCGATCGCCGAAAGTTTTACGCAGGAAGCCCAGGTCGCCAGGGCCGAGGATCACGTCGTCGGCGTTATGCATCACGGCGATTTTCGGGCTGTCGCGCAGGTAGTCCTTGAGGGCGTAGAGGCTGACCTGGTCGATCAGTTGCAGCAGGCTGCCGCCATCGGAACGCGCGCGCCACATTGGGATCACTTGTTCGGTGAGGTAGCAGTCGAAGTCGCACTGCAGGGCACGCTTGAGGAACGGCGTGAGGCTGGTGCCTTCGGTAATCGGGTACTTGGGCGGAATAATCAGGCCACGTCGGTTGATCAAGTCCGAAGTGAAGGCAATGTCGGCGGCCGAGAAGCGGAACGAGGTGCCGATCAGCATGGCCATCTGTTCATTGGTCAGGTGCTGCTTGGACTGCTGGAAGTCATAAAGCAGGGCATCGTTAAGGTCGATATAGCCTTTTTGCTGGAAGTAACGTGTCAGTTTGCTCAGCACCAACTCATAGAAAGTGGTGCTGTTGTTGATGCCCTTGACCTCGGTCTGTACCAGCTTGTCGAGGTTGGTGATCGAGGTGTAGAGGTTGACCGGCGGGTTGAGCAGCAGCACTTTCTTGAAGTTGAAGCTGCGGCGGGTCTCGTCCAGCTTGCTGACAAACGCCGCATCCAGGGCGCCCAGGCTGTAGCCGGTGAGGTAGAAATCGGTCACGGGCAACGAGGCGTTCTGTGCGCGCACGGCCTGCATCACGCGGTACATGTCTTCGGCGTCTTCCTGGGTGATGCCCGGGGTGGCGAAGCGCGAAGCGGCGCTGATGAAGTCGAAGCTGGTCGGCGAGGACAGCTGCACCACATGGTAGCCGGCCTGGTAATACAGTTTTTTCAGGTATTCGTTGATGCTGCTGTCAAAGCGTGCACCGGTGCCGGCGATGAGGAAGATCAAAGGCGCGGCGCGGTCCTGCTTGGCAATGCGGTAGGTGAGTTTCTTCACCGCCCAGAAATTGTCCGGCAGGCTGAACTCGCGCTCGGGGCGCATCGTCAGGGTGTAGTCGGACTGGTTGATCTCGTCATCGGTCGGCAGGGTTGGCCGCAGATCGGGAGGTGTGGTGGCGATGGTCGCTTCGAACGGGTTGGTCAAAGGGTAGCCATAGCTGGCTTGGTCGATATCGACGGCCAGTGCTGACGCACTCAAAAATAGGCTGCCCAGCAAGGCAGCACAGCGCAAGGAACGGAGCATGACTTAATCCCTAAGAGGAACGGGCTGAATGAAGTTCGCAGGCTATGACCACCGCCTTGTCACCGAAGTGCCAGCACTCGGCACGAAAAGTCGGAAAAAAACGTCGGAATCGGGGTAATAGTAGCGAGACGATACACTTTGCCATGCTTTGTTGAACAGATATCTGTGCGAACACCTTGCTAACGGCCGCCGTGGGATTAAGCTGGGCGCCGTTTTTGCCTATCGGAGTGCCCCATGTCCCGTCGTTTGCCGTTGATCCTGCTGCTTATTGCCCTGCCGTTATGGCTGGCCGCCAGTTATGCCGCACGCTATGGCTTTATGGAGGATGGGCAATGGGTTGGCATCTGTGCGGATGAGGCCAGCCGCTGGGAGTGCCAGGTGCGTTCGAATTTGGGTTTGATGATTCATTTCAAGCTGCTGGGGTGGGCGGCGTTGATCACCTCGGTGCTGGGCTTTTTTGTACCGGGGCGTGCGGGGTGGGCGTTGGCGGTGGTGGGGTTGGTGTTCGGGTTGCCGGCGCTGGCGTTGTACAACACGACGTTTGCGGTGTTTGCAGTGGTGATTGCGGGGTTGCGGTTGGTCAGGAAGCCGCGCGGGGCCTGATGTGGCCTCATCGCAGGCAAGCCAGCTCCCACAGTTGACCGTGCTCACAGATAGAAATGTGTGAACCCAATCAACGGTGGGAGCTGGCTTGCCTGCGATAGCGGTGTCAAGCCTTGCGCACCCGCAAGCAACGCCACAAAGCCGCAACCATCAGCACGCTGACCACTGCCCAACCCCAGGCCTGCTGGTTCAACAGCCCTTCACGGTACAACTGCGGCGCAATGCCGGCACCGATGATAAAGGCCAGCAATGCAATCTCCCGACGCGGCCCGGTTACCGGGCGTACCAGGTACACCAGGGCCGGCAGCACCAGCGCTGCGCTTGGGAAGCTGCGATAGCGCGGGTCAAACACCAGCGCCAGCATCATCACCGCACCGGCAAACCCGGCGATTGCCACCAGCCAGCCGGCGCGCTGCTCCAGCCAGTGGAACCCGCGCTCACGCCAGCCTTCCCGGGCGCTGAGGGCCAGGGCGGCGTGCGCCAGCACCAGCAGGTTCAACACCACCAGCAAGCCTGCCCATACCCATTCATCGTTGAAGCGCGCGGTAACGCGGGTCAGTTCGGCCCAACTGCCGATGGAACATGCCGCCACGGCACCGAGCAATGGCAGTATTAACGCAGAGCGCGGGCTGCGAACGCGGCCGCCGAGCACCAGGGTGCCAAGCAGGATGAGCCCGCCGACGCCCAGCCACAGCGGCCAGTACGGCACATTGGTCACAGGGCCTGCGAGAACGCCTTTGTCCTGACGGTCTGCATCGAACAGCCCCCAGTAACCGCCCACAGCCCCTTCACTGGCGCGCTTCCATGGCTGGTCAAAGGCTTCGATCAGGTTGTAGCGCCAGCCATTGGCTTCGGCCATGGCCACGAAGCCACGCATGAACCTGGCTTCATTGACCCGGCTGGGCACGGCGGTTTCGCGCTGGCGACCCTCGCTGGGCCAGCCGGTTTCGCCGATCACGATGTCCTTGGGCGCGAATTTATGGCCGAAGGTCTGGCGCACATCGCCCACGTGCTTGAGCGCCTGGTCGATGCCGGATGGCTCATCTTCCCAATACGGCAGCAGGTGAATGGTCAGGAAGTCCACCGCCGGCTCGATTTCCGGGTGTTGCAACCAAAATTCCCAGACATCGGCATAGGTGGCGGGCTGCTTGATCTGGCTTTTAACCTGATGGATCAGCGCCACCAGTTGCTTGGCAGTGACTTCCTTGCGCAGCAGGGCTTCGTTGCCGACGATCACCGAGGTCACCACGTCCGGGCTGGCGTTGGCCGCCGCGATCAACTCGTTGATCTCTTTTTGAGTCGCCACGGGGTCACTGCTGACCCAGGCCCCGGCCATCACCTTCAACCCATGCTTGCGCGCCATGTCCGGCAGGGCTTCCAGGCCGGTCATGGAATAGGTGCGAATGCACTCAAAACGCGTGGCGAGCAGCGCCAGGTCGGCGTCCATGCGCTCGGGGCGCAGCGCGAACGGTTGGTCGAATGGGGATTGGTCTTTGTCGAACGGCGTGTAGGACGCACATTGCAGCTTATGGCTGGCGCTGGCGACGTCCGGCAATACCACGGGCCGGCCGAGGCCGTACCAGTAGCCGGCAAGGGCAAGCACGCCGAGGATCAAGGCAAAGAAATAGGGCAGGGCAGGGAAGCGGGCAGTCGCGGGCATGGTCGGCTTATCTGGGGGAGCAAAGGCGCGCATCTTACCCGGATTTGCCGCAGCCCAGTGCGGCTGCATAATTTTGACATGCAAACTTCGGGCGGGATTCTGGCGATAACGCCTACAAAGCGTCCTACTGGCGATGTGATGTCGTTTCTTGCTCAACCAAGGTCGCTGACAGAGCAGGGCAAATGCCTACGCAGGTTGAAGATAAAACTGTCAGTACTCCACTGATGCCTCAGCAACCGGATCGATGCGCGTGAAGGGGGCGCGGTGCACCCTATAACAACAGTTTGACGTCGCTCGGCATCCGTCGGGCGCAGCACTTTCGGGGAAGTACTATGAAGATGCGACGACTCTTGGGCGCAGCTGCCACTCTGGTAGTTGCGATGGGCTCCTCACTGGCCAGTGCCGACAGCAAGACCCTGAGCATCGGCTACGTGGACGGCTGGTCCGACAGCGTGGCCACCACTCATGTGGCGGCAGAGGTGATCAAGCAAAAGCTCGGCTACGACGTAAAACTGCAAGCGGTTGCCACCGGGATCATGTGGCAGGGCGTCGCCACCGGCAAACTCGATGCCATGCTCTCCGCCTGGCTACCTGTAACCCACGGTGAATACTGGACCAAGAACAAGGACAAGGTGGTCGACTACGGCCCCAACTTCAAGGACGCCAAGATCGGCTTGATCGTGCCGGAGTACGTCAAGGCCAAGTCCATCGAAGACCTCAAGACCGATACCACCTTCAAGAACAAGATCGTCGGCATCGACGCCGGTTCAGGCGTAATGCTCAAGACCGACGAAGCCATCAAGCAATATGGCCTGGACTACAAACTGCAAGCCAGCTCGGGTGCGGCGATGATTGCCGAACTGACCCGTGCCGAAGACAAGCAGGAGTCGATTGCGGTCACCGGTTGGGTGCCGCACTGGATGTTCGCCAAGTGGAAACTGCGTTTCCTGGACGACCCAAAAGGGATTTATGGTGCTGCTGAAACGGTCAACAGCATCGGCAGCAAGGGCCTGGAGAAGAAAGCGCCGGAAGTCGCGGCCTTCCTGAAGAAATTCCAGTGGGCCTCCAAGGATGAAATCGGTGAAGTCATGCTGGCGATTCAAGAAGGCGCCAAGCCGGACGCCGCGGCCAAGGACTGGGTAGCCAAGCACCCCGAGCGCGTCGCCGAATGGACCGCTAAATAACCCCGCCCCAATTGTAGGAGCGAGCTTGCTCGCGAAGAACGCATAGGCACCGCGATCATCCAGAATGAACGCGTTATCGTTGACGTTTTTCGCGAGCAAGCTCGCTCCTACATTTTTTACAAATCCTCGCTAAGCTCGATCTACTACTAAGGTCGTCTGGAACCCATTGCGCAGCCGCATACAGTGGATACGTTCCAAAATAATAAAAAGCTGTGCTGCGAGGATAAAAACAATGAACGACAGCATTTACCTCTCGATTCAAAACAGCCCGCGTTTCAAGGAGCTGGTCAGGAAAAGGGAAAGGTTCGCCTGGATTCTCTCGGCGATCATGCTAGGGCTTTACTCCGCTTTCATCCTGTTGATTGCCTACGGGCCACAAGTACTGGGGGCCAAGATCAGCCCCGGTTCCTCGATTACCTGGGGCATTCCCCTGGGCGTCGGGCTGATTGTGTCGGCCTTCATTCTCACCGGCATCTACGTGCGTCGGGCCAACGGCGAATTTGACGACCTGAACAATGCGATTCTCAAGGAGGCTGCGCAATGATCCGGCGTCTATTGGCTCTATTCGGTGCTTCGCTGTTGGCTCCGGCCGTTTGGGCGGCGGACGCATTGACCGGTGAAGTGCACAAGCAACCGCTGAACATCTCGGCCATTGTGATGTTCGTCGCGTTTGTCGGCGCCACCCTGTGCATCACTTACTGGGCGTCCAAGCGCAACAAATCGGCGGCGGACTACTATGCGGCGGGCGGCAAGATCACCGGTTTCCAGAACGGTCTGGCGATTGCCGGTGACTACATGTCGGCGGCGTCCTTCCTGGGGATTTCCGCGCTGGTGTTCACCTCCGGCTACGACGGCTTGATCTACTCGATCGGCTTCCTGGTGGGCTGGCCGATCATTCTGTTCCTGATCGCCGAGCGCTTGCGTAACCTGGGCAAATACACCTTTGCCGACGTGGCGTCCTATCGCCTGGGGCAAACCCAGATCCGCAGCCTGTCGGCCTGTGGCTCGCTGGTGGTGGTGGCGTTCTACCTGATCGCGCAGATGGTCGGCGCGGGCAAGCTGATCCAACTGCTGTTTGGCCTTGATTACCATGTGGCGGTGATCCTGGTGGGTATCCTGATGTGCATGTACGTGCTGTTCGGCGGTATGTTGGCGACCACCTGGGTGCAGATCATCAAGGCGGTACTGTTGCTGTCCGGTGCCTCGTTCATGGCGCTGATGGTGATGAAGCACGTCAACTTCGACTTCAACATGCTGTTCTCCGAGGCGATCAAGGTTCACCCCAAAGGTGAGGCGATCATGAGCCCCGGCGGCCTGGTGAAAGACCCGATCTCGGCATTCTCCCTGGGCCTGGCACTGATGTTCGGTACCGCTGGCCTGCCGCACATCCTGATGCGCTTCTTCACGGTGAGCGACGCCAAGGAAGCGCGTAAGAGCGTGCTGTACGCAACCGGCTTCATCGGCTACTTCTATATCCTGACCTTCATCATCGGCTTCGGCGCGATCCTGCTGGTCAGCACCAACCCGGCGTTCAAGGACGCAGCGGGCGCCTTGCTCGGTGGCAACAACATGGCGGCGGTGCACCTGGCCAACGCGGTGGGCGGCAGTATCTTCCTGGGCTTCATCTCGGCTGTGGCGTTTGCCACCATCCTGGCGGTGGTTGCCGGCTTGACCCTGGCGGGTGCTTCGGCGGTGTCCCATGACCTGTATGCCAGCGTGATCAAGAAAGGCAAGGCCAACGAGAAGGACGAGATTCGCGTGTCGAAGATCACCACCGTAGCCTTGGGGGTATTGGCCATCGGCCTGGGTATCCTGTTCGAAAGCCAGAACATTGCGTTCATGGTCGGCCTGGCGTTCTCCATCGCCGCCAGCTGTAACTTCCCGGTGCTGCTGCTTTCCATGTACTGGAAAAACCTCACCACCCGTGGCGCCATGATTGGCGGCTGGCTGGGCTTGATCAGCGCCGTGGGCCTGATGATCCTCGGCCCGACCATCTGGGTCTCGATCCTGCACCATGAAAAGGCGATCTTCCCGTACGAGTACCCGGCGCTGTTCTCGATGATCATTGCGTTCGTCGGCATCTGGTTCTTCTCCATCACCGACAAGTCGGCGGCGGCAGAGAAAGAGCGCGCGCTGTACTTCCCACAGTTTGTGCGTTCGCAGACTGGCCTGGGGGCGAGCGGGGCGGTTAATCACTGAGTTGTCAGTTGCATAAGAGATACCCCGGTCGCAAGGCCGGGGTATTTTTTTGCCTGGGTCTTTTGTGTTGCCTGGGCTGGCCTCATCGCGGGCAAGCCCGGCTCCCACAGGTTGACTGTGTGAACCCGATCGACTGTGGGAGCTGGCTTGCCTGCGATGACGGTAGATCAGGCCACACAAACAAAAACGGCCTCCACTAAGGGAGGCCGTTCTCATTACAAACATACAATCAAGTGCTTACTTGCGATCTTCCAGCTTGGTGATGTCACGCGACTCGTAGCCGGTGTACAGCTGGCGCGGGCGACCAATCTTGTACGGGCTGGAGAGCATTTCTTTCCAGTGGGAGATCCAGCCCACGGTCCGCGCCAGGGCGAAGATCACGGTGAACATGCTGGTTGGAATGCCGATCGCCTTGAGGATGATCCCCGAGTAGAAGTCGACGTTCGGGTACAGCGAGCGTTCGATGAAGTACGGGTCGGTCAGGGCGATCTCTTCCAGGCGCATGGCCAGTTCGAGTTGCGGATCGTTCTTGATGCCCAGTTCCTTCAACACTTCGTCGCAGGTCTGCTTCATGACGGTGGCGCGCGGGTCGCGGTTCTTGTAGACCCGGTGACCGAAGCCCATCAACTTGAACGAGTCGTTCTTGTCCTTGGCCTTGGCGATGAATTTGTCGATGTTGGACACATCGCCGATTTCATCGAGCATGGTCAATACGGCTTCGTTCGCACCGCCGTGGGCAGGGCCCCACAGTGCGGCGATGCCGGCGGCAATACAGGCGAACGGGTTGGCACCCGAAGAGCCCGCCAGGCGCACGGTGGAGGTGGAAGCGTTCTGCTCGTGGTCCGCGTGGAGGATGAAGATCCGGTCCATGGCCTTGGCGAGCACCGGGCTGATCGGTTTGATCTCGCACGGGGTGTTGAACATCATGTGCAGGAAGTTTTCCGCGTACGTCAGGTCGTTGCGCGGGTACATCATGGGTTGGCCCATGGAGTACTTGTAAACCATTGCGGCCAGGGTCGGCATCTTGGCAACCAGGCGGATCGCGGAAATTTCGCGATGCTGCGGGTTATTGATGTCCAGGGAGTCGTGATAGAAGGCCGACAGGGCGCCTACTACACCGCACATGACGGCCATCGGGTGGGCGTCGCGACGGAAGCCGTTGAAGAAGGTCTTCAACTGCTCGTGAACCATGGTGTGGTTCTTCACGGTGCTGACGAACTGGGCTTTCTGCTCGGCTGTTGGCAATTCGCCATTTAGCAGCAGGTAGCAGGTTTCCAGGTAGTCCGACTTTTCAGCCAGTTGCTCGATCGGGTAGCCGCGATGAAGCAGAATGCCATTATCACCATCGATATAGGTGATCTTCGACTCGCAGGAAGCGGTCGACATGAAGCCTGGGTCGAAAGTAAAACGGCCCGTGGCCGTCAGGCCCCGTACGTCGATAACATCGGGACCAACGGTGCCGGTTAAAATGGGCAGCTCGACGGGGGCTGCGCCCTCGATGATCAACTGCGCTTTTTTGTCAGCCATGTGGCCTCCTATTTATGCTTCAAATCATCAGACAGACCCCCCACGCAGGGCCCGCACCACTATATTGATATAAATCCAGATGTCAATTTGCCTAAAGTCTTGCGCCAGAAGGCTTTAACCGTACTTTTTCGTCGAAATTGCCTGCCATTTACGCCTTTTATCCCGCCAGCGCAATCAGCTATTAGGGTGAGGTGTGCGCGTTGTCATTAGTAACCTAACTGTCTATACTCGGCCACCGACCGCCAAGGGCTTTTGGGCTTGCTTTCATTGGGGGTCGCACTCCCTGGGTGGTGCTTACCTGACCAGTCGCACTCCCCAACAACTTTGCCCTGATTGTTAGGGGCTCTTCAGTGTGAAAAAAAGCCGTGAATAGCCAACGACCTGTAAACCTAGACCTAAGGACCATCAAACTCCCCATCACCGGCGTTACGTCGTTCCTGCACCGTGTTTCCGGCATCATCCTGTTCCTGGGCTTGGGCATCATGCTTTATGCATTGAGCAAATCCCTGGGTTCCGAGGAAGGATACGCCGAGGTGAAGGCATGCTTGACCAGCCCGCTGGCCAAGTTCGTAGCATGGGGCCTCCTGTCCTCTCTTCTGTATCACCTGGTAGCCGGTGTGCGCCACTTGATCATGGACATGGGCATCGGTGAGACGCTGGAAGGCGGCCGCCTGGGCTCGAAAATCATCATCGCCATTTCCGTGGTGCTGATCGTTCTGGCAGGAGTTTGGATATGGTAACCAGCGTAACGAATCTGTCGCGTTCGGGCCTCTATGACTGGATGGCACAGCGTGTGTCTGCGGTCGTTCTCGCGGCTTATTTCATTTTCCTGATCGGATACCTCGTCGCAAACCCGGGCATCGGCTATGAGCAATGGCACGGCCTGTTTTCCCACAATGCGATGCGAATCTTCAGTCTGCTGGCCCTTGTAGCCCTGGGCGCTCACGCCTGGGTTGGCATGTGGACCATCGCGACTGACTACCTGACGCCGATGGCGCTGGGCAAGTCCGCGACTGCAGTACGTTTCCTCTTCCAGGCAGTATGCGGCGTCGCGATGTTCGCTTACTTCGTCTGGGGTGTGCAGATTCTTTGGGGTATCTGATTCATGGCTAACATTCCAACTATTTCATTCGACGCCATCATTATTGGTGGCGGCGGTGCTGGCATGCGCGCTGCGCTGCAGCTGGCCCAGGGCGGTCACAAGACTGCCGTGATCACCAAAGTGTTCCCGACGCGCTCCCACACCGTATCGGCCCAGGGTGGCATCACCTGCGCCATCGCCTCCGCCGACCCGAACGATGACTGGCGCTGGCACATGTACGATACCGTCAAGGGTTCCGACTATATCGGTGACCAGGACGCTATCGAATACATGTGTCAGGAAGGCCCGGCCGCGGTGTTCGAGCTGGACCACATGGGTCTGCCGTTCTCCCGTACCGAGCAAGGCCGTATCTACCAGCGCCCATTCGGTGGCCAGTCCAAGGATTACGGTAAAGGCGGGCAGGCTGCCCGTACTTGCGCTGCGTCCGACCGTACTGGTCATGCGCTGCTGCATACCCTTTACCAAGGCAACCTGAAAGCCGGTACCACGTTCCTGAACGAGTACTACGCGGTTGACCTAGTGAAGAACGGCAAGGGCGAGTTCGTCGGCGTGATCGCCATCTGCATCGAAACCGGTGAAACCACTTACATCCGCGCCAAGGCTACTGTGCTGGCGACCGGTGGTGCAGGTCGTATCTACGCTTCTACCACCAACGCCCTGATCAACACCGGTGACGGCGTCGGCATGGCCCTGCGTGCTGGCGTACCGGTACAAGACATCGAAATGTGGCAGTTCCACCCGACCGGCATCGCCGGCGCCGGTGTACTGGTGACCGAAGGTTGCCGTGGTGAAGGTGGTTACCTGATCAACAAGCACGGCGAGCGTTTCATGGAGCGTTATGCTCCGAACGCCAAAGACTTGGCTGGCCGTGACGTTGTGGCTCGTTCGATGGTTAAAGAGATCATCGCCGGTAACGGCTGTGGCCCGAATGGCGACCACGTACTGCTCAAGCTCGATCACCTGGGTGAAGAAGTGCTGCACAGCCGCCTGCCTGGTATCTGCGAGCTGTCCAAGACCTTCGCCCACGTTGACCCGGTAGTTGCTCCGGTTCCGGTGGTTCCAACTTGCCACTATATGATGGGCGGCGTGCCGACCAACATTCATGGCCAGGCAATCACCCAGAACGCCGACGGCCAGGACGAGATCATCCATGGTCTGTTCGCAGTAGGTGAAGTGGCTTGCGTATCGGTTCACGGTGCCAACCGCCTGGGCGGTAACTCGCTGCTTGACCTGGTGGTATTCGGTCGCGCGGCCGGCCTGCACCTGGAGAAGGCGCTGACCGACGGCATCGAATACGATGACGCCACCGACGCCAACATTGAAGCCGCCCTGGCGCGCCTGAACGCTCTGAACGAGCGCACAGATGGCGAAGACGTAGCGACCCTGCGTCGCGAGCTGCAAAACTGCATGCAGAACTACTTCGGTGTGTTCCGTACCGGCGAATACATGCAGAAGGGTATTGCCCAACTGGCTGACCTGCGCAAGCGCATCGCCAACGTCAAGATCAACGATAAGAGCCAGGCGTTCAACACCGCTCGTATCGAAGCCCTTGAGCTGCAAAACCTGCTGGAAGTGGCTGAAGCGACGGCGATCGCCGCCGAGGTTCGTAAAGAGTCCCGTGGTGCTCACGCTCGTGAAGACTTTGAAGATCGCGACGACGAAAACTGGTTGTGCCACACCCTGTACTTCCCGGGTGACAAGCGCGTAACCAAGCGTGCCGTGAACTTCTCGCCGAAGACGGTGCCGACGTTTGAACCGAAGATTCGGACTTACTAAGGGTGGCTGCCATGTTGAAAGTCAGTGTTTATCGCTACAACCCTGATCAGGACGCTGCGCCGTTCATGCAGGAGTTCCAGGTCGATACCGGTGGTAAAGACCTGATGGTGCTGGATGTACTGGCACTGATCAAAGAGCAGGACGAGGGTTTCTCCTATCGTCGCTCTTGCCGTGAAGGTGTGTGCGGTTCCGACGGCATGAACATCAACGGCAAAAACGGCCTGGCGTGCATCACGCCGCTGTCCGCCGTGGTCAAAGGCAACAAGCTGATCGTTCGTCCACTGCCAGGTTTGCCGGTTATCCGTGACCTGGTCGTCGATATGAGCATCTTCTACAAGCAATACGAGAAAGTTAAGCCGTTCCTGCAGAACGACACGCCGGCTCCGGCCATCGAGCGTCTGCAGTCCCCGGAAGAACGTGAAAAGCTCGATGGCCTGTACGAGTGCATCCTGTGCGCTTGCTGCTCGACATCCTGCCCGTCCTTCTGGTGGAACCCGGACAAGTTCCTGGGTCCAGCTGCCCTGCTGCAAGCCTACCGCTTCCTGGCAGACAGCCGTGATACCAAGACGTCCGAGCGTCTGGCTTCGCTGGATGACCCGTTCAGCGTATTCCGCTGCCGCGGGATCATGAACTGCGTCAACGTATGTCCTAAAGGCCTGAACCCGACTAAGGCCATTGGTCACATCCGTAACATGCTGCTGCAAAGCGGCGTGTAACTGACGTTGTAGTAAAGCAGGACCGTTGTGCCCGTAAATGCTGCGGCGCAGGCTTCAACCGGCGCCGTAGTTTTAACTTGAGCAGCGACTTACAAAGCCGCGGCTCTTATTTTGAAGAAATGAGACAAGCAGGGGCATTCGGGTTGGTACCCGAACTATCAGCGTGATCCTAAGTGGCTTGTTTTGGTCGCTGCACTTGGCCTTTTGCAAGCAAACTCGGTGTTTTCGCCGGTGGTGTCCCCAAATCGAGGGTGACCAAGCATGCAAGAAAGCGTGATGCAGCGCATGTGGAACAGCGGCTATCTTTCAGGTGGTAACGCTGCCTATGTGGAAGAGCTTTATGAGCTCTACCTGCACGACCCTAACGCTGTGCCAGAAGAATGGCGCACCAAATTTCAGACGTTGTCTTCAGACGGCAACGCTGCCACCGATGTATCGCACGCAACAATTCGCGATCAGTTCGTGCTGCTGGCAAAGAACCAGCGCCGCGCCCAACCGGTTTCCGCCGGCAGCGTGAGCAGTGAGCACGAGAAGAAGCAAGTTGAAGTACTGCGACTGATCCAGGCCTACCGTATGCGTGGCCACCAGGCAGCCCAGCTTGACCCGCTGGGGCTGTGGCAGCGTCCTGCACCTGCAGACCTGTCGATCAATCATTACGGCTTGACCAATGCCGATCTTGATACGACCTTCCGTGCCGGCGACCTGTTCATCGGCAAAGAGGAAGCGAGCCTACGCGAAATTCACGAAGCGTTGCAGCAGACATATTGCCGCACCATCGGCGCTGAATTCACGCACATCACCGATTCCGAGCAGCGCCACTGGTTCCAGCACCGCCTGGAAGGCGTGCGTGGCCGTCCGGTATTGTCCGCCGATGTGCGCGGCCACCTGCTGGAGCGCGTGACCGCGGCCGAAGGCCTCGAGAAATACCTGGGCACCAAATACCCAGGCACCAAGCGTTTCGGCCTGGAAGGCGGCGAAAGCCTGATTCCGATGCTCGACGAGCTGATCCAGCGTTCCGGTTCCTATGGCACCAAGGAAATCGTGATCGGCATGGCTCACCGTGGTCGCCTGAACGTGTTGGTCAACACCTTCGGCAAGAACCCGCGTGAGCTGTTCGACGAGTTCGAAGGCAAGAAGAAGGTCGAGCTGGGTTCCGGTGACGTTAAATACCACCAGGGCTTCTCGTCCAACGTGATGACCACCGGCGGTGAAGTTCACCTGGCCATGGCCTTCAACCCCTCCCACCTGGAAATCGTTTCGCCAGTGGTCGAGGGTTCGGTACGTGCTCGCCAGGATCGTCGTAACGACGCCACCGGTGAGAAAGTGCTGCCGATTTCCATCCACGGTGACGCGGCATTCGCCGGTCAAGGCGTGGTCCTGGAAACGTTCCAGATGTCGCAGACCCGCGGCTTCAAGACCGGCGGTACCGTTCACATCGTCATCAACAACCAGGTGGGTTTCACCATCAGCAACCCGTTGGATGCGCGCTCCACCGAGTACGCCACCGACGTTGCCAAGATGATCCAGGCGCCGATCCTCCATGTGAATGGCGATGATCCGGAAGCCGTGCTGTTCGTGACCCAACTGGCTGTCGACTACCGCATGCAGTTCAAGCGCGACGTGGTCATCGACCTGGTTTGCTACCGCCGTCGCGGTCACAACGAAGCGGACGAGCCAAGCGGCACCCAGCCGTTGATGTACCAGCAGATCACCAAGCAGCGCACCACCCGTGAGCTGTACGCCGAAAGCCTGACCAAGGCCGGCGTGGTTGACGAAGCGCGTGTTCAGGCGAAAGTCGACGAATACCGCAACGCGCTGGACAACGGCCTGCATGTAGTGAAAAGCCTGGTCAAGGAACCGAACAAAGAGCTGTTCGTTGACTGGCGCCCCTACCTGGGTCACACCTGGACTGCACGTCACGATACCTCGTTCGATTTGAAGACGTTGCAGGAACTGTCCGCCAAGCTGCTGGAAATTCCCGAAGGCTTCGTCGTACAGCGCCAGGTTGCAAAGATCTACGAAGACCGTCAGAAGATGCAAGCCGGCGGCCTGCCGATCAACTGGGGTTACGCCGAAACCATGGCGTACGCGACCCTGGCGTTCGAAGGTCACCCGATCCGCATGACCGGCCAGGACATCGGCCGCGGTACGTTCTCGCACCGTCATGCTGTATTGCACAACCAGAAAGACGCGGGCACCTACATCCCGTTGCAGAACCTGTACGAAGGCCAGCCACGTTTCGACCTGTACGATTCGTTCCTGTCCGAAGAAGCCGTACTGGCGTTCGAATACGGTTACTCGACCACCACGCCTAATGCGCTGGTGATCTGGGAAGCCCAGTTCGGCGACTTCGCCAACGGTGCCCAAGTGGTGATCGACCAGTTCATCACCAGCGGCGAGCACAAGTGGGGCCGTCTGTGCGGTCTGACCATGCTGCTGCCACACGGTTATGAAGGCCAGGGCCCGGAGCACTCCTCGGCCCGTCTGGAGCGTTACCTGCAACTGTGCGCCGAGCACAACATTCAGGTGTGCGTGCCGACGACCCCGGCCCAGATCTACCACTTGCTGCGCCGCCAGGTGATCCGTCCGCTGCGCAAGCCGCTGGTGGTGCTCACGCCGAAGTCGCTGTTGCGTCACAAACTGGCCGTTTCGACCCTGGAAGATCTGGCCCAAGGTTCGTTCCAGACCGTGATTCCAGAGATCGACACGCTGGACGCCGCCAAGGTCACTCGCCTGATCCTGTGCAGCGGCAAGGTCTACTACGATCTGCTGGAAAAACGCCGTGCCGAAGGCCGCGAAGACATCGCCATCGTGCGTATCGAGCAGCTTTATCCGTTCCCGGAAGATGACCTCATGGAGATCATCGCGCCTTACACCAACCTCACGAACGTTGTGTGGTGTCAGGAAGAACCGATGAACCAGGGCGCCTGGTACAGCAGCCAGCATCATCTGCGTCGCAGCATCGGCAACCACAACAAGGCATTGGTCCTTGAGTATGCCGGTCGTGATGCTTCTGCTGCACCTGCCTGTGGTTATGCGTCGATGCACGCCGAGCAGCAGGAAAAACTGCTGCAAGATGCTTTCACTGTTTAACGCCTTCGCGCTGACTGAAACCGAATTTTAAGGACCTACAGATAATGGCTATCGAAATCAAAGCCCCGTCATTCCCGGAATCGGTTGCCGATGGCACCGTTGCCACCTGGCACAAGAAACCAGGCGAGGCCGTCAAGCGTGACGACCTGATCGTCGACATCGAGACCGACAAAGTCGTTCTGGAAGTGTTGGCCGAAGCTGACGGCGTGCTGGGCGCGATCGTTGCTGAAGAGGGCGCTACCGTTCTGTCGAACCAGGTACTGGGTTCGATCGAAGAGGGCAGCGCTGCTGCCGCTCCTGCTCCTGCCGCCGCTGCACCGGCTGCTTCTGCCCCTGCTGCACCGGCTGCGGGTGGCGAAGACCCAATCGCTGCACCGGCTGCACGTCAACTGGCGGAAGAAAACGGCATCAACCTGGCTTCCATCAAGGGCACCGGCAAAGATGGCCGTGTGACCAAGGAAGACGTGGTTGCCGCCGTTGAAGCCAAGAAGAACGCTCCGGCTGCCGCACCTGCCAAGGCTGCAGCGCCTGCTGCCGCTGCGCCTGTGTTTGCCGCTGGCGACCGCACCGAGAAGCGCGTACCGATGACTCGCGTACGTGCCACCGTGGCCAAGCGCCTGGTTGAAGCTCAGTCGAACATGGCGATGCTGACCACCTTCAACGAAGTCGACATGACCGAAGTCATGGCCCTGCGTTCGAAGTACAAGGACCTGTTCGAGAAGTCCCACAACGGCGTGCGCCTGGGCTTCATGTCGTTCTTCGTGAAAGCGGCCACCGAAGCGCTGAAGCGCTTCCCGGCAGTCAACGCTTCCATCGACGGCGGCGACATCGTTTACCACGGCTACTCGGATATCGGCGTTGCCGTCTCCAGCGACCGCGGCCTGGTGGTTCCAGTCCTGCGTAACGCCGAGCTGATGAGCCTGGCCGAAATCGAAGGCGGCATCGCTGGCTTCGGCAAGAAAGCCCGTGACGGCAAGCTGACCATCGACGAGATGACCGGCGGTACCTTCACCATCACCAACGGTGGTACCTTCGGTTCGATGATGTCGACGCCGATCGTCAACCCACCGCAAGCCGCGATCCTGGGCATGCACAACATCATCCAGCGTCCGATGGCCATCAACGGCCAAGTCGTGATCCGCCCAATGATGTACCTGGCACTGTCTTACGATCACCGCCTGATCGACGGTAAAGAAGCCGTGACGTTCCTGGTGACCATCAAGAACCTGCTGGAAGACCCGGCTCGCCTGCTCCTGGACATCTGATAGAAGCAGTTGCACGTTGCGAGCTGCAAGCTGTAGGAAAAAGCAGCTTGGCTTGCAACGTGTGACTAGAAGCTTGTCGCAAATAGAGGATCTATTTTCATGACACAGAAATTTGACGTTGTAGTGATTGGTGCAGGCCCTGGCGGCTATGTTGCCGCCATCAAGGCCGCGCAACTGGGCCTTTCCACTGCTTGCATCGAAAAATACACCGACAAGGAAGGCAAACTGGCGTTGGGCGGTACTTGCCTGAACGTAGGTTGCATTCCGTCCAAGGCGCTGCTGGACAGCTCCTGGAAATTCCACGAAGCCCAAGACGGCTTCGCGATCCACGGCATCAACCATGCTGGCGTGACCATGGACGTGCCAGCCATGGTCGGCCGTAAAGCCAACATCGTCAAAGGCCTGACTTCCGGCGTTGCCACCTTGTTCAAGGCCAACGGCGTGACTTCGATTCAAGGCCACGGCAAGCTGCTGGCCGGCAAGAAAGTTGAAGTCACCAAGCCAGACGGTTCGGTTGAAGTCATCGAAGCCGAAAACGTGATCCTGGCCCCAGGTTCGCGTCCAATCGACATTCCACCTGCACCTGTTGATAACAACGTGATCGTTGATTCGACCGGCGCCCTGGAATTCCAAGCCGTACCTAAGCGCCTGGGCGTGATCGGCGCTGGCGTGATCGGTCTGGAGCTGGGTTCGGTATGGTCGCGTCTGGGCGCTGAAGTCACCGTGCTGGAAGCCCTGGACACGTTCCTGCTGGCTGCCGACACCGCGGTGTCCAAGGAAGCGCTGAAAACCCTGACCAAACAAGGTCTGGACATCAAGCTCGGCGCCCGTGTGACCGGTTCGAAGGTCAACGGCGAAGAAGTCGTAGTGACCTACACCGATAAAGACGGCGAGCAGACCATCACTTTCGACAAGCTGATCGTTGCCGTGGGCCGCCGCCCAGTGACCAACGACCTGCTGGCTTCCGACAGCGGCGTGAACATCGACGAACGTGGTTTCATCCACGTTGACGATCATTGCGCTACCACCGTGCCTGGCGTCTATGCCATTGGCGACGTGGTTCGTGGCATGATGCTGGCCCACAAGGCTTCCGAAGAGGGCATCATGGTCGTTGAGCGCATCAAGGGTCACAAGACCCAGATGAACTACGACCTGATCCCATCGGTTATCTACACCCACCCGGAAATTGCATGGGTCGGCAAGAACGAACAGCAGTTGAAAGCTGAAGGCGTTGAAGTTAACGTCGGCACCTTCCCGTTTGCCGCTTCTGGCCGTGCCATGGCAGCTAACGACACCGGTGGTTTTGTCAAAGTCATCGCTGATGCCAAGACTGACCGCGTATTGGGCGTCCACGTGATTGGCCCAAGCGCTGCAGAACTGGTTCAGCAAGGCGCAATCGGCATGGAATTCGGCACCAGTGCCGAGGACCTGGGCATGATGGTCTTCTCCCATCCGACCCTGTCCGAAGCGTTGCACGAAGCCGCGTTGGCAGTGAATGGCGGCGCCATCCACATCGCCAACCGCAAGAAGCGCTAAGCGAGATAATAAGAAACCACGGCGGAGTTGCCCGTCGTGAGCCTTGCGCGCAAGACTCACCGCGGAATATCCGCTGGACGCAGCCTTGTGCAGCTTTACGGGCCATAAGCCCCGCAAGTTGCGCAAGCAGCAGTCACAGGTGGCGCGGCACTCATAATGAGCGCAGCGCCGAATGCGCAGTACCTAACGAAGACGGTAAAAAGCATGAATCTTCACGAGTATCAGGGTAAGCAGCTGTTCGCTGAATACGGCCTGCCAGTTTCCAAGGGCTACGCAGTAGACACCCCGGAAGCAGCAGCAGAAGCTTGCGACAAAATCGGCGGCAGCGAGTGGGTTGTCAAAGCCCAGGTCCACGCCGGTGGTCGCGGTAAAGCGGGCGGCGTCAAGCTGGTTCGCAGCAAAGAAGACGCCAAGGCCTTCGCACAGCAGTGGCTGGGCAAGCGTCTGGTGACTTACCAGACTGATGCCAATGGCCAACCAGTCACCAAGATCCTGGTTGAATCGTGCACTGATATCGCTAAAGAGCTGTACCTGGGCGCTGTCGTTGACCGTTCGAGCCGTCGCATCGTGTTCATGGCTTCCACCGAAGGTGGCGTGGACATCGAGAAAATCGCTCACGAAACCCCAGAAAAAATTCTGAAGGCCACTATCGATCCACTGGTTGGCGCACAGCCATTCCAGGGTCGCGAGCTGGCTTTCCAGCTGGGCCTGGAAGGCAAGCAAGTTGCCCAGTTCGCCAAAATCTTCGTTGGTCTGGCCAAACTGTTCCAGGATCACGATCTGGCCCTGCTGGAAGTGAACCCGCTGGTGATCAAGGCTGACGGCGATCTGCACTGCCTCGACGCCAAGATCAACATCGACGCCAACGCCATGTACCGTCAGCCTAAGCTGAAGACTTTCCACGATCCGTCGCAAGACGATCCGCGCGAAGCGCACGCTGCCAAGTTCGAACTGAACTATGTAGCCCTGGAAGGTAACATCGGCTGCATGGTCAACGGTGCTGGCCTGGCCATGGGTACCATGGACATCGTCAACCTGCATGGCGGCAAGCCAGCCAACTTCCTCGACGTAGGGGGTGGCGCTACCAAGGAACGCGTTACCGAAGCGTTCAAGATCATCCTGTCCGACTCCAACGTCGCTGCAGTACTGGTCAACATCTTCGGCGGCATCGTTCGTTGCGACATGATTGCCGAAGGCATCATCGGTGCAGTGAAAGAAGTCGGCGTTAAAATCCCGGTTGTTGTTCGCCTCGAAGGTAACAACGCTGAACTGGGCGCTAAAGTACTGGCAGAAAGCGGTTTGAACATCATCGCGGCTACCAGCCTGACCGACGCTGCTCAACAAGTTGTCAAAGCTGCGGAGGGCAAGTAATGAGCGTCCTGATCAATAAAGACACCAAAGTTATCTGCCAGGGTATTACCGGTTCGCAAGGTAGTTTCCACACCCAGCAAGCCATCGAGTACGGCACCCAGATGGTTGGCGGCGTAACTCCTGGCAAAGGCGGCACCGAGCACCTGGGCCTGCCCGTGTTCAACACCGTGAAAGAAGCCGTAGAAGCCACTGGCGCCACCGCCAGCGTGATCTACGTTCCAGCTCCTTTCTGCAAGGACTCGATCCTGGAAGCAGCATTCGGCGGCATCAAGCTGATCGTCTGCATCACCGAAGGCATTCCTACCCTGGACATGCTGGACGCTAAAGTTAAGTGCGACGAGCTGGGCGTAGTCCTGATCGGCCCTAACTGCCCAGGCGTGATCACTCCAGGCGAATGCAAGATCGGCATCATGCCAGGTCACATTCACTTGCCAGGTAAAGTCGGTATCGTTTCCCGTTCCGGCACCCTGACCTACGAAGCTGTGAAGCAGACCACTGACGCCGGTTTCGGTCAGTCGACTTGCGTCGGCATCGGCGGTGACCCGATCCCAGGCTCCAACTTCATCGACATCCTGAAGCTGTTCCAGGAAGACCCGAAGACCGAAGCGATCGTAATGATCGGTGAGATCGGCGGTTCGGCTGAAGAAGAAGCGGCTGCCTACATCAAGGCCCACGTGACCAAGCCGGTTGTTTCCTACATCGCTGGTGTGACTGCCCCTGCGGGCAAGCGCATGGGCCATGCTGGCGCAATCATCTCTGGCGGCAAAGGCACTGCAGACGAGAAATTCGCTGCACTGCAAGACGCAGGCGTTAAAACCGTGCGTTCGCTGGCAGACATCGGCAAGGCCCTGGCTGAGCTGACTGGTTGGGCTGTCAAGTAAGCCTCGCGCTTAGCTGACGCTTCACCCCACAAAGGCCACCTTCGGGTGGCCTTTGTGCATTCTGGGTATACGCAGATTTGGGGATGTACTCGGTTCAATGTGGGAGCTGGCTTGCCTGCGATGCAGACACCTCGGTGCATCAGCCAAACCGAGTCGATGCTATCGCAGGCAAGCCAGCTCCCACAGGGTTGTGTGTTGCCCAATTAAGTATGAAAACGCGACATTGAAATGTCGCTTATCGGACAGTCCGCCCCGCAACAGTGCGTTTGTCAGGCTAATTCTGTACTCTAGCCGCCTCTTTATGCGTCCGCGTCCCAAAAGGATGCTGCGCGCTAGACCGGTCGGTCCCCACAAGGGCCGGCAGCATTTCCCTCATCCATAGGGAAGCCCTCTCTAAATTCCGATTCAGTAGTGTGGTATTTCCTCAAATGAAAGTGTTGAAAAGCCAGGATATCCTGGCGCTGGGCTTTATGACCTTTGCCCTGTTCGTGGGCGCTGGCAACATCATCTTCCCGCCTATCGTTGGTTTGCAGTCCGGGCCGCATGTGTGGATGGCGGCGCTGGGCTTTCTGATCACCGCAGTCGGTCTGCCGGTGGTCACCGTGATCGCCCTGGCCAAGGTCGGTGGTGGCATGGATGCGCTGAGCAGCCCGATTGGCAAGATCGCCGGTGGCCTGTTGGCGGCAGCGGCCTACCTGGCCGTGGGCCCGCTGTTTGCGACCCCGCGCACCGCAACCGTGTCGTTTGAAGTGGGCTTGGCGCCCTTGACCGGTGAAAGCCCGTTGGCGCTGTTCCTCTACAGTTCGGTGTATTTCTTGGTGGTGTTCTTTGTCTCCCTGTACCCAGGTCGATTGCTGGACACCGTGGGCCGTTTCCTGGCGCCGCTGAAAATCATCGCCCTGGCCATTCTCGGCATCGCTGCGTTTGCATTGCCTGCGGGTGAGGTAGGGGTTGCCACGCCGGAATACGTTGCCGCGCCATTCTCCCAAGGCTTTATCAATGGTTACCTGACCATGGATACCCTGGGCGCGCTGGTGTTCGGCATTGTGATCGTCAACGCGATCCGCTCCCGTGGCGTCGAGTCGCCCAAGCTGATCACCCGCTACGCGATCATTGCCGGGCTGATTGCCGGTGTGGGCCTGGCGCTGGTGTACGTCAGCCTGTTCCGCCTGGGTTCGGGCAGCCATGCTGTCGCTGCGGGTGCCAGCAATGGCGCGGCAGTACTGCACGCCTACGTGCAATACACGTTCGGCTCCCTGGGCAGTGGTTTCCTCGCCGTGCTGATTTCCCTGGCATGCCTGGTGACTGCCGTGGGCCTGACCTGCGCCTGCGCCGAATACTTCAGCAAGATCCTACCGCTGTCCTACAAGACCCTGGTGGTGATCCTGGCGCTGTTCTCGCTGTTTGTGTCCAACCTGGGCCTGACCAAACTGATTGCCTTCTCGATCCCGGTGCTGACCGCGATCTACCCGCCGTGCATCGTGTTGGTGGCCCTGAGCTTCTGCAAAGGGTTCTGGCAGGAACAGGGCCGTATTGTCGGCCCGGTGATGCTGGTGTCGTTCATCTTTGGCTGCATCGACGCACTCAAGGGCGCGGGCCTGGCGGGTTGGATGCCTACGCAACTGGTAAACCTGCCGTTGAGCGAACAAGGCTTGGCGTGGCTGGTGCCGTCGGTGATGACGCTGGTGGTGGCCGTGGTGATTGACCGTATGCTGGGCAAGCGCAGCGAAGCTATCGCGTAACACGCGGTTCGTGCTGTGCTGAAATGCCCCGTATCAAACGATACGGGGCATTTTTTTTGAGTCGATGGCAGTGTCTTTTTTTTGGGGATGGCGTCAAAAATCTCAAGTTGAAAACACTGGTCGGTGTGGGAGCTGGCTTGCCTGCGATGGCGGCACATCGGTTGTGCGCGGTGGTGACTGCAAAGACGCTATCGCAGGCAAGCCAGCTCCCACATTTGGACCGTGTCGGCCCTATCATCCTGTGTACAAGGACCCGCATGTCGTTCGTTGAAGCCAATTGGATCCACCTGCTTGCCGCGCTCTGGTTTGTCATCTGCTGGGGCGGCTACACCCGTTACGCATCGTGGAAAGCCCGGGACACGGCGTGCCTGGCCAGCGTGTTGCACCTGTACCGTGAAGACTGGATGCGCCGCATGCTGCTGCGCGACAACCGTATCGCCGACGCCAGTGTGATCGGTAACCTGGAGCGCAATGCCTCCTTCTTCGCCTCCAGCACTTTGATCATCCTCGCCGGTATTCTCACGGTGCTGGGGGCTTCGGAACGCGCAGTGTCATTGCTGGCGGACATTCCCATGGTGCAGCAGGCATCCCAGGGTATGTCGGAGATCAAATTGCTGTGCCTGGCATTGGTGTTCGTCTACGCCTTTTTTACCTTCAGCTGGTGCATGCGCCAGTACAACTTCGCGGCGGTACTGGTGGGCTCGGCGCCTATGATCGGTGAACGGCACGTGTCGGAGCAGGAGCGCAAGGCGTTTGCTTTGCGGGCGGCGCGAGTGATTTCGATGGCGGCCAACCAGTTCAACTTTGGCCTGCGCGCCTATTACTTCGGCATGACCATGCTGGCCTGGTTTGTCAGCCCCTGGTTGTTCATGTTGATGAGTAGCGGGGTGGTGCTGGTGCTGTACCGCCGCGAGTTCCATTCCGATGTATTGCAGGTGATGGTGTATACCCCGACCGATATGCCAGCAGTCGAGGCTGCAAAAGAGGGTGCATCGTAGCGCTGGCAGTAAATCGCAGACAAAGAAAAGCCCGCTTAGTCAGCGGGCTTTCTTTTTGCTGCAATACAGCTTTAAACCCAGCGATTACTGCTTGGCAGGTTCTGCTGGTGCGGCAGGTGCAGCTTCTTTTGCAGCAGCTTCGTTCGATTCGGCTTGAGCTTTGGCAGCTTCGGCGTTTTCTTTCGCAGCGTCGTTCACTTTATCCTGTGCTTTAGCCATATCTTGCTGAGCTTGCTCAGAATGTGCAGCAGCGTCTTGGGCTTTGTCTTCGGATTTCTTGTCGCAGGCAGCCAGACCGAGAGCAGCGGCCAGCATCATGGAAATAGCTAATGTCTTACGCATGGGGTGTTTCTCCTTATTGAAGATATCTACTGGCCTTTCGAACCCAAGGGGCCAGCATTAGTTCCTTATGTCCCACAGATATATAGCATGTTTCGTACAGGAACTTTACCCAGCCATTCCCATCCGCCGAATTCACACTAATAAGAGTCTAAAAACAATGACCGAAAACCCGTTGTTAGAGCGTGCCACGCGCTTTGTTTCGGCCCTGCGCCATTGCCAGGTGCTGGGGGTGAGTGTTCATCAAGCCAGCGAGGAGGGCATGACCCTCGTACTGCCGTATGGGCCGCATATCGTCGGTGACCCCCTGAGCGGGGTGATCCATGGCGGCGCGCTCACCTCGTTGATGGACACCGCCTGTGGCATGGCGACCTTGTGCGTACTGCCCGAGTTCGAAGTGTGCCCCACCCTGGACCTGCGCATCGACTACATGCATCCCGCCGAACCCCATAAGCCGGTGTATGGCTTCGCGCAATGCTACCGGGTGACCACCGACGTGATCTTCACCCGTGGCGTCGCCTATCAGGATGACCCGCAACAACCTATTGCCCATGTGGTGGGCACGTTCATGCGCATGGGCAAGCGCCTCAAAGGCACCCAAGGCTTGGGCACGGTCATCAAGGGAGAGCAGGCATGACGCATCGGTTCAAGACCCGTCTGGAGCAAGCCCACGATCGTGGCAACTATGACGCGCTGCTCGAGTTGGTGCCCTATGCCAGGCTGATCGGCATCGAATGCACCCGTCTGGGGGATGAGTTGCTGTTTCGCCTGCCGGCCAACAAGGACAATATTGGTAACCCCATATTGCCAGCGTTGCATGGCGGGGTGATCGCCGGCTTCATGGAGTTGGCAGCCGCCCTGCATCTGATGGTGTTTACGGGCGCTCCGGGCCTGCCGAAAATCATCGACTTCTCCCTGGATTACCTGCGCGCCGGCCAGTTTCGTGACACCTATGCCAAGTGCCAGGTATGGCGCCAGGGCCGGCGCGTGGCCAACGTTGCGATTACCGCCTGGCAGAGCACTGCGGCCGAACCGATTGCCACCGCCCGGGCACATTTCAAGATTGAGGAATTGGCCCACCCTTGAAATCCTGGCCTGAGCCCCCAACTTTGATGACAACCCGCCGCCAACCCTTTCGGGCGCGGCCACTGCCATCCAATTGGAGTTTGATGACCATGAGTGTGGAAACTCAAAAGGAAACCCTGGGCTTCCAGACCGAGGTGAAGCAACTGCTGCACCTCATGATCCATTCGCTGTATTCCAACAAGGAAATTTTCCTTCGCGAATTGATCTCGAACGCCTCTGACGCTGTCGACAAATTACGTTTCGAAGCCCTGTCCAAGCCTGAGTTGCTGGAAGGCGGCGCGGAACTGAAGATCCGTGTGAGCTACGACAAAGACGCCAAAACCGTCACCCTCGAAGACAACGGTATCGGCATGAGCCGTGACGATGCGATCACCCACCTGGGGACCATCGCCAAATCCGGCACTGCAGATTTCATGAAGAACCTGTCGGGCGACCAGAAAAAAGACTCTCACCTGATCGGCCAATTCGGCGTGGGCTTCTATTCGGCCTTCATCGTCGCCGACAAGGTTGAAGTCTTCAGCCGCCGCGCCGGCCTCGACGCCAGCGAAGGCGTGCACTGGGCCTCCAAGGGCGAAGGCGAATTCGAAATCGCCACGATCGACAAGGCTGACCGCGGCACGCGCATCGTGCTGCACCTGAAAGCCGGTGAAGACGAATTCGCCGATGGCTGGCGCCTGCGCAACATCATCAAGAAGTACTCCGACCACATCGCGTTGCCGATCGAGTTGCCCAAGGAACAGACCGTTGCCGAAGGCGAAGAAGCCCCGGCGGCGGAGTGGGAAACCGTCAACCGCGCCAGCGCCCTGTGGACCCGTCCGCGTACCGAGATCAAGGACGAGGAATACCAGGAGTTCTACAAGCACATCGGGCACGATTACGAGAACCCGCTGAGCTGGAGCCACAACAAGGTTGAAGGCAAGCTCGAATACAGCTCGCTGCTCTACGTCCCGGCCCGTGCTCCGTTCGACCTGTACCAGCGTGAAGCGCCAAAAGGCCTGAAGCTCTACGTACAGCGCGTGTTCGTGATGGACCAGGCGGAATCCTTCCTGCCGCTGTACCTGCGCTTTATCAAAGGTGTGGTCGACTCCAACGACCTGTCGCTGAACGTGTCGCGGGAAATACTGCAGAAAGACCCGATTATCGACTCCATGAAGTCGGCGCTGACCAAGCGCGTGCTCGACATGCTGGAAAAGCTGGCGAAGAACGAGCCTGAGCAATACAAGAGCTTCTGGAAAAACTTCGGCCAGGTCATGAAAGAAGGCCCGGCAGAAGATTTTGCCAACAAGGAAAAGATTGCCGGTTTGCTGCGTTTTGCCTCGACTCAAGGCGAAGATGGCGAGCAGGTTGTGTCCCTGGCTGATTACCTGGCACGTGCCAAGGAAGGTCAGGACAAGATCTACTACCTGACCGGCGAAACCTACGCTCAGGTCAAGAACAGCCCGCACCTGGAAGTGTTCCGCAAGAAAGGCATCGAAGTGCTGCTGCTGACCGACCGTATCGATGAGTGGCTGATGAGCTACCTCACCGAGTTCGACGGCAAAACCTTCGTCGACGTGGCCCGTGGTGACCTGGACCTGGGTAACCTGGACTCCGAAGAAGAGAAGAAAGAAGCCGAAGAAGTCGCCAAGTCTAAAGAGGGCCTGGTTGAGCGCATCAAGGCTTCCCTGGGCGAAGCGGTGAGTGAAGTGCGGGTTTCCCACCGCCTGACCGACTCTCCTGCGATCCTGGCCATCGGCGAGCAGGACCTGGGCATGCAGATGCGCCAGATCCTGGAAGCCAGCGGCCAGAAAGTGCCGGATTCCAAGCCGATCTTCGAATTCAACCCGTCTCACCCGCTGATCGAGAAACTCGATGGCGAGCAGAGCGAAGAGCGGTTTGGTGACCTGTCGCACATCCTCTTCGACCAGGCCGCCCTGGCAGCCGGCGACAGCTTGAAGGACCCGGCCGCGTATGTGCGCCGACTGAACAAGCTGTTGGTTGAATTGTCGGTTTAACACCGTTGTAGAAAAACCCGCTTCGGCGGGTTTTTTCGTTCTGGCTCTACTGTAGGAGCGAGCTTGCTCGCGAAAAACGTGAGATCACCGCGTTCATTCAGCATTTGCGCGTTATCGTTGACGTTCTTCGCGAGCAAGCTCGCTCCTACAGGGAGCATCGTCAATCCATCTGAATTGGGGAAAATGATGAGCCAAGTCACTGTACGTTCCGTGGTCTATCAGATTGATGGCCAGTCTTATGAAAGCCGTCTGGCGTTCGATGCCAGCCACAAAGGCCCGCTTCCGGGCTTGCTGATGGCGCCGAACTGGATGGGCGTGAGTGCGGGGGCCGAAGAGATCGCCAAGGCCGTTGCCGGCAAAGGCTACGTGGTGTTGATTGCCGACCTCTACGGGCAAAACGTACGTCCTTCAAATGGCGATGAAGCGGGCGCGGCGATGATGCCGTTGAAGAATGATCGCCCGTTGCTGAACAAGCGCATGCAAGCAGCGTTAGAGCAACTGCAAGGCCAGACTGAGGCAGCAGTGGACACCTCGAAACTGGCCACCTTCGGCTTCTGCTTTGGCGGTTGCTGCTCCCTGGAGCTGGCCCGTACCGGCGCGCCGCTGAAGGCTGCCGTGTCGTTCCATGGCACCCTGGATACACCGAACCCGGCGGATGCGAAGAACATCAAGGGGTCAGTGCTGGTGCTGCATGGCGCCTCGGACCCGTTGGTGCCCAAAGAGCAACTGCCGGCGTTCGAAGATGAAATGAACGCGGCGGGTGTGGATTGGCAGTTGCTGAGCTACGGCGGTGCGGTGCATTCCTTCACCGACCCCCATGCCAATGTGCCAGGCAAGATGATGTACGACGCCAAGACCGCTGCGCGGGCTTTCCAGTCGATGCATAACTTGTTGGATGAAGTGTTCAAGGGCTGATTTCTCAGCGCCTGATCGGACGCCATCGCAGGCAAGCCAGCTCCTACATTCTAAAATGTGTATACCCATCAAATGTTGGAGCTGGCTTGCCTGCGATAGCTATTTCACCGGCAACTCGATTCTTTCTGACTCCCCCGGCACAGTGGGCCAATCCCCAACCGCCCAACGCTGTCTCGCCTGCTCGATCACCGCCGGATCACTCGCCACAAAATTCCAGTTGATCCGCCGTGGCCCATCCAGCGGCGCCCCGCCAAATACCATCAGGTGGCAATCACTCTCGGCATACAGGGTCATCTCCTGCCCAGTCGGCAATACCACCAAGCTGTTGACCTCCAGGGCTTCACCGTCCAACTGCACCTCGCCCTCCAGCACATACACCGCACGTTCCTCATGTTCATCAGGAATCAACAGGGTGGTGGCGGTTTGCATCTGTACCTCGGCATACAGCGTCGGCGACAGTACCGGCACCGGCGACCTGAGGCAAAAACCATCACCGGCGATCAAACGCACCTGCACGCCGAGGTTATCGCTTATCGGCAAGCTCGCCGCTGGGTGATGGCTGTAGTGTCCCGGCCCGGTCTCGTGGTCCTTGGGCGAGGCCAGCCATACCTGCAGGCCATGCAGGCTGAAACCCCTGGCCTTGACCGCTTCCGGTGTGCGCTCGACGTGGGCAATCGCACTGCCGGCGGTCATCCAGCTGACATCGCCGGCTTGCACCACCTGGTCCGAGCCGAGGCTGTCCTTATGCTGCAAGGCGCCTTCAAACAGGTAGGTGAGGGTGGACAGGCCGATGTGCGGATGCTGGCGGATATTCATGCCGGTACCCGGCGCGTAGCGGGTCGCCAGCATATGGTCGAAAAACACAAAGGGCCCGACGCTGCGGCATTCACGCGAGGGCAGGGGGCGCAGGATGGGCTGGCCTTCTACATCTTCGGGGCGAGGGCGGATCACGGTGAGGGTGGTCATGGGCATCCCAGTCTGAGCGGGTTGGATGCAACCAAGCATAACCCGCTCGATGGGAAGTTGGGGCTATTGGCTGAAGGCGCCTTCCGACAGTTTCGTTTCGATGGTGACTTCGGCAGTGGTCATCAGCTTGTGTACCGGGCACTTATCGGCGACGCGGTGCAGTTCATCGCGCTGGGCATCGGTGAGTACGCCCTTGAGGGTCAGCTTGACGTTGAGCTTGTATTTACCCTTCTGCTCCTCGGTGCTGTCATGGGTGACCTCCACGGTCACGCCGGTCAGCGGGATATCTTTTTTCTGCGCGTAGAGCCTTACGGTCAAGGCTTTGCACGACGCCAGCGCAGCATCGAAATAATCGTGGGGGGAGGGGGCCGAATCGTCACCGCCCAGGCTCTTGGGCAGGTCGGTAAACAGCTCGTGATTATTGATATTCACGCTGTGACGGAAGTTTTCAGCGTTCAGCGTATTAACGGTAACAGGCATGGCAAACCTCGTAAGGGGCAGGATGAAGGTCATGCAGTTATAGAGCATGCTGGCACTCCAGTGTTCCGGTTTTTTCCGTGCTGAACCCTGAAGGTTGGCGCAAGGTCTACCCGTATCAACCCTTATTGAGGTTTTACCGTGTCTGGAGCCCGCCTGAGTCTTGCCTTGTTGCTCGCCGCCAGCAGCCTTGCCGCGCAGGCCCGTGACTATGCCTACAGCGACGCGCACCTGCATTACGTGGATTTTTTTCAGGAAACCGCCGGCATGGACAAGCTGCTCAAGGCCATGGCGGACAACCGCGTAGAGCACGTCATGATTTCCGGGATCCCCGTGGCCAAGAAATGGCACGAAGACGAACCCAAGCGCCCGCGCTACTACGCCGGTGACGACGCCGATGCCTATTGGTACAGCGCCACGGATGTGATCGTCGCGGCGGCGGTCAATAAACTTACCCCCGAGCAACGCCAGCACTTTCATCCGTTCCTGGCCGGTTTCAATCCCAACGACAAGAACTCTGCGGCCCATATCCAGCGCATGCTCGACCTCAACCCAGGGCTGTGGCAGGGCATTGGGGAAGTGTTCACCCGTCATGATGACCTTACCGCCCTGACCTCCGGCGACACGCCGCGTGCCAATAACGAAGCCATGACGCGCATCTACCACCTGGCGGCCGAAAACGACCTGCCGGTGATGCTGCACTCCAACATCACCTCCAAGCGTGAGCGCAACCCGCTGTACCTGGCGGAAGTCGAGCAGCCGTTACGCAACCACCCGCACACGCGTTTTATCTGGGCCCATGCGGGTACCAGCAAGGAAATCCACCGTCATCAGGTGCAAATGGATTTTTTGCTGCCCACCTTGAATCGTCTGCTTGAGGCGTATCCCAACCTGTATATCGACTTGTCCTGGAGCATGCTCACGCCGTATCTGCTGGATGAGGCGGGTAAACCTCGGCCTGAGTGGGTAAAGCTGGTGGAGCGCTTCCCGGATCGTTTCATGCTCGGCTCCGACGTGGTGGGGCGCTTCAATAAGCTGGGCAAGGAAATGCGCCGTTTCGATCCTTTCCTCGATGCCTTGCCTGAAGACGTTGCCCACAAGGTCGCGCGCGACAATTTCCTGGCCATCCTGCCCAAGCCGCCTCGCGATGGCGACGCGCGTTGATATCGCGTTTTGGTCTTATGCCAATGCCCTGAGGTGCCGATAACGTCCAAGAGACCCGCTGCAGGTGGATGCAGTACTTTTGGAAGGAACCCTGGCATGAATATCCGCAGTTTGAATATCGCCCCTCGCGCCGGCCTGGGCTTTGGTGTGCTGGCGTTGATGGTGTTCGTCTTGGGCGGCTTTGCCCTGTTGCAGATGGCCAACATGCGCCAGCAGTCGGACCAGGTGGAGACCAACTGGCTGCCCAGCGTGATGGCGGTAGGGGAGATGAACCAGGATGTGTTGCGTATTCGGGCGCTGACGTTGCGCTTGCTGGTCAACCGCGACCCCCAGGCGGTGGCGCAGAACGAGCAGAAAATCGCCGAGATCAAAACCGATTTGCACCACGCTGAAGGCGTGTACGAGGCGTTGATCGTCTTGCCGCAGGAGCGCGTACTGTTTGATCGCTTCAAGGTCGAGGAGCAACAGTACCTGCAACGCCAGGAGCAGGTGGTGGGCCTATCCAAGGCCAATCGGCTGGAGGAGGCCATTGCGGTGGTCAATGGCGAAATGAATCAGATGGCCGACCAAATGGCTGTCACCCTGCGTGAGCTGGTCAATCTGAACAAGTCCAGCGCCAACGAGGCCGCCCGGCTGGCACAGCAGGTGTTCAGCCAGTCGCGGGTCTGGGTGATGGTCATGATTGGCGTCACAGCGTTGATCACGATCGGCCTGGCGGTGTGGCTGACGCGCAGCATCGTGCTACCACTGGCGCAGTCGTTGAAAGTAGCCCAAGGCGTTGCCAGCGGCGATTTAACTGGCGAGATCAAGCTCAGTGGCAGCGACGAGCCGGCGCGCTTGCAGCAGGCGCTCAAGCGCATGCAGGAGAGCCTGCGCGACACTATCCGGCGAATATCGGAATCGTCGAACCAATTGGCGTCGGCTTCCGAAGAGCTCAGTTGCGTCACTGAGGATGCGACCCGCGGTTTGCACCAGCAGAACCAGGAAATCGAACAGGCGGCCACGGCGGTCAATCAGATGACGGTGGCGGTGGAGGAGGTGGCGAGCAATGCCGTGGCCACTTCCCAGGCGTCTCGCGAATCCGACCGCATTGCCCAGCAAGGGCGTGAACAGGTGCAGCAGACGGTGGTGTCGATTGAAGCCCTCGCGACCGATGTGACCGCCAATGTGACCCAGGTCGAAGCGCTGGCGCAAAAGGTCTATGGCATCAGCACAGTGCTGGATGTGATTCGCTCGATTGCCGAACAAACCAACTTGCTGGCGCTGAACGCGGCGATTGAAGCGGCGCGAGCGGGAGATGCCGGGCGCGGGTTTGCGGTGGTGGCCGATGAGGTGCGGGCCTTGGCCCATCGCACGCAACAGTCGACCCAGGAAATCGAACAGATGATCAGCGGCATTCAGCAGGGCACCGACCAGGCTGTCAGCTCGATGCAGCAGAGCAACACGCGGGCGCGGTCCACGTTGGACATCGCCAAATCGGCGGGCATGGCCCTGGAAGAGATTGCCTCGGCATTCACCTTGATCAACGAACGCAACCTGGTGATTGCCAGTGCCTCGGAGGAGCAGGCGGCGGTGGCGCGGGAGGTGGATCGTAACCTGATGAATATCCGCGACCTGGCGCACCAGACATCGACCGGGGCCAACCAGACCAGTGCAGCGAGCCAGGAGTTGTCGCGGTTGGCGGTGGATTTGAATTCGATGGTGGCGCGGTTTTCGGTGTAGGGCGGGGAACCGGGTTGGCCCATTCGCAGGCAAGCCAGCTCCCACATTTGACTGTATTCACAATTCAAAGGTGGGAGCTGGCTTGCCTGCGATGAAGGCGACGCGGTTTCAAATCAAAGCACAAAAAAAGCCCCGAACCAGTCGGGGCTTTTTCATGTGATCAACCTGCGGGGCTTACTTGCCCTGCCAGCGCTTCAGTACCAGGGTGGCATTGGTGCCACCGAAGCCAAAGCTGTTGCTCATCACGGTGTCGATCTTGGCGTTTTCAACGGTCTTGGTCAGGATCGGCATATCGGCCACAACCGGATCAATTTCGTCGATGTTGGCCGAGCCGGCCATGAAGTTGCCTTCCATCATCAGCAGGCAGTAGATCGCTTCGTGAACGCCAGCGGCGCCCAGGGAGTGACCCGACAGGCTCTTGGTGGAGCTGATCTTCGGAGCCTTGTCGCCGAATACCGCGCGCACGCCTTCCATTTCCTTGGCATCGCCGACCGGGGTCGAGGTGCCGTGGGTGTTGAGGTAGTCGATTGGGGTGTCGACGGTGGACATTGCCATCTGCATGCAGCGGATGGCGCCTTCACCGCTTGGCGCAACCATGTCGTAGCCGTCGGACGTCGCGCCGTAGCCAACGATTTCCGCGTAGATCTTGGCGCCACGGGCCAGGGCGTGTTCCAGCTCCTCGACCACCACCATGCCGCCACCGCCGGCGATGACGAAACCGTCACGCTTGGCGTCGTAAGCGCGGGAAGCTTTTTCTGGGGTTTCGTTGTACTGGGTGGACAATGCACCCATGGCGTCGAACAGGAACGACTGGCTCCAATGCTCTTCTTCACCGCCGCCGGCAAATACGATGTCCTGCTTGCCCAGTTGGATCTGCTCAACGGCAGTCCCGATGCAGTGGGCGCTGGTGGCGCATGCGGAGGAGATCGAGTAGTTCACGCCCTTGATCTGGAATGGCGTAGCCAGGCAAGCGGAAACGGTGCTGCCCATGGTCCGCGTGACACGGTACGGGCCGACGCGCTTCACGCCTTTTTCGCGCAGGATGTCCAGCGCTTCCATCTGGTTGAGGGTCGATGCGCCGCCGGAGCCGGCGATCAGGCCGGTGCGTACGTTCGAAACCTGGTCTTCGCTCAGGCCGGAGTCGGCGATCGCGTCTTTCATGGCCAGGTAGGCGTAGGCGGCAGCATGGCCGACGAAGCGATAGATCTTGCGATCGATCAGTTCTTCGAGGGGCAGGTCAATGGAGCCGGAAACCTGGCTACGCAGACCCATTTCGGCATATTCCGGGTTGAAGCGGATGCCAGGGCGACTTGCACGCAGGTTAGCGGTGACGGTCTCTTTGTCATTGCCCAGGCAAGAAACGATGCCCAGACCAGTGATAACGACGCGGCGCATGCGGATAACCCTTAAAAGTTGTCAGTGGAAGTGAATACGCCGACCCGAAGGCCTTCGGCAGTATAGATCTCGCGACCGTCGACAGTCACCGAACCGTCGGCGATGGCCAGGTTCAGCTTGCCCTTGAGGACGCGCTTGATTTGAATGTTGTAGGTGACTTTCTTGGCGCTCGGCAGTACCTGGCCAAAGAACTTCACTTCGCCCGAACCCAGGGCGCGACCGCGGCCCGGCAGGCCTTGCCAGCCCAGGTAGAAACCGACCAGCTGCCACATGGCATCAAGACCCAGGCAGCCTGGCATCACAGGGTCGCCTTCGAAGTGGCACGCGAAGAACCACAGGTCAGGGGTGATATCCAGCTCGGCGACCAATTCACCTTTGCCGTACTTGCCACCCTCTTCGCTGATATGGGTGATGCGATCCACCATCAGCATGTTCGGGGCGGGCAGTTGCGCGTTACCTGGGCCGAACAGCTCACCGCGACTGCAGCGCAGCAGGTCTTCCCGAGTAAAGGCGTTTTGTTTGGTCATGCGAGCTCCTCAATAATCCCATGCGGCAGGGTAGGGCAAATCTTCCCGAACCGAATGAAGCGTTCATGCCTCATAGCGGCAGCCTACACATAGACTATTGCGTTGTAGTGAAAGTCACAGCGGCAAGGCACTGAATGTACACTTGTTCACTGAAATTTTAAACCGGGCCTGTTTATCGGCCCGTTCGGGTGCCTAAGACTGCCGCACTTTCGTCTTTCACGCCAGTCGCAGTTGGCTGATGGCGCGGCGCTACTGCACCCAACGCTGTAGGATTTGCTGCAAATCCGTGCGTTTGAACGGCTTGGCCAGGTAATCGTTCATTCCGGCTGCCAGGCACGCTTCGCGGTCGCCCTGCAAGGCGTTGGCCGTCAAGGCGATGATCGGCAGGTCGGCGCAGCCGGGCAGTTGGCGAATCTGCCGCGTGGCTTCGTAGCCATCGATCAAGGGCAGGCGGCAATCCATCAGGATGGCGGTGAAAATCAGGCTCTCGGCGCTGCGGATCGCCTCGGCGCCGTCCGTGGCCAGGCTGACTTCATAGCCCAGGCTGCGCAGCATCGCTTCGACCACGGTGCGGTTGACCGGGTTGTCTTCCACCAGCAGCACGTGGCGCCCGTCGCCGGCGCTGGCTTTGCCGAGTGCGTCAGGAGCGGCCACCGGCACATGCTGCTGGTCGATGGCCAGCGGAATTTCTAGGGTGAACACCGAGCCTCGATCCTCTTCGCTCTGGGCGCGCAAGGTACCTCCCATGCGCTCGGCCAGGGTGCGCGCAATCGGCAGGCCCAGGCCTGTTCCACCGTAACGCCTGGAAATCGAACTGTCGGCTTGCTGGAATGCATCGAACATCAATTCCAGGCGTTCAGCGGAAATGCCAATGCCGCTATCGCGCACGGTGCAGGTGAACCACACCAACTCATGGTCCAGGGTTTGCCAGTGGGGCTCGACGGTCACGCTGCCTCGTTCGGTAAATTTCAGTGCGTTGCCGATCAGGTTCACCAGGATCTGGCGGATCCGTGTCGGGTCGCCGCGCACCCGCAGGGCTTCCAGGCCCATGGGGATGGGCAACTCCAGGCTCAGCCCGCGCTGCTGGGCACTGTGCTGGAACGCCTGGGCGCAGCTGTTGATCAGGTCCGCCAGGTTGAACGGAATATGTTCCAGTTCCAGTGCGGCGCGTTCAATGCGTGAGAAGTCGAGGATGTCATTGATCACCTTGAGCAAGTGCTCGGTAGACTCCGAAGCCAGCGCCGCATACTCGGTCTGCTCCTCGGTCATCTCGGTGGTTTCCAGCAGTTGCAGCATGCCCAGCACGCCATTCATGGGCGTGCGCAGTTCATGGCTCATCATCGCCAGGAAATCCGACTTGGCGTTGTTCGCCCGTTCGGCTTCTTCACGGGTCTGGATCAACTGGGCCATGGCTTGTTGCTGTTCGCGACTGGCCTGGTGAAGGCCCTCCGCCAGGTTGTTGATATGCCGCGAGAGGTCGCCCAGTTCCGAGTCATCGACGATGGGCAGTGGCGTCTTGTAATCGCCTTGCTGGATGGCCTTGACCGCATGCCCCATGGCGCTGATCGGCTTTGACAGGCTCGCCGACAAGCGCCGCGCCAGCAGGAAGGTAAACAGCAGGGCGAACAACGCCAGGATCCCGGCCTTGAACAGGATCTCCTGCTGGCGCTGGCTGAACGCATCATTGGACATGCCCACGATCACCCGCCCCAGGTAGTCCGCGCGGGGGGCCTTGGGTTCGTTGAGGTTGTCCTGGAAAAAGTCATTGTTGAGCTGGATGTGTTGCAGGCGGATCGGTGCCTGGAACACTTTCACTGACAGCGAGCGATCATGTCGCTCGGACGGCTGCTCCACGTACACCAGGATGTTCTCGGCGCTGTCCTGGATCTCGAGGAAGCGTACATGGGGCGTGGCCAGGGTTGCACGCAGCAGGGATTCAAGCACGTCGTTGTTGCCGGAAATCACGCCGTACTCAGTGGCGGGCGCCAGCTGGTTGGCGATCAATTGACCGGTGTGGTCCAGTTCCTGGCGCAAATCCTGGATGCGCACAAAGGTGAAGAAGGTGATGAGCAGCAGGGTCAACAGCAGCGCGGGGCCCAGGGTGATGAGCTGGGTGCGGGTGTTGATATCCCAACGACGACGCAAGGTCATGGACGTTGTTCTCCTTCGGCCAAGCGGGCGGCAACGGCGACTTCATCGACCTGTTCGATGCCCAGTGAGCGTGCGACTTGCGGGTTGCCCACGACTTTGAAGTGTTCAGGGTAGAGCGTGTGCGGCCAATTGGCCGGCGGCTGGTCCAGCAGGTGGCCCAGCACGGCGAGCCAGTCGGCCTGATCGCTGTAGGTGCTGGCCAGGCTGCCGGCCCGCACAAACCCGGCGTTGGGCCCCACCAACGGCAGTTGTTGGGCGTAACTGCTCAGCAACAGGTTTTTTACGGTCTTGGGGTTGTACAGGTTCGGGTCGTCCAGGCCCAGTAACACGTCGCTGTTCTTGAACAGGTTTTGCAGCGGGCGGCTGTCACTGGTGTTGTCCCAGAGCTGGGGCACGATTTGCAGGCCGATGGGCTTGGCGGCCTGCATCAGTTCGCGCAGCAGGAACTCACTGCCGGCATCGTAAAGCACGCCAACGCGCTGGGCCTGGGGCAGGATATGGGCGATCAGGCGCAACTGACGCTCCAGCGGCGGGTCGCTCCAGAGCAGGCTGATTTTCGCCGGGTGCGTGCTGCCCAGGCGTTGCCGGGCCTGGAGGCGGCTGATGCGCAGCACCAGAGTGGGCGGCCCCTGGGCATCCTGCAGGCGCCAGTCGAGGCCGGGCAGGTCGAGGAGGATCAAACGGGTGCTGGCAGGCAAGTCCCTGGGCGCCGGCAACTCGTTGAGGGGGGTAAAGCTGACCTGGTCGTTGGGGCGCTGTTGGGCAAGGGCCTGGGTAAAGGCGCGCACACCGGCACCGTCCTCGGCGGCCGTGAGCAGGATGCTGGCACTCCAGGCCGGCGCTGCCAGCAGCAGGCACGCCAGCAGCAGGCCGCGACGCCACAATCGTGAAAGCAGGAAGCGTGTCATCCGTGACTGATCGGCCATGTCAGAAGTCCAGCTCGGCGCTGAAGTAGAGAACGTGGCGATGGTCGTAGTTGTTGTCCGCCCAGGTGGTGGGCTGGTTGTCCAGGCGTTGTTGCAACATGCCCGCCAGCTCCACATTGGTTTTGCCTACGGCGATGCGTTTGGCCACCCGCAGGTCGACCCGCTGGAAGCGATATTGGTTGAGTGCGTCGTCGCCATAGTAGAACAAGGCGCTGGACCACCCCTGGCCCCATTCACGCAGCCAACCGGCCGAGCCGCTGTTACGCGCGGTTTGCGCTTTGTCCAGCGGGTTGCTGGAGGTGGCGTCTACATAAGCATAGGTCAGGCGCAGGCGGTCGGCGTTACTCACGCGCCAGTCGAACTGTGACTCGGCACCGGTGAAGCGCGAGCTGTTGGCGTTACTGGCGATGTACTGGTTGTTGCGCAGCGGCGAGCTGATCATGTCGGTGATTTCGTCATAGAACAGCTTCACGTCGACATTCAGCCCCAGCTCGGCAAAGAAGCCGTTGTAGCCCAGCTCGCGTGAGCGCATCAACTCTTTGTCGAGGTTGCCGGGGCCGCGCGTCACGACAAAATATTGCCCGGCGTTTTGCCCGTAGGTCGGGGAGCTGAGATTGGTGACACGGTAGCTCCAGTTGACGTTGTTCTCGAACATGTCGGGCGAGCGGATCGCCTCGGAGTAAACCGCGCGCAAGCCGTGGCGGGGGTTGATCAGGTAATTGACCGCCACACGTGGGGTCAGCGAGTTGCCGCTCAGGTGGGTGTCTTCGTACATGGCGCCACCTTGTAGCAGCCAGTGCTCGCTGGCGCGCCATTCCAAGTGCCCGAACAGGCGCCAGGTGGTGTCGTCCAGGGTGCCATTGAAGTAGGTCTCGGAATCGGCGCGGTCGTAGCGGTAATTCACGCCGCTGACCAGGCGCAGGCTGTCGGAGAGGCTGAGCGTGTCCTGGATCTCCAGGTCGTAGCGGCTTTCACGGGTGCTCTGGTCGATATCGCCGCATACGCTCTGGTTGGCGCCGTTGCGCCACTGGTCCAGCACCTGGTTGGCCAAGGCCTGTTCGGCGGCGTTACCTGGTGGGGCGGAGCCTTGGCTGTAAGTGTCCATGTGCCGCGCCAGCAATTCGGCATAGTTGGGGTTGAGCTGCCATAGCTGGGTCAATTCAGGGCTGAACGAGACCTTGGCGTCACAGGCTTTCCAGATTTGCTTGCGGTCCCATTGCTGTGCCGAGCCCTGGATATACAGGCTGTGATCGGGGTTGAAGTCAAAGTTCCAGCGCAGGGAGCCCGCGTAGTCTTTGGCGGTGACGTCGGAATTGCTGCCGCCTTCGGTAATCCCGGCAAACACTGGGGTGTAGGTGTATGGGCGTTGGTTGGTGCCTTCCTTGACGTTCAGTTGCCAGTCGAGGCTTTGTTGCGCGTTCAAGGTCTGGCTCACCGCCAGGCTGAAACGGTTGAGACGACGCCCGTCACGGCGGTCGGCGCCGGCCGCGTCGCTGTCAAAACCATCGTCCTGTTGCCCGGACAGGGACAAGCGCAAATCGCCGGTCTCCCAGCCCACACCCTGGCTGGCATAGAAGTCATTGATGCCACGCTCGCCACGGATGACCTTTACCCGCGAGCCGTGGCTGTTGGCCGGCGAGCGGGTGAGGATATTCACCACCGCCATCAGCGCATTGGCACCGTAGCTGACCGTGTTGGGGCCGCGAAACACCTCGATGCGCTCGATATCCTCCATGGCCACCGGGATATCGCTCCAATCCACCGTGGCCAGGCCGGCGCGGTAGACCGAGCGCCCATCGATCAGCACCTGCATGCGCCGTGCATCGCTGGCGCTGGTGCCGTGGTAATTCACTGAGGCCTGGTTACCGCTGGTGTAGCCGACCATCATCCCCGGGACCAGCCGCAGCAGTTCCGAAATGTCCCGGGCGCCGCTGGCCTTGATCAGCTCACTGTCGATCACCGTCATGCTGCCGGGCACGGCGGCGGCCGATTGCTTGAGGCGCGTGGCGGTCAAGACCTGCGGCAGCGGCTGGCTGTCGAGGAATAGATCGTCGGCTTGCGCGCAGGTAGCGCACGCCAGCATCAATAACAGTGATGAGCGAGGAGGGGGGCCTAGATACACGGCACGGCCTTGTTAATTGCGGATAGCCGCCCATGTTAACCGAGGCGCGGCTATTTGCCAGTCGTAGGACTTGCAATTACTTCGCACCTCCATGGCATTTTCCGACAACCCCGCGAATTGATACGGGGGCTGGCCGCAAGCCGGGCGCCCCGTATAATGCCGCCATCGCCACTGGTATGGATTAACGGATTGCATATGACTGAACAGCGCCCTATTGCGGTCCTGGGAGGCGGAAGTTTTGGTACCGCCGTGGCTAACCTGCTGGCCGAGAACGGCCACGCGGTGCGCCAGTGGATGCGCGACCCCGAGCAGGCCGAAGCCATTCGCGTGCATCGCGAAAACCCCCGTTACCTTAAAGGTATCAAGATTCATCCTGCCGTCGAGCCGGTGACCGACCTGCTGGAAACCCTCACGGCCTGCGACCTGTGCTTCGTCGCGCTGCCTTCCAGCGCCTTGCGCTCGGTATTGGCGCCCCACGCCGAACGCCTGGCCGGCAAACTGCTGGTCAGCCTGACCAAGGGCATCGAGGCCCACACCTTCAAGTTGATGAGTGAAATCCTCACCGAAATCGCCCCTCAGGCGCGCATTGGCGTGCTGTCCGGGCCGAACCTGGCGCGGGAAGTTGCCGAGCACGCATTGACCGCCACCGTGGTCGCCAGTGAAGACGAAGCCTTGTGCGAGCGCGTCCAGGCGGTGCTGCATGGCCGTACCTTCCGGGTCTACGCCAGCGGCGATCGCTTCGGCGTCGAATTGGGCGGGGCGTTGAAAAACGTCTACGCGATCATTGCCGGCATGGCCGTGGCCCTGGGCATGGGCGAAAACACCAAGAGCATGCTGATCACCCGGGCTCTGGCCGAAATGACGCGTTTTGCGGTGAACCAGGGGGCCAACCCCATGACCTTCCTCGGCCTGGCGGGCGTGGGTGACTTGATCGTCACCTGCTCATCGCCTAAAAGCCGCAACTATCAGGTCGGGTTTGCCTTGGGCCAAGGGCTGAGCCTGGACGAGGCGGTGACCCGTCTGGGCGAAGTGGCCGAAGGGGTCAACACCCTCAAGGTCTTGAAGGCCAAGGCCCAGGAAGTGGGCGTATATATGCCGCTGGTCGCCGGGCTGCACGCGATCCTGTTCGAAGGGCGCACCTTGAACCAGGTCATCGAGTTGCTGATGCGGGCCGAGCCCAAGACCGATGTCGACTTTATTTCCACCAGTGGTTTCAACTGAGGAACGCGTCATGAACGATCCCAAAGCTGCCCCTCCTTACGAGTCGATTGTCTTGCGCATCCTGTGGATGCTGGTGTTTGCGCTGGTATGGCAGGTGGCGCAATTCCTGCTCGGCGCGCTGGTGGTGGTGCAATTGATTTACCGGCTGATTTACGGCGCACCGAACCTGGGCCTGATGAATTTTGGCGACAGCCTCAGCCAGTTCCTGGCGCAGATCGGCCGCTTCGGCAGCTTCCACACCGAGCAAAAGCCCTGGCCGTTCGCCGATTGGCCAACCCCACGTGCGCCCGAAGGCGAAGCGGCCCACAGCGTACCGCCGGCACCGCACCCGGTGCGTGATGAAGAGCCGAAGCTATGAAGGTATGGATTCTGCGTCACGGTGAAGCTGAAGGGCACGCACCCACGGACGCCGAGCGCAACCTTACCGAGCATGGGCGTGCCGAAGTCTCGCGCAGTGCTGCGCACCTGATTGGCCAGCCCTTGGGCGCCATCATTGCCAGCCCTTATGTAAGGGCGCAACAGACGGCGCAGTTGGTGCGCGATGTGCTGGGGTTTCAGCCCGAAATCCGTACTGTGCCGTGGCTGACGCCCGATGGGGATGTTCAGCGAGTGCTGGAGAAACTCGACAGCGATGACGACGTGCTGTTGGTCAGCCACCAACCGCTGGTGGGCAGCCTGATCAGTTTTTTGCAGCATGGGCATCAGCGTCAGCCACAGCCGATGTACACGGCCAGCCTGGCGGAGCTTGAGGGTGATTTTCCGTTGGCGGGGTTGATGAGTCTGGTGGGTGTGAAGAATCCCTAGGCATCGTGCGACGCTGTGGCGAGGGCGCTTGCTCCCGCGACGGCCTGCCGCCGACGCCTATCTCGCTGACACCCCGCGATCCAACTGTGGGAGCTGGCTTGCCTGCGATGACGACCTGACAGGCGACACTGTTATACCGAGTACATATCCATTCCTGCGGTAACGGCCACTTAGAGTTCCGCCCTGACTTTTGGAAAAGGACCCGGAATTCCGGCCAGCGTGGTTCGACAGGGCGCCTGAGATCAAGATCAAGAGCAGATCAAGAGCGGCTCGCTTCGCATCGTGGTTAGCGACAAGCCATTTCCTTTACCTGTGCTATACCGTCAACCAAGCAAGTGCTTGGTCGGCTGTATCTCGGATCACAAAGGAGCGCGTCCCATGCCTGTCGCTTTTCGTTTGCCGTTGCAGGTCTTCTTCGAGCGTGAAGCGCGGCACCCGCGCAAAGTCTTCCTCGTTCAGCCCATCGGCGGCGGTGAGGTGCAGGCCCTCACCTGGGGCGATGTCGGCCACCAGGCCCGTTGCGCCGCGCACTGGCTGCGCGCGCGGGAGTTGCCCCAGGGTTCGCACATTGCCTTGATTTCAAAAAACTGCGCCCACTGGATCATCGCCGACCTGGCGATCTGGATGGCCGGGCATGTGTCGGTGCCGCTTTATCCCAACCTCACCGCTGAGTCCGTCGCCCATGTGCTGACCCACTCGCAGGCGCGATTGGCGTTGATCGGTAAACTCGATGACTGGCCGGCGATGGCGCCTGGCGTTCCTGAGGGGGTGCCGACTATCAGCCTGCCGCTGTGTCCGGAGGGGACTTTCGATTTCTGTTGGGCGGACCTGCAAGCCTGTTCACCGATCCAGGACAACCCGCTACCGGATGCCGCCAGCCTGGCCACTATTATCTACACCTCCGGTACTACTGGCCTGCCCAAGGGGGTGATGCACAGTTTCGGCGCCTTGGGGTTTGCTGCCACGCGCGGTACTGAGTTGTTCGGCCTGGGGGAGGGTGACCGGTTGCTGTCGTACCTGCCGCTGTGCCATGTGGCGGAGCGGATGTTTGTCGAAATGGCGTCGATCTATACCGGGCAAACCGTTTTTTTCGCCGAGAGCCTGGAGACCTTCCTCACCGATCTGCGCAGGGCGCGGCCGACGGCCTTGTTTGGCGTGCCGCGCATCTGGACCAAATTCCAACTGGGCGTCTACGCCAAAATCCCGGAAAAAAGGCTCGATATGCTGTTAAGCCTGCCTTTTATCGGCAAGCGCGTCGGCCATAAAGTCCTCGCCGGCCTGGGGCTGGATGCGTTGCGCATCGCCCTGTCCGGCGCGGCGCCGGTGCCCGAGGCGTTGCTGCGTTGGTATCAGCGCCTGGGCCTGGATGTGCTGGAGGTGTATGGCATGACCGAAAACTGCGGCTATTCCCATGTGTGTCGCCCTGGTGGGCAAAGGCTCGGTTGGATCGGCCAGTCCTGCCCAGGTGTGCAAGTGCGCATCGACCCGTCAGGCGAAGTGCAGGTACACAGTGGCGCGACCATGCTGGGCTATTTCAAGGACCCGCAGAAAACCGCGGATACGCTCACCGCAGATGGCTTCCTGCGCACGGGTGACAAGGGCGAGCAGGACGCTGACGGTCGTCTGCGCCTGACCGGGCGCCTCAAGGAGATCTTCAAGACCAGCAAAGGCAAATACGTGGCCCCGGCGCCGATTGAAAACCGCCTGGCCGAACATGCGCGTATTGAACAGGTGTGTGTGGTCGGCGAGGGGCTCAGCGCACCGATCGGGCTGTGCGTGTTGTCGGCGCCGGGCGAGGACCGCCACGCCCTGGGCAGTGGCCTTCAGCGTTGGCTGGCACAGGTGAATGCCGGCCTGGATAAGCATGAGCGCATGGGGCAACTGGTGGTGGTGAAAGATCACTGGGCAGTGGAAAACGGTTTTCTCACGCCGACCTTGAAGATCAAACGCAACGTGATCGAGTCGACGTACGGGCCACAATTGCAAGCATGGAGCGCGCGCGCCGAAACCGTTCTGTGGCAGGATTAGGGTCGTAATAAAACCAACAAGGACAACCGTATGAGCCTGTGGCGTACCCAACCGAATATCGAACACCTCAACGCGATCCAGAAAAACACCATCGGTGAAATGCTGGATATTCGTTTCGAAAGCTTCGACGACGAATCCCTTACCGCCAGTATGGTGGTCGACCACCGCACCCATCAGCCCTACGGCCTGCTGCACGGCGGCGCCTCGGTGGTGCTGGCCGAAAGTGTCGGCTCCATGGCCGCCTATTTGTGCATTGATGCAAGCAAGTTCTATTGCGTGGGCCTGGAGGTCAACGCCAACCATCTGCGCGGTGTGCGCAGCGGTCGGGTGACGGCGGTGGCCAAGGCTATCCATATCGGGCGCACTACCCAGGTGTGGGATATCCGCTTGAGCAGCGACGAGGGCAAGGCCAGTTGTGTCTCACGCTTGACCATGGCCGTGGTGCCGCTGGGTGAACAACCGCCGGCGCGATAGGCGTGGCGTGAGTGTCATCATTCCTGGCAGTTACAGTCATTGCTGTAGGGGCCGGGCATGGTGACAATCCCCCTCTGTTTTTGTTGATGGAACCTGTATGCCGCAGCATGTGTTTTTTACCCACGCCAATGGCTTCCCTTCGGCCACCTACGGCAAGCTGTTTGCCGCCCTGGCCCCGGAATATGCGGTGGCGCATCTGCCGCAGCACGGCCACGACCCCAGGTTCCCGGTGGATGATAACTGGCAGAACCTGGTGGACGAGCTGATCCACCATCTGGAGCAGCAGTCAGAGCCGGTATGGGGCGTGGGCCATTCCCTGGGCGGCGTGCTGCATTTGCACGCGGCCATGCGTTGCCCGCACCTGTACCGGGGCGTGGTGATGTTGGATTCGCCGGTGCTCACCCGCGCAGACCGCTGGGTGATCCGCGCTGCCAAGCGCTTTGGCTTTATCGACCGCCTCACCCCAGCCGGGCGCACGCTTGGCCGGCGCGAAGAATTCACCGACCTGGACACCGCGCGCAGCTACTTCGCCGGCAAGACCCTGTTCCGTGGCTTCGACCCCGATTGCTTTGACGCGTACCTGCAACATGGCCTGCAGCAAGTGGGCGACCGCCTGCGCCTGCGGTTCGACCCGGCCACCGAAATCAGCATCTATCGCGGCGTGCCGCACACCAGCCCGGGCCAGGTGCGCCAACTGAAGGTGCCGCTGGCCGTGGTGCGTGGCCGCCAGAGCCGGGTGGTGATGCGTCACCATGCCAGCGGCGTCGACCGCTTGCCCATGGGTGAAATGCTCACCATGCCCGGCGGCCATATGTTCCCCCTCGAACGCCCCCAGGACACCGCTGCCTTGATCAAGAACCTGTTCGCTCGCTGGCAAGCCCGTGAGCGCAATTGCGCATGAGCACGCCTGTCGAAGAGGTTCGCCTGAGCCTGCCGCATATCGAACTGGCCGCGCATCTGTTCGGGCCTGAGGACGGCCTGCCGGTGATTGCCCTGCATGGCTGGCTGGACAACGCCAACAGCTTTGCGCGCCTGGCGCCCAAGCTGCACGGCTTGCGCATCGTTGCCCTGGACATGGCCGGGCATGGGCATTCGGCGCACCGCCCGGCAGGCGCCGGTTATGCCTTGTGGGATTACGTCTACGACGTGCTGCAGGTGGCCGAGCAACTGGGCTGGAAACGTTTTGCATTACTTGGTCACTCCCTGGGCGCCATCGTCTCCCTGGTGTTGGCCGGGGCCTTGCCGGAGCGGGTGACGCACCTGGGCCTGATCGACGGTGTGATCCCGCCGACCGCCAGCGGCGAGAACGCGGCCGAGCGCCTGGGCATGGCCTTGCAGGCGCAATTGAGCCTGCAAGACAAGCGCAAGCCGGTCTACAACAGCCTTGATCGAGCGGTTGAGGCGCGGATGAAAGGCGTAGTGGCGGTCAGTCGTGAAGCGGCGCAGCTCCTGGCCCAGCGCGGTTTGATGCCGGTACCGGGCGGTTACACCTGGCGCAGCGATAGCCGCCTGACCCTGGCGTCGCCGATGCGCCTGACCGACGAACAAGCCATGGCCTTCGTGCGACGGGTAGGGTGCCCTACGCAGTTGGTGGTCGCGGCTGACGGCATGCTGGCGAAACATCCCGAATTGCTTTCTCAGCTACCCTTCACGGTTACCACGCTGCCAGGCGGCCATCATTTACACCTGAATGACGAGCCCGGCGCGGCTCTTGTTGCAGACTGTTTCAATCGGTTCTTCTCCACGCCTTGACTTGGCGGGGTCAACTGCCGAGGCTGGGCGGATTGAAAGGGAGTCAACCATGAACACACTCAATATCGCTGTGACCAACATTGGCCAGGGCTCACTGATCCGATGAGCCTGGGCAAAGGATGTATCCGTGCCCTTGGCATTTGCTGTTTCAGCCCCCTGGTATTTGCCGCCGACCTGCCCGGCAGCCAGGATTTACCGGCGGTAGCCCGCCAGGTTGATGCGCAAATCGTCGATTACCGCCCCGCTGAAGACAAGGAACGCATCTACCCCATGGGCGCGATTCGCAAGATCAGCGGCCAGTTGCGCTACGAAGGCCAGGCCATCGCACGCGGCCCAGCCACTGCAATCACCTATGAACTACCCGCCGAACACAGCTCCAGCGCTGCCTTTACTGCAACGCGCGAAGCCTTGCAGGCCAAGGGCGCGCAGTTGTTGTTCTGGTGCAAGGCCCGCGATTGTGGCGAAAGCAGCCTGTGGGCCAACGAGGTGTTCGGCAACGCCAAGCTGGTGGGCGCCGACGGCCAACAGGAATACCTGCTGCTACGCCTGGCCGCCCCGCAGGACAATTCCCTGGTCGCGCTGTACGGCATCACCCGTGGTAACCGCCGCGCCTACCTGCATGTGGAGCAACTCGACGCCAGCGCGCCCTTGGGCGACCTGCTGCCCACCTCGGCCACCCTGCTGCGTGAACTTAAAAGCACCGGCGAGCTGGATTTTCCCGCGCTGGGCGCCGAACCGGATGACACCTGGCTGACCCTGATATCCCGCGCCTTGAACCTCGATACCACCCTGCGCGTCAGCCTGAGCGGGCCAAAGGCCGAGTCCTGGCGCCAGGCGCTGGTTGAGAAGGGCGTGCGCACCGCCCGTCTGGAAACCGGCAGCGGTGAAACCCAAGGACTGCACCTGCATCTGATACGCTAAGCACCACAGGGCGAACGGACCCGCGCCGTTCGCCTAAGCTCTCTTCCTACAGCCTTCTTCTCGAGATACCCGATGCTCAATAACGATCGCCTGCTGGTGCAAATCCTGCTGCTGGTGCTGTTTGGTGCCAGCTTCTGGGTCATGGCGCCGTTCTGGTCGGCGCTGTTCTGGGGCGCGGTGCTGGCCTTTGCCAGCTGGCCGCTGATGCGTTTGCTCACCCGTTGGCTCGGTGGCCGGGAATCCCTGGCCGCTGGCATCCTGACGTTGGGCTGGATGTTGCTGGTGGCGGTGCCATTGGTATGGCTGGGGTTCAACCTGGCTGACCATGTGCGTGATGCGGTGGCGCTGATCAAGGACATCCAGGTCGACGGCTTGCCCGAGGCGCCGACATGGTTGGGGTCGATACCCTTTGTCGGCGAGCGCCTGGTGGCGACATGGGACAGCATTGATCAGCAAGGCGCGGCGCTGATGGTGAGCATCAAGCCGTACCTGGGCCAGGTCGGCAATTGGTTGTTGGCGCGCAGTGCGCAAATTGGCGGCGGTATTCTTGAGCTGACCCTGAGCCTGGTCTTCGTGTTCTTTTTCTACCGTGACGGGCCGCGCCTGGCGATGTTTGTGCATCGCCTGTTGGAGCGCCTGATCGGCGAACGCGCGGGCTATTACATCGAACTGGTGGCCGGCACGGTGCAGCGAGTGGTCAATGGTGTGATCGGCACCGCTGCGGCCCAGGCGCTGCTGGCGCTGATCGGCTTTCTGATCGCCGGCGTACCGGGCGCGCTGGTGCTGGGTATCGTGACTTTCCTGCTCAGCCTGATTCCCATGGGACCGCCGCTGGTGTGGATCCCGGCCACGGCGTGGCTGGCGTGGAAGGGCGATTACACCTATGCGGTATTCCTGGGCGTGTGGGGCACGTTCGTGATCAGCGGCGTGGATAACGTGCTCAAGCCGTACCTGATCAGCCGTGGCGGCAACTTGCCGTTGGTTATCGTATTGTTGGGCGTGTTTGGCGGGTTGATAGCGTTCGGCTTTATTGGCCTGTTTATCGGCCCGACGTTGTTGGCGGTGGCTTACAGCCTGCTGACAGACTGGAGCGCGAGCCAGGCCCAGGTGCGCCGCGAAGACAAACCGTGTAACTGATGGGTGTAGGTGAGACGCCGTACCTGTGGGAGCTGGCTTGCCTGCGATAGCGTTGGGCCAGCCAACACCTCATCGACTGACACTACGCAATCGCAGGCAAGCCAGCTCCCACATTTGGATCGCGGCGCGTCAGGCAGGTGGGAGTTCTCAAACCCTCGGCAACCACATCACCGCCGTCAAACCACCGCCCGGTGTCTCCTCTAGGCTCAGGTGGCCGCCGAGTCGCTCGACGGCTTCCCTGGCAATGGTCATGCCCAAACCGACCCCTCCAGAATTGCGGTTGCGCGACCCTTCCAGGCGAAAGAACGGCTCGAACACCGCTTCGCGCTTATCGGCGGCGATTCCCGGGCCGTGGTCGATCACCCGTATCACCAGGGCGCCGCGGCTGTCGGCCAGTTCTACTCGGGCGGTGCCGGCATAGCGCAGGGCGTTGTCGATCAGGTTGTTCAGGCAGGAACGCAGGGCCATCGGCTGTACCTGCAACGGCGCACAGGTTCCAGAAAATTGCACGTCGCGGCCTTGGTCCTGGGCGTTTTCACTCAAAGATTCCACTAATGCCTGCACATCGAGCCAATGCCGTGTCTCGCTGGTGCGCTGTTCGTGCAGGTAACTCAAGGTGGCATCGAGCATGCCGATCATGTCGTCCAGGTCCTGGCGCATCTGGCCTTGCAGCTTGGGGTCTTCAATCTGTTCCAGGCGCAGCTTGAGGCGCGAGAGCGGGGTGCGCAGGTCGTGGGAGACCGCGCCGAGCATGCGGGCGCGCTGGCTGACCTGTTCGCGGATGCGCTTTTGCATCAGGTTGAAGGTGGAGGCCGCCTGGCGTGCCTCGCGAGGGCCGGACTCCACCAGGGGCGGGCTGTCGAGGTCGACGCTCAGGCGCTCGGCCGCTGCGCTCAGGCGCTGGATCGGCCGGCTCAGCAGTTTGGCGCCGTACCAGGCGGCGATGATCAGCGAGATAAATTGAAACGTCAGGGGCACCACCGGGCCGCCGAACCAGGGGCGAGGCGCCTTGCGCAAGGGCGTGAGGCTGCCGTCCGGTTGTTCGACGAACGCCGCGCGGGGCGGTGGCGGCGGGCCGTAGTGGTGAAACCAGAAGAACGCCAGCACATGGGCCAGCACAATCGCCACCAGCAACAGGCCGAACAGTCGCCCGAACAGCGTGTTGAAGGGGGCGCGCATCAACCGATATCCCGGGCGTCGAACAGGTAGCCTTCGCCGCGTACGGTCTTGATCAGTTGCGGAGCCTTGGGGTCATCCCCCAGTTTCTGACGCAGGCGCGACACCAGCAAGTCGATGCTGCGGTCGAAAGCCTCGATGGAACGCCCACGGGCCGCGTCCAGCAGCTGTTCGCGGCTCAGCACACGCCGCGGGCGTTCGATAAACACCCACAACAAACGAAACTCGGCGTTGGACAGCGGCACCACCAGGCCGTCATCGGCCACCAGCTGGCGCAGTACGCTGTTCAGGCGCCAAGTGTCGAAACGGATATTGGCCCGCTGTTCGGTGCGGTCATCACGCACCCGGCGCAGGATGGTCTGGATACGCGCGACCAGTTCCCGGGGTTCGAACGGCTTGGACATATAGTCGTCTGCCCCCAGTTCCAGGCCGATGATGCGGTCGGTGGGTTCGCAGCGGGCGGTGAGCATCAGGATCGGAATGTCCGATTCGGCGCGCAGCCAGCGGCACAATGTCAGCCCGTCTTCGCCCGGCAGCATCAGGTCGAGCACCACCACATCGAAGGTCTCCGCTTGCATGGCCTGGCGCATGGCGATGCCGTCGGTGACGCCTGAGGCGAGAATATTGAAGCGTGCCAGGTAGTCGATCAGCAGTTCGCGGATCGGCACGTCGTCGTCGACAATCAGCGCGCGGGTGTTCCAGCGCTTGTCTTCGGCGATCACCGCGTCTTTTGGCGCTTCGTTTACAGGGTCGCAAGGGGTATGCATAGCGAGGTCATCTGCCTGGTTGTGGCTGTCAGCATAGGCGCCCAGTTCCAGGGCTGGAAGTGCTGGGCGGGCGGTCATGTGCGCGAGGCTAGCCGGGCGGCGTATTGGGGGCGTGTCGTGAATGTATCGGGCTTGAAACAATTGCCTTGAATCGCCGGTATTGGGCGCTTGATCGGTATTTACCGATCATCGGATCCCGCAACGGCGCTGCTTGCGCTACAATCCGCGCCGATTTCGACTTGCCTGAGAGCCCATTCCAATGTCCGTCTGCCAGACTCCTATCATCGTCGCCCTGGATTACCCCACCCGTGACGCCGCACTGAAGCTGGCTGACCAGTTGGACCCCAAGCTTTGCCGGGTCAAGGTCGGCAAGGAATTGTTCACCAGTTGCGCGGCGGAAATCGTCGGTACCCTGCGGGACAAAGGCTTCGAAGTGTTCCTCGACCTCAAATTCCATGACATCCCCAACACCACGGCGATGGCCGTCAAAGCCGCGGCCGAGATGGGCGTGTGGATGGTCAATGTGCACTGCTCCGGTGGCCTGCGCATGATGAGCGCCTGCCGCGAAGTGCTGGAACAGCGCAGCGGCCCCAAACCGTTGTTGATCGGCGTGACCGTGCTCACCAGCATGGAGCGCGAAGACCTGGCGGGCATTGGCCTGGATATCGAGCCGCAGGTGCAAGTGTTGCGCCTGGCAGCCCTGGCGCAGAAAGCCGGCCTCGACGGCCTGGTGTGCTCAGCCCTGGAAGCCCAGGCCCTGAAAAACGCACATCCGTCGCTGCAACTGGTGACACCGGGTATCCGTCCTACCGGCAGCGCCCAGGATGACCAGCGCCGTATCCTGACCCCGCGCCAGGCCCTGGATGCGGGCTCTGACTACCTGGTGATCGGCCGGCCGATCAGCCAGGCGGCGGATCCTGCAAAAGCGTTGGCAGCGGTCGTCGCCGAGATCGCCTGATTTTTAGAGTGAGCAAAAAATGTGGGAGCTGGCTTGCCTGCGATAGTATCAACTCGGTATCACTTAGAAACCGAGTTGCTTGCATCGCAGGCAAGCCAGCTCCCACATTTGTTTTTGTGGTGTGTCAGCTGACTTTGAGCACCAACTTCCCGAAGTTCTCGCCGTTGAACAGCTTCATCAGCGTTTCCGGGAATGTCTCCAGCCCTTCGACAATATCTTCCTTGCTCTTGAGCTTGCCCTGGGCCATCCAGCCGGCCATTTCCTGACCCGCCGCCGCGAAGTTCGCCGCGTGGTCCATCACCACAAAGCCTTCCATACGCGCACGGTTGACCAGCAATGACAGGTAGTTCGCCGGGCCTTTGACCGCTTCCTTGTTGTTGTACTGGCTGATTGCACCGCAAATCACCACGCGGGCTTTGAGCGCCAGGCGGCTGAGCACCGCGTCGAGAATATCGCCGCCGACGTTATCGAAATACACGTCCACGCCTTTGGGGCACTCGCGCTTGAGGGCGGCGGGCACGTCTTCGCTTTTGTAGTCGATGGCGGCGTCGAAGCCCAGCTCATCGACCAGGAACTTGCACTTCTCGGCGCCACCGGCGATCCCCACTACGCGACAGCCTTTGAGCTTAGCGATCTGCCCGGCGATGCTGCCCACGGCACCGGCGGCGCCGGAGATCACCACGGTGTCACCGGCTTTCGGTGCGCCGGTCTCCAGCAGAGCAAAGTAGGCCGTCATGCCGGTCATGCCCAGGGCGGACAGGTAGCGGGGCAGGGGCGCCAGCTTGGGGTCCACCTTATAGAAACCACGGGGCTCGCCAAGGAAGTAATCCTGCACGCCCAGTGCACCGTTCACGTAGTCCCCCACCGCGAAGTTCGGATGCTTCGAGGCAATCACCTTGCCTACGCCAAGGGCGCGCATCACTTCGCCGATGCCTACCGGTGGGATGTAGGACTTGCCTTCATTCATCCAGCCACGCATGGCCGGGTCGAGGGACAGGTATTCGTTGCGCACCAGCACCTGGCCGTCCTGGGGCTCGCCCACCGACACTTCCTGGTAGGTGAAGGTCTCTCGCGTGGCGGCACCGACCGGGCGTTTGGCGAGTAGAAATTGGCGGTTGGTCTGGGCGGTCATGGCAAGGACTCTTTAGAAATGGAACATGAGTGATAGACCCTCAGGGGCAGAAGGGCAAGGGTATGCGGCGCAGGCGAATGCCCGGCAATAGGCCTCGCTGATAATCAGCCGGGCGGCTTTATCACTACGATTCATGCAGCGCCAACCGGCCTTCTGATAGTGCTGATGCGCGGCTGCCAGCGTTGGCTAGACTCGCCTCACCGCAATTAACCCCACAGGACAGTTCCCATGAGCATGACGTTTTCTGGCCAAGTCGCCTTGGTGACCGGCGCCGCCGCTGGTATTGGCCGCGCCACCGCGCTGGCATTCGCCGCCGAAGGCTTGAAGGTGGTAGTCGCGGACCTTGATGTGGCAGGAGGCGAGGGCACTGTGGCACTGATCCACCAGGCCGGTGGCGAAGGGATATTTGTACGCTGCAACGTCACCCTCGACACGGACGTGCAGCAATTGATGGCACAGACCGTCGCCACCTATGGGCGCCTGGACTACGCCTTCAACAACGCCGGCATCGAGATCGAGAAGGGCAAGCTGGCAGACGGCAGTCTTGATGAGTTCGATGCCATCATGGGGGTTAACGTCAAAGGCGTGTGGCTGTGCATGAAGTATCAGTTGCCTTTGCTATTGGCCCAGGGTGGCGGGGCCATCGTCAATACCGCATCGGTGGCGGGGTTGGGGGCGGCGCCGAAGATGAGCATTTATGCGGCGTCCAAGCATGCGGTGATCGGCCTGACCAAATCAGCGGCCATCGAGTACGCGAAGAAGAAAATCCGCGTGAATGCCGTCTGCCCGGCCGTGATTGATACCGACATGTTTCGCCGCGCCTATGAGGCCGACCCACGCAAGGCTGAGTTTGCCGCAGCCATGCACCCGGTCGGACGCATTGGCAAGGTTGAGGAAATCGCCAGCGCCGTGTTGTACCTGTGCAGCGATGGCGCAGCATTTACCACCGGTCAGGCCCTCGCGGTGGACGGCGGCGCGACGGCGATCTAGGACGGCAGGTCGCGGGGCATTCGAAAACAGGGCCAGGTGCTGTGGGGCGTTTCCATGGCGGGCAGTGGGCTGTGCTCGAATATGTTTCACTAGGTAAATAACCCAATAAAATCAATACTTTAATAAAAGTTGGCGACCGGTTTTACCGGGCTTCTGTGCTTAACTGTTAGGGGTTAACAGACAGTTGAAGTGAGTGGCTCATGGATTTAGGGATCGATCGACAAGCCCTGGTACCGGTTGTTCAGCAGATCGTCAGCGCGGTGGCAGAATGGATTCGCAAGGAGGGGGTGAGCCCTGGCACACGCTTGCCGTCCATTCGCCAATTGGCCCTCGATAACCTGCTGAGCCAGGCCAGCGTGATCGAGGCATTCGAACGATTGGCGGCCCAGGGGTTGCTGGCCCCCCGACATGGCTCGGGGTTTGTGGTGGCGTCACCCACAACGGTCCACGAAAACCATTGGTATGAAGGGGCCGAACAGGGCTGGGGTGCATTCACCGATGGCCCACTGGGCCAGCTGAAGCTGGGCTGCGGCTGGCTACCCGACACCTGGCGCGAAAGCGATGACATCAACTACGCGATCCGCGAACTGAGCCGTACCGACACCGGCGGCCTGTTCAACTACAGCACACCCTTGGGGTTGCCGACGTTGCGCGAACAACTGCTCAAGCGCCTGACCCAGATACACGTGCCCGCTAGCCTGGAACGTATCCTCACCACCCACGGCGCCAGCCATGCCCAGGACCTGTTGATACGCACGCTGCTCAAGCCCGGTGATGAGGTGGTGGTCGAGACACCCGGGTATGGCAATCTCTATCGCCAACTGGCCTTTCAGGGGGTTACGCTGCTGCAAGTGCCGCGCACCCGTGGTGGCCCGGATATCCCGGCATTGGAAGCGCTGCTGCACACCCACCGGCCCAAGTGCCTGTTCATCAACAGCCTGTATCACAACCCCACAGGGACCAGTTTGATCCGTCCGGTGGCGGAGCGCTTGTTGGAGTTGGCACGCGAGCGCGACTTCCTGATTATCGAAGAGGACGTTTACGGTGACCTGCAACATGCCAGTTGCACACGCTTGTCAGCGCTGGCCCATGATGACCGGGTGATCTATGTGTCGAGCTTTTCCAAGACACTGAGCGGTGCCCTGCGCGTGGGTTACCTGTGTGCCAATGCCGCGATCATCACGCAATTGGCCCAGCTCAAGACCCTGACAGGCATCGGCACCTCACGTTTTGCCGAAGCCATGGTGGCGACGTTGTTGAGTAACGGCACTTACCGTAAGTGGGTGCAGCGCCTGCGCAAGCGCCTGAACGCGCAGATGGCCGCGACGTTGCAGGTGCTGGAGGATGAAGAGTGGCAGGTATTTGCCGCACCCGCAGGTGGCATGTTCCTGTGGGCGCGACCGGGCTTGGCCGACCCTTTGCGATTGCAAGCCTGCGCCCAGCGCCTCGGTGTGTTGCTGTCGCCGGGGGCGTTGTTCAGCCCCACGGGTGAGCGCAGCGAATGGCTGCGCATCAATGTGGCCTACGCGGCTGACCAGCGCGCATTGACGCTGTTCCGCGCCATGGGCGCGGCAAGATCGACCTCGACCATTCTGAAAACGACGCACATGTAGCTTTTTGCCATTATTGCGGCGCCAGCGGCTTGTGCTCAGTGCCTCGGGGTTGCGAATCTCGCTGCTTGTAAACCTGGCTTATGGCATTTGCCATTGCAAGAGGATCAAGTGCAATGATTTCGGGCGTGCAACGACATTTCGCCAACCTCGGTATGGCAAAAAAACTCGGCTTGGGTTTTACCCTGGTACTGCTGCTGACGGCCCTGGTGGCGGCCATCGGTGTATGGTCCCTGCAGACCATCGGCCAGCGCTTCGAAGGCCTCACGTCGATGTCGACGCTTAACAGTGACCTGCTCAAGGTGCGCTTGATCGAACAAGACTATGCGCTGCACGCCGACCCCAAGGCCGTTGATGCCCTGCATGTCAGTGTCGATGCGCTGCTGGCCCAGGCCACGCGTCTCAAGGCTCGGTCCGCCAGCAACGAGCGAGTGATGGGCGACGTTGAACAAGCCTTGGTCGCCTATCGCCAGGCATTCGATGAGTTCGTCGAGTTGACCCAGACCAAAGACCTCGCCCTGGAAATGGCCAGTTGGTCGGTGTCCAGCGTGGCCAATAACCTGGATGTGCTGCAAGCCGGGCTGGCGGATGACGGTGCCTATGGCCTTAAGGAAAGCCAAGGCAAGGAGGGCGCGGAGTTTATCGAGCAGGCCGGGCAGGTCAGCCAGGTGTCGCGCCTGATGTTGCAGGCCATGAACGAGGCGCGGGTACGCCTGGACCAGAGCCGCAGGGCAGACGCAGAGGACGCCGGGCAGGGCAAGATCGAGCAAGCCGACCAGGCCCTGGCTGAAGTCGAGAAACTCAAAACCACGGTCAAGGACCCCGGCTACCAGACCGTGCTCAATGAAGTCGCCGGGCATATCGCTTCGTTCAGTGAAAAGCTCGGCGAATACACCGCGCTGCTGGCCCAGGAAAAAGTGGTCTACACGCAATTGCATGACCGCGCCGAGCAAGTGGTCAGCCGGGTCAACCAGGCGTATGCCGCCGAAGACCAGTCCATGCAAACACAGTTGCAGCACAGCACGCTGTTGATCATCGGTTCATCTGCTCTGGCACTGCTGGTGGGTTTGATCGCTGCGTGGGTGATCACCCGCTTGATTGTTGCGCCGTTGCGTGCGGTGATCGCCGTGGCCCAGCAGATCGCCTCGGGTGACCTGAGTGGGCGCATGGAGGTCAGCCGGCGTGATGAAATCGGCCAGTTGATGCAGGCGATGCAGCAGATGGGCAACAGCTTGAGCCAGATGGTCAGTGGGTTGCAGGCGGGGATCGAACAACTCGCCAGTTCCGCGCATTCGCTGTCCAGCGTCACCGAGCAAACCACCGCCGAAGTCAGCAGTCAGAAAGACGAAACCGAGCAGGTCGCCACGGCGATGAACCAGATGACCGCCACCGTGCACGATGTGGCACGCAATGCCGAGCAGGCGGCCCAAGCCGCGCAGACCGCGGATGCCAAAGTCGATAGCGGCCAGCAGGTGGTACGCATGAGCCTGCAGCGTATCGAATTGCTGGCCACGTCCAGCAACAGTGCCAGCGCCAGCATCGAAAGCCTCAGCGCGCAAATCCAGAATATCGGTACCGTGTTGAGTGTGATCCAGAGCGTGGCCGAACAGACCAATTTACTGGCCTTGAACGCTGCGATTGAGGCAGCGCGTGCCGGTGAGCAGGGGCGTGGCTTTGCGGTGGTGGCCGATGAGGTGCGGGCACTGGCCAAGCGCACCCAGCAATCGACCGAGGAAATTGAACGGCTGGTCAGCACCTTGCGCAGTGCGGCGCAGTCCTCGGTGCAGCAGATCCAGCAGAGCGGCGAGCTGGTGAAGCTGGCGGTCAGTGATGCGCTGGAAACCGAAGGGGCCCTGGGCGGCATTGCGGCGGCCGTTTCATTGATCCAGCAGATGAACCAACAGATCGCCGCAGCCGCCGAGGAGCAAAGCTCGGTGGCCGAAGAGATCAACCGCAGCGTTACCAGTATTCGGGCGAGTGCCGATCATTCGGCGTTGAGCATGCAAGGCAATGCCGCCTCGAGCATCCAGTTGGCGCAGTTGGGCGCGCAACTCAAGGGGATGGTGGGGCATTTCCGCCTTTGATCGCAGCCAAGGCGCTGCGATCTGAGGGCAGGGCAATCAGCCGTGGTTGGCGAGGAAGGTCAGCAGCGCCTCGTTGACGAAATCCGGGTTCTCGCGACTGGAGATATGCCCGGCTTCAGGGATCAGGATCAGGCTGCAGCCGATCAGCTCGGCCATTTCCTCGGATTCTGCCGGTGGCCGGGGTTTGTCCTGCTCGCCGCACATCACCAAGGTGGTGTCGGAGTCCAATCCAGGTAATTGCGCCAGGATGTCTTCGCGGCTGAAGATCAGGCGGCCCAGCGGCACGATACTGTCCAGCAAGCGTTCTTTGGGGAAGCTTTGCAGTGACTGGCGAAAATCCTGGTACAGCGCGGATTCGCGGTCGATGCCCGGGCGGAAGAAGATCGGTGCGATCACATCCAGCAAGGGTTCGGGGATCGCCCCGGCGTCTTCAATCATCTTGAACAGCGAGAAATAGTACTGGCGCGTTGCTTCGGGTTCGGCCCCGAGGTAGGTGTCCATCAGCACCACGCTGTTGATGCGCTGGGGAGCCAGCAGCGCCAGGCGTGCGCCCCACATGCCGCCGACCGAGAGGCCCACCAGGTTGGCCTGTGCGATGTCCAGGTGATCCAGCAGTGCCAGGGCCTGGCGGGCAAGGTCATCCAGGGAATGGGTGAGTGCTGGCAACGGGCCGGACTCCCCGTGGCCCCACAATTCGGGGACGATTACGCGGTATTGCTGCGACAGCGCTTCAATCTGCGGCGCCCACATGTCGCTGGCCCATAGGTAACTCGAACCCAGTAGCACGACGGGGCCGGCGCCCTGGTCGATATAGTGCAGCGGTTGTCCATCAATCACGGCGACAGGCATAACAGGCCTCTAGTTTCACGGAGTGAGGGGCACTTTTTTACGCTAGTCGGAGGCGGGGGGATAGGTGCACATTGATGGCATGTGATGATTTGGGCGCTGTGGCAAGCAAGCTTACTCCCGCGACGGCCCGCCAGCCGCCGCTTATCTTCCGAACATCCCCTCACTTCAAATGTGGGAGCTGGCTTGCCTGCGATGACGGCCTGCCAGCCGATGCTTGCCTACCTGGCACCCCACAATCGAACTGTGGGAGCGGGCTTGCTCGCGAAAGCGGTGGGTCAGCAACATCAATGTTGCTGGGCCGACGTCTTCGCAGGCAAGCCAGCTCCCACCTTTGATCTTCGTTGCTTTGAGCATTGCGCTCGCGTTGCCATCAATCGTAAATAGCTTTCTTCTTCCACTCGGCGTCAGCGTCAACAACTTTCAAGCCCTCGGTCAACTCGTTGACTTCGTCCTCGGCAGGCTGGCTGTTGGTCAGCACTGTGGAGTTGGCGCGCGCCAATTGGGACTCCAGCAGTTGCAACTGGGCGCTGTAGAGCACCGGCTCCGGCTGTTTGCGCAAGTACTGCACGCCGCGCTCGAACGCCAGGCGAGCCTGGCCGGGTTGGCCTTGCAGCAGGGCGTGCTGGCCGAGGTTGTTGAAAAACTCGATGTGCAGCAGCACCAGGATATGCCGGATTTCCTTGATCCAATGCTTGGCCTCGTTGGTCGGCAGGAAGCCGTCCTGGGCGGCGCGGGTGACTTGGCCGTGCAGGGCTTCGAGCAAAAAGCGCACGTCCTTGGCCTTGGCTTCGGTCTGGATCGGTGCCGGCGGGTTGGCCACTGGAATCGACTCGCCTTGGGCGATCAGCGCATTCAGTTCGGTGATACGCGCCTTGAGTGGTGCGCTGGACTTGTTCAGGTTCAACAGGCGCTGGTTGACGTTCAGCTCCAGGCGAGCCAGCAACAGCTTGAGTGCTGGGGTCATCAGTTGGCCGGGGAAGGTCTCGGTGATTTCACCGCAGCGACGCAGCCGATCGTTAAGCTCGATCTCGGTGCGCTTCTTTTCCAGCTTGTTGTTTTCCACCACGTGGTTCATGTAGCCAATGGCGATCAGTATTACGATCCCGGCTATTACCAGCAGGGTGATCATGAGTGGTGTCACCGGTGTGACCTCTTTAATAGGGTGTGCTGTGGAGTGTAGTGACTGGGTCATCCGGCGGATAGGACCGATCGACCAGTTGCCCAGGTGATTTCTTCTATATAGGCAGGCGTTGTCTGAATGGATGCACATTGCCATCATTTGCCTGGGTGAACTATAGCGCCTTGTCGAACGCCAGAATATAGGCGCCAAGGCTCGGACGGTACCAATGCCCGCGAAGGCCGTGAAACCATGGCGAAGTCATTGATTTAAATAAATTTATCCTTGGGGGTTGACGACCTTTCAATCCATCCATAGAATGCGCGCCACTTACAGCGTAAAGCACACAGCGAAACGCGGTAGGGAGTGAATGTTGTACGTGTGTCCCCTTCGTCTAGTGGCCTAGGACACCGCCCTTTCACGGCGGTAACAGGGGTTCGAGTCCCCTAGGGGACGCCATATGCGGGAATAGCTCAGTTGGTAGAGCACGACCTTGCCAAGGTCGGGGTCGCGAGTTCGAGTCTCGTTTCCCGCTCCAATTTACAAGCAGTGTGGCCCTCGGGCGGCATTGAGTGAAACCAGGACCAAGTCTTCGGACAAGGCCTCTGGGCACTGGAACACACACCATGTGTTTCAGTAGCGTGTCCCCTTCGTCTAGTGGCCTAGGACACCGCCCTTTCACGGCGGTAACAGGGGTTCGAGTCCCCTAGGGGACGCCATATGCGGGAATAGCTCAGTTGGTAGAGCACGACCTTGCCAAGGTCGGGGTCGCGAGTTCGAGTCTCGTTTCCCGCTCCATATTTAACGAAAACGCCGATCAGTGATGATCGGCGTTTTTGTTTGTGCGCAATTTACCTCGCCAGCGCACCGCCCCCCTTCAACGCGTCGATGTAATCTCCTGCCGTGGCATAAAAAACCGCGCAAACAGCTCCGACTGAGATTTGATATTCAGCTTGCTGTAGATATTGCGGCGGTGAACCTTGATGGTTTCCGTCGACAGCGACAGCTTGCCGGCGATCTCTTTGTTGGAGAACCCACTGAGCAGTAACTTGAGCACGTCTTTTTCACGCGTCGTTACGTGTGTTTCCAACTGAGTAAGTGCCTCGGCCCATGGGGTCGGCTCGGTGAGGTTTTTTGCCGGGTCAGTTTCAAAGCCCATGCGTTGATGCATCATTGCTGTTACCCACGGCTTGATCATGTCCAATACCGTTATCTGAGCCTGGGTGAAGCGCAGGTTGCTGCCAAATGACATGCACAACGTTCTGTCGGCATCGAGCCGTACGTTGTATTGCGCCTCATCGACCGAGATGTACTGCGCAAAATATTGTTGGTAGTACTCGGTTTCCCGGAAGTGTTCCGGCGCAATATCGAGCAGATGGAAGAACCCGCTCTGCGGGTTTTCTCGATCAGCGATATAGAACGGGTCCAGCAGATACAGGCCTTTCACATAGCGATGAATAAAGGCGTCGATTTCTTCGCTATCGGCCACCTCGGGCAGGCTGATCACACGCACTGCGTGGTCACCGAAAACCAGCACCACCCAATTGTCTATCTGCACATATTCATTCAGTACCCGAATCAGCGAACTCCAGAACTCCGGGCGATTGAGCTGCATGATCAGTTTTCCAACTGATCGGTGCCAAGCCAGGCTATGAAGGTCAAGCGACATGTTCTACCCCTTTAGGGTTAGGGCTTTGCAGGCCAGAGCTAAGTACTTGTAGGTATTTACTATTCGTCGAGGCTCGGTATATTCACCCCGAGCTTACGATAGCCATGAAGGCGCGTCGTGTGGACAGGGATAGTCATATGAGTCGAGCACACTTGCGAGCTATTTTTTTAGCGTCGTTTATGGGCGCTGCAATCAGCACGCCCGCAGCCGCCGCTGAAAATTCGGTGTATCTGTATAACTGGTTCGGCTTTCTTGAGCCGCAGACGCCCAAGCAATTCCAGCAGGAGAGCGGCATCAAGCTGCATATGGATGCTTTCGACAGCGCCGAAACCATGCAGAGCAAGGTCATGGCTGGGCGCACCGGTTATGACCTGGTGGTGGCCACCTCCAATGTATTGCCCGGCTTGATCAAGGCCGGGGTGCTGCAGCCGTTGGATCGTGCGCAGTTGAGTAATCTGTCGCACATCGACCCTGACATCCTGTCCCTGCTGGCGGTCAATGACCCCGGTAACCGCTACGCCGTGCCCTATGTCTGGGGTACCACCGGCATTGGCTACGACGTGGATAAGGTCAAGGCGGCACTGGGTGATGACGCTCCGGTGGACAGCTGGGACCTGATCTTCAAAGAAGAAAACATCAGCAAGCTCAAGTCCTGTGGCGTGGCCATGCTCGACTCCCCCAGCGAGATCATTTCCATTGCCTTGCACTATCTGGGGCTGCCCAGTAACAGCACTGACCCAGAGGATTACCAGAAGGCCCAGGCGCTGTTGTTGAAAATCCGTCCCTATGTACTCTATTTCGACTCTTCCAGAATCGACACCGACCTGGCAGACGGCAATATCTGTGCGGTCGTCGGCTGGGCCAATGGTGCACTGGCGGCGCAGGCGATTAATGAAAAGTCCAACAGTGGCCGCAAGATTGCCTACAGCCTGCCGCGGGAAGGGGCGTTGGTCTGGTCTGAAAACTGGGTGTTGCTCAAGGACGCTCGCCACCCCAAGGCCGCTCTGGCGTTCATCAACTACATGCTGCGGCCACAGGTGATAGCCAAGACGTCCAACTACATGCTTTATCCCAACGCCAACAAAGATGCCACTGAGTTTGTCGAGCAAAAATTGCGGGATAACCCTTGGATCTATCCCGATAAAAAGACCATGGCGACATTGGTTCCGCTTGAGCCCTTGCCGCTGAAGGCCGAGCGTATTCGCACGCGGGTCTGGACCAAGGTTAAAAGCGGTACGTGATGGGGATGGGGCCGGGGAGGGAGACAGCATGCGCCAGGGCGGTGATCAGCGCTATTTAGAGTCAGACGACTACAAGGCCTACAAAGAGATTGAAGAGCAGATCGGCCTGTGTACGCCAGAGCAGGCCTGGGCTATGTACTACGTTTCGACGGGCATGGTGCGGGAAAACATTACCCTGGCGGTGATGGAGCATATTGGCCGGGGCAATCGAGCTTTGCTGCTTGAGTTTCCAGACCTGGTGCGAGTTGCCGGGCGTGACGCTGAGCCGGGGGCGCTCGCCTCCAACTGGCCTTTGCTGCGCAGGCGTCGTCGATAACTCTGCTGGGTGTACCTCTCGAGGGGCGATACGCAACATCGATACGAAACTGAACCCGTGACGGACTGACAGCCGGCGCTGATCTAACTGACACACCACGATCCAAATGTGGGAGCTGGCTTGCCTGCGAAGACGGCCTGACAGCCGACGCCTATCTCCCTGACACCCCGCGATCAAACTGTGGGAGCTGGCTTGCTCGCGAAGGCGGCCTATAGAGTTGTATAGATACCTATGCCTATGGGGAGGCGTAGCTCGGTTGTAGGTTATTATTGTGAGGCTTGTAGGGAAAGTCTGCATTTTTTGTAGGGTCGATGCCTTTTCGCCCTGTGTTCTCTACTCTGGCCACCCATTCTCCCTGCCCACTTCAGAGAACTGACCGGATGCTTCAACTCGATTTTTATTCAACCCTCGTTGCCGCTTCACTGGTGCTATTGCTGGGACGCGGGCTTGTGGCCCGTATCGGCTTTTTGCGTACTTACAATATTCCTGAACCGGTAGCCGGTGGCCTGTTGGTCGCCATGCTGCTCCTGGCGTTGCGCGGGTTTGCCGATATCGAAGTACGCTTCGATCCTTCATTGCAAACCCCGTTGATGCTGGCGTTCTTTGCCACGATCGGTTTGAACGCCGATTTTGCCAGCCTGAAGAAAGGCGGACGTATCCTGGCAGTGTTTTTGCTGGTGGTAACGGGCTTGCTGGTGGTGCAAAACGCCATGGGTATCGCGCTGGCGTCGGCACTCGGGCTTGACCCATTGATGGGCTTGCTGGCGGGTTCGGTGACCTTGTCCGGTGGGCATGGCACCGGCGCGGCCTGGGGGGCGGTGTTCAGTGAGCAGTATGGCGTGGCTTCGGCGTCTGAATTGGCGATTGCCTCGGCGACCTTTGGCCTGGTGCTCGGCGGCCTGATCGGCGGGCCTGTGGCGCGTTTTCTGATCAAGCGGGTCGAGGTGCCAGGTATTGGGCAACCGCAGTCGAGCCTGGCCAAGGGGTTTGAACAACCGAATGAAGAGCGCCTGATCACGGCGTTTTCGTTTATCGAGACCCTGGCATTGGTCGCGATCAGCCTACAGGGCGGCAACTTGCTGAATGCCGCCATCCAAGGCACCGCTTTCGAATTGCCGACGTTCGTGTGTGTACTGTTCGTGGGTGTCGTACTGCGCAATGGGCTGTCGATGCTCGGCTGGCATCAGGTGTTCGAGCGCGAAGTCTCGGTGCTGGGCAATGTCAGTTTGTCGCTGTTCCTGGCGATGGCGCTGATGTCGCTCAAGCTCTGGGACCTGGCGGCACTCGCCTTGCCGATCGTCATTCTGCTGGCCGCGCAGGCATTGCTGATGGCGCTGTTCGCGATTTTCGTGACGTTCCGGGTGATGGGCCGCAACTATGATGCGGCGGTGCTGGCGGCAGGCCATTGCGGTTTCGGGCTTGGTGCAACGCCCACGGCGATTGCCAATATGCAGGCGGTGACGCAGCGCTTTGGGCCTTCGCAGATCGCGTTTTTGGTGGTGCCGATGGTGGGCGCGTTCTTCATCGATATCGCAAACGCCGTGGTGATCAAGTTGTACCTGGCGCTGCCTTTCCTGGGCACTGCTGGGTAAGTTTTTCAGCGCCTGCCCACGGTGTTCATCGCCTGGGCCAGGCGCTGCGTGGCTTGCTGGATTTCGTCCCGGTCGAGAGAGGCAAAGCCCAGGCGCAGAGCGTTTACCGGCTGGTCGTTGGGTGAAAACTGACGACCGCTGCGCACCACGACGCCGTGGTCCAGTGCGGCGTTTGCCAACTTATCGACGTCTATTTCTTCCTCGAAACGTACCCATAACGCCAAGCCCCCCTCGGGCTCGCGCACCTGTATGCGAGCGCCAAACGCCTGGTCCAGGCAGTCTCGCAATACGGTGCGGCGCGCCCGATATTCTTTCGACACGCGGCGCAAGTGTTTTTTCAACTCCCCGTCATTGATCAGGTCTGCCAGCATGGCTTGAGCGACCGCATCGGCATCGCCCAGCATCAGCGCGGCATTGCGCTGCAGGGCTTCAATCACAGAGGTGGGCGCGACGATATAACTGCAGCGGAACGTCGAGCCTAGCACCTTGGACAACGAGCCGATGTACAGCACATGGCGTTGGGCGCGGTCACTGGCCAGTGGTAGGTAAGGGCGGCCACTGAAATGATATTCGTGGTCGTAGTCCTCTTCGATAATGCAGAAGTCATGTAGCGCGGCCAACGTCAGCAAGTGCTGCCGGCGTGCAGCGTGCAAGCTCACGGTGGTGGGAAACTGGTGATGGGGTGTGAGGTAAATCATGCGCACCTTGTGCTCACGGCATAAGCGCTCGACCTGATCGGTGCGGCAACCTTCATCGTCGATGTCGACCGTGACCAACTGCGCGCCGAGCTTGCGGAAAATTTCCCACGCTGGCGGGTAGCTCAGGCGCTCCACCAGTACCACGTCGCCAGGCTTGAGCAGTAGGCTGGCACTCAGGTACAGGGACATCTGGGTGCCCTGGGTCAGGCAGATATTTTCGGCAGTGACCGTCAGCCCACGGTTGTTGCGCAGCATCTCGGCCAGGGCGCAGCGCAAGTGATAGCCGGTGCCTTCGCTGCCGTAGCGCACGGTATTGGAGGCGAAGCTGTTGCGCAATGCATGGCGATAGTAACGGTGCAAAACGGCTTGGGGCAGCAGGCGGTGGTCGCTGGTGCCGTTGTCGAAAAACAGCGCGTCGTGGCGATGCTCAAGCGCGACCACTTGGGCGTTATGGGTGAAATAGGGTACCCGTGGTTGCTCCAGCAACGGCGGCGCGAAAGACGGTTGGGTAACGCCGGGCAGCTGCTTGGGTGTCAGCTGCGCATTGACGAAGGTGCCACGGCGCGGCTCGCTGACCAGCCAGCCCTTGGTCATGGCTTCTTCGTAAGCCAGGATCACCGTCTTGCGGTTGACGTCGAGCAACTGCGCCATTTCCCGCGTGCCTGGCAGCAATGTTCCAGGTGGCAGGCGGCCCTCGAGGATGGCATTGACCAAGCCTTCGGCAATCTTGCGGTAGGACGCCTGGCCGGTGCCTTCTTCAAGCCGCAGCAAGGGGCGCCATTTACGCATCTGGACCATCTGAAGTATCCAAATCTGGAGGTTTTAATGGGCCTAGTCTAGCGCAACAATCAGGTCTCACTCATCCCGAGGTCTTTATGAATACACGTCATGTCATCGAACTCTCTCCCTCGGGGAAAACCTTTGACGCGGGCGACGAACTCTTGCTCGACGCCATGCTCGCCAGTGGCCTGGCCGTGCCGTTCTCTTGTCGCCGTGGCGCCTGCGGTTCGTGCAAGGTAGTGGTCGCTGAAGGTGCGTACCGGGCCAAGCGCCTGGCGCCGGGCGCGCCGCAGCCTTCTTATCCTTTGGCAGCCAATGAGATGTTGTTATGCCAGAGCCACGCCTGTGGCGACATGCGCCTGCATATTCCCGGCTGGTCGCTGGATACGCCCGCGCTGGTAGTGGCGGCGCAAGTGCACAGCAAGCGTGCGCTGGGGCCCGATGTGATCGAGTTGATATTGACGCCCGAAACCCCAGTGGCGGTGCGGGCTGGCCAATACCTCAAGTTCCGCCTGGCGGACGGTGACACGCGCTGCTTTTCGGTTGCCAACCTGCCCGCCGATGATGAAGGGCGGTTGGTCTTCCAGATTCGCCGGGTGAGTGGCGGGTACTTTTCCGAGGGGATCCTGGGTGGTCTCGTCGTGGGTGAGCGTCTGCACGTGGAAGGGCCGTTTGGTGCCTGTACCTGGCAGGACGATGATGCGGCGCCTGTGGTGTTATTCGCCACGGGCACTGGTTATGCGGGCATCAAGCCTATCCTGCTGACCGCGCTCAAGCGCGATGTCGACGTGACGTTGTACTGGGGCGGCGCGCAATCGGTGGATTTTTATGACAGCGCATTTCTCGACCACCTGATGCTTGAGCATCCTCGTTTTCGCTGGCATTGCGTGCGGTCATCCGAGGGCAGAGTGCAAGAGGTTGCAATGAGTCATGGGCATCAGTGGGAACAGGCCCAGGTTTATGCGTGCGGCAACGGTGCAATGCTCGGCCAGGTGCGCACCCATTGCCTTGAAGCGGGGTTGCCGAGCCACCGGTTTATCGCGGAGGCGTTTGTCGCCAGTGGGCGGTCAAGTGCGCAAGCAGTCTCCCTGTCGTTCGACGCGGTCTGGGAGAAAGTCGGTCCGCGTTATTCCTTGGACGGCATGTTGGCGGCGCGGGAAAAATCCAAGCGTGCCTTGGCGGCCATTGCCAGCCAGTTGAAGGTCGGCATGACCACCGGTGAGGCCCTTGAGATGGCCGCGAGGCAACTGCAGGCCATGGGCGCTTCGCACACTTGGCATCCGACGTACATTCGTTTTGGCGCCGACACTGTGCGCCCACCGCGCGAGGGCATAGATCGTCAGCGCAGGCTGCGCGCTAATGATATTGCCGTGGTCGATCTTGGCCCGGTGTGGGATGGCTACGAAGGGGACTATGGCGATACGTTTGTGTTTGGCGATGCGCCGTTGCATCAGGCCTGTACAACGGCCTTGCACGAAGTGTTCGATGAAACACGCCAAGCTTGGCTGCGTGGCCTGACCGGGCGTGAACTCTACGACTTCGCCGAGCAGAGCGCTGCGTCAAAGGGCTGGAGGCTGGCGCGCAACCTGGCGGGGCACCGCCTTGCGGATTTTCCCCATGCATTGTTCGAGAGCAAAGAGTTGGCTGACCTGGAGATCTCGCCCAGTGAAATGGCCTGGGTATTGGAGATCCAGCTGTGCCATCCCACCGAGCCGGTCGGTGGGTTCTTTGAAGACATGCTGATGTTGCAAGGCTGAAGAGCCTGCCATTGTTGCCGAGAATTGCGCTTATCTCGATTGCCCTGCAAAGCGAGATCTCGCCCACACAACCGATCCCCTGTGGGAGCTGTCGAGCTTTAGCGAGGCTGCGAAAGCGGTGGGTCAGGCGCTGAAGATTCTGCCTGTGCCGCCGCCATCGCAGCCTCGCCGGGGCTCCAGCTGCGTCAGAGCTTCGGCAACTGCCCGACGCGGCCCATCATTTCGGTGACGATCTGCAGGTCCAGCAAGAACTGCTCAACCGTCTTGAACTCGCTGTCCGTGTGCCCGGTGTACTTCTCTTCCGGGCGCGCCAGGCCGAATTGCACGCCGTTGGGCAGGTCATGCACGGAGGTTGCGCCGGCTGAAGTGCCGAACTTGTGTGCCATCCCCAGGTTTTCCGTGGCCACCGCCAACAAGGCCTTGACCCACTCGCCTTCAGGGTTGCGGTACATCGGCGTGTCGAGCGAGTACGTGAAGTTCACCTTGACCTTGGCATCCTGGTTCCAGGCAGTGAGCTTCTGCTCAATCTGCGCCTTGAGTGAATCAGGGGTTTTACCTTTCGGCGCGCGCAGGTTCACTGCCAGTTTGAAGGCTTTGTCATCTTGGCCCACAAAGGTCAGCGAGGTGGTCAGCGGGCCCATGAAATCATCCGCGTAGCCCACACCCAATTTGCCGCCCAGGTAATCCAGGCCCCAGTTGTCGGCGGCATACCGCGCGGCGTCGGTGATGTGGTTGTGCTTGAGGGCGACCTTGCCATCCAGGCTATGGATCAGCTCCAGCATGCGCGCCACCGGGTTGACTCCGGTTTCGGGCTCGGAGGAGTGCGCGGACACGCCGGTCACCGTGAGTTTGACGTCCTTGCCATCGACCTTGGCCGTCACCTGGAAATTGCCACCGTTGCGCTTGGCATAGTCGGCACCGGCCTGTTGCAGGCTGGCGGCCAATTCGGCGGGTGTATCGCTGACCAGCGTGGCCACCGAGGCCGATGGGATCTGGTTGTTCGCCTTGCCGCCGGTCATCGCGATGATCTCTGCGCCTTTGCCTTCGCCTTTGCGCACCGGGAAGGTGGCCATGACCGTCCCCGAGCCTTTCTCGGCAATCACCACCGGGTAACCGCCATCCAGCGCCAGGTTGTATTGCGGCACGGGATTGCGCTCGAAATAGTAAGGAATAGCCTCACCGGAAGTTTCTTCGGTGGTGTCCACCAGCAGCTTGAACGTGCGCGCCAGTGGCAGCTTTTCTTCCTTGATCACCTTCATGGCGTACATCGTCACCACGATGCCGTTCTTGTCATCCTCGGTACCGCGGCCATACATGCGGTCGCCGATCAGCGTGACTTTGAACGGGTCGAGTTTGGTGCCGTCTTGCAGCACCCAGTTTTCCGGGGTGACCGGCACCACGTCGGCGTGAGCATGCACCCCCACGACTTCATCACCGCTGCCTTCCAGGGAGATTTCGTAGACGCGGTTATCGACGTTACGGAAGTTCAGGTTGAAGGACTTGGCCAGGGCCTCGATCTTCGCGGCGATCTTGAGGAATTCCGGGTTATTGTATTGCGGCAGGCCGTCTACGTTAAACGTAGGGATCTCCACCAGTTCACGCAGGGTTTCGAGCGCGGCTTTGCCATATTTAACGCGGGTGTAAATGCCCAGCAGGCGATTGATCTCGTTCTGCTGCTCGGCGCTCAGGGTTTTGTTGCCCAGAAACGCGCTGATAGCAGTGCCGGTGTCAGCCGATTTGCCGAACTCGCCCTTAGCCAGGGTGCCGAGGAAACTGCGAAAATCGGTGACCGAGGTCTCGCTGAACTGCTTCAAGATGGCTGCGCTTTGGTCTGCGGTGATGTTAGCGGATGCGGGAGTGGCAACTGCCGACAGGCTCGCGGCGAACAAGGTGGCAGCCACCAGTTTTTTCAGTGGAAAGTGCATGGTTAAAGGCATTCCTTTGCAAAGTGAATGTAGGAAATATTCTGATCGTTATGTCAGAAACAATTTCACACACTAACACTGCAAAGGAACAGTAGGGGAGACCTTGAACAAGGAAAAATCCTACTTTAATAAACGCACCGTTCATTAGTCGCTGGCTTTTTCAGAGTTAGGGCCGAACCAAATACAAGGTCTGAGTGAAGGTACCATCGGGGTTGGGTTCGGAGCTCATTTCGCCGGTGGAACCGGCATAGGTGCCTGTGCTGCCGACGACGGCGACCACGGATTTTCCGGCTTCCAGTTCCTGGCCGGCGACTACCACGGTACCTGTAACAGCGCCACCTGAGCCGAAGAACAGTAACGTCCATTGGCATTGGCTGTGAACGCCTGGCCGTGTGCTGACACAGTAGCCACTGTTGCTGCCGATATCACGGCGGTCCTGATCCATCAGTGGTTGGTCGAACACGAACAGATCGCCCTGGGAAGGGCCAGGAGGGCCAATATCAACCGCGCTCTTCAAACCGCGGGTGCCGTCGGCGAGGGTGACCAGCGTGATGGGCTGACGGCTGTTGATGCAAGCTGCGAGGGAGATAAGCATAAGCAGCGTACAAGTGGTGCGAAGCAAAGCGGTTTTCATGGCTGTGGTCTCGTGGCAAGTGGACTCCGGACGCAGCACCGCTAAAGCTGCAGCCGGAAAATGCTAAGACTAGCGGCCAATCAGGAAAACACAACGCCGTGCCTGCGCGCCGTCACTTACCGCGTACCTGGGTGGGGAGGCGCATAGTCGGCCGACACATCCAGCGCTTTGGCATAGGGCCCATCCCACAGCTGTTCATGCAACTGGCCTACGCGCTTGGCCATCGCCTCACTGCGCATCACCACCTCCAGATTGCGCGAATTATCCAGGTAGCCGCCCAACCAATTGCTGGTGCCAACCCACGCCACCTGGCCGTCGACCTCCATGGTTTTACTGTGGATCACCCGCGCATAAGGGATAAAGCCTTGCTTGGCTTCGGGCAGGGTGACGATCTTGATCTCGACATTCGGCAGCACCGCCAGGCTCTTGAGATAAGGCAGCTCCAGTGGGTCGGTGTTCCAGTTGGACACCATCAGCTTGATCGACACGCCACGGGCAGCGGCGGCGCGCACGGCGTTGTCGATCACGGCGTAGTACGGCCGGGTGCGATCCGGTCCGTAGGACAGCGGCGCGTAGTCGAGCAATTGCACGCGCACTTCTTTTTTGGCTTCGCCCAGCAGGCGCGGCAGTTCCAGCTGTGAGTCGCCCACGCCGGGCGGGTTGTAGCGTTGCGGGCTGGCCACCAAGTAGTTGCCGGTACGTGCAGGTGCCTGGCCGCTGGCGGGTAGCGGCACCGGGTGTTTCCCCGCCAGCGCGGCCTGAGCTTGCCAGTCTTGCTCGAAGATCGCCTGCACCTGGCCCGCCACCGTTTCGTCAGTGATCCGCAGCCCGGTTTCGTGGATGTGTTCCAGGGCGCGCCAGTCGAAATTCTGACTGCCGACAAACGCTTGCTTGCCATCCACCAGCAGGTACTTGGCGTGGATGATTCCGCCGCTCAGTTGCCCGTAAGGCAGCACGCGTAAGGTCAGGTTGGGAATGGCGCGCAAGCGTTCCAGGGTGGCGGCGTCCGACAGCTTGATGCCTTTTTCTTCGAGCAGGAAACGAATCTTCACGCCGCGTTTGCCGGCGGCTTCCAGGTGATCAAGCACCTTGTTCATCACCGAACCTGGGTGGTCCGCGGCGTAGAACTGGCCGATATCAATGCGGCTTTTGGCGCCGTCGAACAGCTCGATCCATACCGGGCCGGGCTGGCGTAAATCGTCGGTGCTAAGGGCGGTGTCCACGGGCACGGTGTGCACCAGTTCAAAGCCTGGAATGGAAAAGTCCGCCTGGGCCAGCGGACTGAGGAGCAAGCCGGTCAGGCCGGCGATACGCAACTTTATCGAAAGGGACATAAGCGTCTCATCGCACCAAAGGAAAAGGCGAGCGCCCAAGGCGCCCGCCCTGCAGGTCAGGCCGTGCGGCTGTGCAGCGGGGTCGGCGCGCGATGGGGCACTTCATCCTGTGCGCGGGCGCCGGTGGCGGCGCGGATCAACAGAATCTTCAACTGGTCGTTGATGCGCTCCAGGCTGTCCTGGAAAAAGTTGTGAAACACCACGCAAAACAGCGCGATGGCGATACCTAATCCCGTGGCAAACAGGGCCGTCCCGATACCCCCGGAAATCTGCCCTGGGTCCGACACGCCCGCGGTGGCCAGCGCCTTGAAGGTGTCTATGATGCCGAGAATGGTACCCAGCAGGCCCAGCAGCGGGGCGGCGGTGGTGATGGTCTCGATGATCCACAGGCTGCGGGCCAGTGGGGCGCGGGTCTTCAGGTACTGGGTATCGATTTCGTCGTCCAAGTCTTTGCGCGAACCGTGGGTTGCCTTCTGGGCCAGCACCGGCAAGATCATGTTCAGCGGCAGGCTGTCGCGACGGGTCAGGTTTTCCGGCAGGTCGCGCTCGCTGTGTACGTTGGCGCCCAGGGCGTCGATCAATGCGCGAGCCTGGCGGCGTACGTAGGCGAAGTAGATACCGCGTTCGATGGCGATGAAGATCGCAATGGCCATCGCCGCGTACATCACATAGAAGGTGACGTCGTGGAGCAGGTTCATATCCATGATGGTGTTCCTCTTGAGGTGAGTCTTAGAAATTCGCTTCCAGCGAAACCGTGACGGTACGGTCCAGGCCGACGATGTATGCCGGGTCGCCATCGCGGAAACCGCTGTAGCTGGCCGCGTTGGTCTTGGTGGTGTACACGCCGTCCAGGTATTTCTTGTCGAACAGGTTGTCGACGTTCAGGCGCAGGGTCGCGTCCTTGACCACCTTCTTGTCCACCGGCAGGTAAATACCGGCGCCGAGGTTGAACACGGTGCGGCCGGAAATCGCCTCGTCGTTGGTCAGGTCACCGTAGAGCTTGCTGGTGTACTTGCCGCCGAAGGTGCCGTAGAAGCGACCGTCGTCATACCCGATGTTGGCCGCCAGCATGTTCTTGGGCACGTTGGCGAACTGCTTGCCACTGGTGGGCAGCACGATGGGTTTGCCGGCGTTGTAGACGGTCAGGTCATCCTGCTGCTCGGCCTTGGTGTAGGTGTAGGAGGTGTAGTAATTGAAGTGGTGGGGCAACTGGCCGCTCCACTCCAGCTCCAGGCCTTTGTTGACCACGGAGCCGGCGTTGATGTCGGCAAAGTCACCGTTGATGTCCCGGGACGACACCTGGCGGTTCTTGAAGTCCATGTAGAACAGGGTGGCGGCCAGGTTCATGTCGTCGCCGCTGTAGCGCCAGCCCAGTTCATGGTTCCAGCTGGTTTCCGGTTCGGCGTCGATCGAGCCGGCGCCTTTGTCGTAGAGCACGTAGTTCTGCGGCACGCGCATGTTGCGCGACAGGCTGTAGAACAACTGGTCACGCTCGTCCAGCTGGTATTTGAGGCCGGCGTTGGGCAGCAGTTTGTTGTAGGTCTGGTTACGTTTTTCCGGGCGTTCGTTGAGGCTGCCGTGGTTGGTGCCTTCACGCTCGACGTTCATGTAGGCCAGGCCTGCGATGAAGGTCCAGTCCGGGTTGATGTACCAGGTGTCCTGGGCCCAGACCTTTTGCGCAGGCGTCACGGTGAAACGGTCGCGACCCTGCACGGTGTTGCCGTTGGCATCGACGATGGCGCTGTTGGAATCAGGCCAGGTGTCCACCGGCTTGCCGTTGCTCTTGAGCGGAATGAACGGCTGGGTCTGGCTCTGGCGTGCGCGCTCGTACCAGTAACCGAATTGCAGGCTATGATCGCCCAAGTCCCAGGTCAGCTTGGTGGTGATGCCCGGACGCCAGGTTTGCGTACGTGAAGGGCGGTAGTACACGCCGCTGTTGGGTGTGCCGTCGGCGTTGTATTGGGCGGCGGTGGGCAGGTTGCCGAGGTCGAACACACCGCCCTGGTTGGAGCCACGGTTGAGGGCATAGCTGGATGAACCGACGCCGCTGCCATTGCCCCAGTAGTAATACGGGATCACCGACAGCGCGAGGTTATCGGCCAGTTTGAACTGGGTGTTGAGCACGGCGGTGAACGTCTGGAACGGGTTCTGCGCCAGGGCGTAATAGCTGTTGTACTTGCCGTTGCTGCCCACGCTGGGTGTTGCCGGATAAGGGTCGTACTTGCGGCCATATTGCTGGAACTGCGCCTTGGTCAACTGGCTGTAACTGTTGTTGTCCTGCTCGTGGTACTTGAGGATCAGGTTGGCGGTGTTGCCATTGCCAGCGTCGAAAAAGCTGTTCCACTCCACCTTGTCCGCGCGTACCGCGCCCGAACCGCGCCACATCTCTCCTTCGGTATGGGACACCGACAGCCAGTTGCTCAAGCCGTTGATTTCGCCGGTATTGAGGCGGGCAAAGGTCTTGCGTGTGGCATTGCTGCCGACGACCTGTTTGACGAAGGCGCCGGTTTCCTTGGTCGGGCGAATGGTCACGATGCCAATGTTGCCGCCGCTGGAACCAATGTGCGGGCCGTCGGACTCCGAAGCGCCTTGGGTAACGAAGATCTGGTCGATGTTTTCCGGGTCGCCCAGCAGGTTGGAATACAGCGCGTAGTTGCCCGAATCATTGATCGGCATGCCGTCCACCGACATGCCCACCTGGTCGGAGTTCATGCCGCGCATGGTGAAGCGAAAGCCCGACAAGCCGGTGTTGTCTTCGCTGGAGATGTTCAAGCCCGGGGTGTACTTGAGCTTGTCGATGGCATTGCCGGTGGCCGCCTGTTTATCCAGCGCTTCCTTGGTCACCGTGGAGCGGCCCTTGATGCTTTCCTCCGGCACCATGTAACCGCCCCCGGCGGTCGCCTTGCCTTGTACCCCAATGGTGCCGACGTCGCTGGTCTCTGCCATGACCATTCCCTGGGTCATGCTGGTCGCGGCCACAAGTGCCAGATGAATACGGGTGAACTTCATCACTGTCGTCCTGGTGTCGGGTGCTTATTGCACGCTGTAGTTGAAGGTGGCGGTGAAGCGCTGCTCATTGCGCCCCCCGAAGGCTTGCTCGGGGAACGGTTTGACTTGCTTGATGCGACGCAAGCTGTTGGTGGCTGCCCGGTTGAGCAACATGCTCGAGGCCTGAGTTTGTAACCCTGAGTCGAGTACCCGGCCTTGGCGGTCTACCAGCAACCACACCACCACTTCGCCGCTCGGGCGTTCGAGGGACGCCTGGCGCCCGGTGGGGTACTGCTTGTAGGTGTCCAGTTCGTTGCGCAAGCCTTTGAGATAACCGCTTTCCAGGGCCTGGCCATCGACTTTCGGTGGCGCCGGTGGGGCGGGTGTAGGTGCCGCTTGGGCCACCGGAGCCGGGGCTGGTTTGGCGGCCACCGGTGGCGGTGTCGGCGATGGCTTGGCGACCACGGGCGCAGGCTTGGGCACAGGTTTTGGCTTGGGCTTGGGTTCGGGTTTTGGCAGCGGCTTGGGCGGTGGCGGCGGGGGAGCAGGCTCGGCCTCTTCCTCTTCGATCACCGGCGGTGGCGGTTCTTGCTCCACCACCGGTTCCGGTATGACCTCCGGTTCCGGCTCGACCAAGGCCAATTCGACCGCCGACTCGTCATACACCGGCTCGACTTTCAATGTCTGGGACTGGATACCCAGTGCAATCAGCACCAGGGCGATCAGGGCCGGGACACTGCCCAGCAGCTGACGCGCACGAAACAGAACGTACATGATCAGGACTTACGCGTGGCGATGGACACGGAGGTGAAGCCACCCAGGCGCAGGGTGTCCATCACTTCCACCAGGCGCGAAACCTCCACGCCTTTGTCGCTGTTGACGATGATCGTCGACTTGGTATCGGGCTTTTCGGCAGCCTTCAGCGCCGGCACCAGGGCATCCACCGTCACGTCCTTGCCGTCCAGTTGCAACTGGCCTTCCAGGCCCAAAGTGAGGATGAATTTGTTCTGCGGCTTGAGCTGTTGCGAGCTGCTGGCGCTGGGCAATTGGGTCTTCATGCCGAGCGCGGGAATCACGTTCAGGCTCACCAGTACGAAAAACACCAGGAGGAACATCATCACGTCGATCATCGGGATCAGCTCGATGTGCGCCTTACGTTTCTTGGGTTCGTCCCAGGTTCTCATTCCGTTACCCCGTCATTGAATTAGGGGCAAAACGCTAACAGCCAAAAATGACCGATTGGTTAACTTTAATTGACCGTTTAGAGGCTCTAGGACGCGTCTTTCAGAAAACTTACCGGTCAGTTTTCGGGCGTAATGAAACTGACACTCGGGGCATCCATGCTTGAGAAATTTATCTTGAGAGCCGGCCTCCATGCCTACTGCATTGCCTCAATTGACGACCCCGCGACTGTTGTTGCGCGCCCTGCAAATGCACCAGGCGCAGGTGCTTTTCACGCTTGCCAACGGGCCGAAAATTGCCGACAACACGGCGAACATTCCATCGCCCTACACCTTGGAAACCGCGCAGGATTTTATTGCCGGGATCGCTGACAAGTACCGCACCGGTGAGCTGCTGAATCTGGGGATGCATGTGCGCGGCACCGATGAATTGGTCGGCATGGTCAGCCTGCGTATCAATGCTCGCCATCGCTATGGGCACTTGGGTGGCTGGGTGGCGGCGCACTGCCGTAATCGGGGTTACGCGGCGGAAGCGGCGAGTGCGGTGATGGACTTCGGCTTCGAGGCGCTAGGGTTGCAGCGCGTGGGCAGCCAGTGTTTCGCGCGCAACAAGGAGTCGGCGCGGGTCATGGAGAAGATCGGCCTGCGCTATGAAGGCTGCATGCGCCAGGCGTTTTTAAAGAACGGCGTGTATGAGGACATGCTCGGGTTTGCCACCGTGCGTGACGACTGGGAGCGCTGCCTGTGAGCGGCGAAGTCGACCACGGCCGGCGCCGGGTCCTCGGCGGGCTGGCGGTCGCTACGGCGTTTTCTATTCTCAGCCCGTTTGCGCGCAGTGCCGGGGTGGATTATCCGTTCCCCCTTGGCGTGGCGTCCGGCGACCCGCTGCCAGATGGCTTTGTGATCTGGACGCGCCTGGCGCCGTTGTTCAATGCGGCGGATGGCCGTGGCGGCTTGAGCCGCACGGTGCCGGTGCGTTGGCGGGTGGCCAGCGATGCGGCGATGACGCGCATTGTGAAGCAGGGCGAAGTACTGGCGACGCCGCGTTTTGCTCACGCCGTGCATGTCGAAGTGGCGGGGCTGGCGGCGGATCGGCCGTATTGGTACCAGTTTGAAGGGCTCGGCGCGCAGAGCCCGGTGGGGCAGTCGCGCACGATGCCGCCGCTGCAGGCGATGGCCACGGCCCGGCTGGGGTTCGTGTCCTGCTCGCACTGGGAGCGCGGTTACTTCAGCGCCTACCGACACCTTGCCGCCGAGCAGCCGGACCTGGTGTTTTTTCTCGGTGATTATATTTACGACAGTTCCTATGCGGCGGAGTCGGGCAAGGTGTTTCGCTCTCACGGCAGTGGCAACGCACAAAGCCTGAGCGATTACCGCAACCGCTACGCGCTGTACAAGACTGATCCAGACCTGCAGGCCCTTCACGCCGCGGCCCCCAGCGTCGTGACCTGGGACGATCACGAAGTACAGAATGACTACGCCAACCGCTGGTCCCAGGACCCGAAGGTGGCGGTGGCGCAGTTTCTCAAGCAACGGGCCGCGGCGTACCAGGCGTTTTACGAACACATGCCCCTGCGTGCCAGCAGCGTGCCAAAGGGGTCGGATATGCGCATCTACCGGCGCCTGGATTACGGCCGGCTTGCGCGTTTCCATGTGCTCGACGGTCGCCAGTACCGTTCCGAGCAACCGTGCATCGCGGCCAATGGCAGCCACCAAGGGCATATTGTCACCACCCCTTGCAGCGACCTGCGTGACCCTGGCCGCACGTTGCTCGGCTGGCAGCAAGAGTCTTGGCTGGACCAGGGGTTTGCCCAGTCCAGGGCGCAGTGGAATATCATCGCCCAGGATTTGCTGGTGGCGCCGCTGATGCAGCGTGACTTGACCAACCATAAGCTTGGCCGCTGGACCGATGGTTGGGATGGCTACATGGCGAACCGCTCACGGATGCTGGCGTCGATCGTGCGTAACCGGGTGAAGAACCCGGTGTTCTGGGGTGGGGATATTCATTCGTTCTGGGCCACCGACCTGCATGCCGACGCCGAAAGGCCAGACTCGGCGGTGGTCGCCACCGAGTTTGTCGGCTCGTCGGTCACCTCCGACGGCCCGCCCTATGACGCGTTCATGAAGATCATGCCGCTCAACTCCCATGTGAAGTTCTTCGACAGCCGTCAGCGTGGCTATGTGTCGGTGGAGTTGGCGGCCAATAGCATGTTGACGAATTTTCGTGCGATCAGCGACCCGCGTGACCCGGCGGCGACGGTGTCGACGTTGAAGTCGTTCGTCAATGAATCGGGTCAGCCGAGCGTGGCCCTGTAGGAGCGAGCTTGCTCGCGAAAAACCAAAGGGCGCCGATGGGAATCAGGTACCCCGCGTTATCGTTAACGTTCTTCGCGAGCAAGCTCGCTCCTACAGGGCCAAGGTGTCAGCGAGGCTGTAGCGTACTGACAGCGCGCCTTTTTTCTCCGATAGCGCCAGGATCGTCACCTGGCCCAGTTCGCTCAACGCTTGAACATGCGTGCCGCCACAGGCGTAAGCCGGCAACTCACCGAAGCCGACTTCACGGGTGCCGTCTTCCAGCGTCATATGGCGGGGATAGTCGGCGGCGATCCATGTGTTGACCCACTGCTGGAGCGTCTGCGCATCCATGTCTTGCGCGGCCTGGCCACGGATAAAGGTGATCTTGCCTTCGCCCGGCCAATGGTGGGCTTTGATCGGCATCCAGCCCAGGCGTTCGCCCGCATTGCCGATCAAATGCCCTGCCGAATGCAGACGTGTGTGCAAGGCGCGCCGCTCTGCGTCGACGCGTGCAATGACAGGTCCAGGTTCCAGAGGTTGGTCGACGTAGTGCACCACCCGTTCGGCTTCCTGCATGACTCGCAGTACCTGGCTGTCGCCGAGCCAGCCGGTGTCGAATGGCTGGCCGCCGCCTTGGGGATGGAAAATCGTCGATTGCACAATTACGGCGAATTGCTCTTCGTACGGGGTGCAACTGAGCACTTCCAGCTCGGCCGTCAGGTGATCGTGGGTAAAAAACAGGCGCTCGGTCATCATCTACATCCGCATCAGGGTTCTGTGGGCAGTATAAGTAGTGCGCAAATGAGTGATAATCCGCTCAATTATCAATGGACCTGTGCGTCATGAGCATCAATCTTCCTTTGCCGTTGTTGGGTGAAATGGCGATTTTCGTCAAGGTCGTCGAAACCGGCAGCTTTTCCGAAGCGGCGCGGCAACTCAGCGTTTCACCTTCGGCGGTGAGCCGCAGTATCTCGCGCCTGGAGCACGCCCTGGCCACGCGCCTGCTGCAACGAACCACACGCAAGCTGCGCCTGAGCGAGGGCGGCGAGGAGGTGTTCAAGCGTTGCCAGGAGATGGTCAACGCAGCGCGCTCGGTGATGGAAATCAGTGGGCAATTCACCCATGAAGCCGAGGGCCTTGTGCGGGTCAGTGTGCCCAAGGCGGTGGGGCGATTCGTGGTGCACCCGCACATGCCGGAATTCTTGCGGCGCTACCCCAAGGTTGATGTGCAATTGATTTTGGAAGATCGGCATGTGGACTTGATCGACGACAACGTCGACTTGAGCATCCGCATCACCGATAGCCCGCCGCCAGGCTTGGTCGGGCGCCAGCTGTTGCCCATCGAACATTTGCTGTGCGCGACGCCGCAGTACCTGGCCGAGCACGGTACACCGAGCCATCCCCATGATCTGCTCGGGCACAGTTGCATCTATCTGGGTGAGACACCGGGAGATTCACGCTGGAAGTTTCGCAAGGCTGGCAAGGCGGTAACGGTCGGCGTACGCGGCCGGTATGCGGCGAACCACACCGGGGTGCGACTGGAGGCGGCGTTGCAGCATGTCGGGATTGCTAGCTTGCCGTATTTCACCGCGCGGCACGCGTTGGAAGCGGGGGATTTGGTGCAGGTGTTGCCGGGGTGGGATTTTATTGCCTCGTACCATGGCGAGGCGTGGTTGCTGCATTCGCCCACACGGTACCTGCCGCCGAAGTTGCGGGTGTTTATCGATTATCTGGTGGAGTGCATGGCCAGGGAGCCCACGCTGCACCGACGGTAGGAACGCGGTTGCTCGTTCCCACGCTCTGCGTGGGAATGCCACCTTGGACGCTCCGCGTCCTGCCTTTATGCCTGTGCGCGGGTGACGCAGAGCGTCACAGGATAGGTTCCCACGCAGAGCGTGGGAACGAGCATAGTTGTCAGTGCTTGCTCTGGTCCTGAGGCATGGCCAGCAGTTGTTTTTCCTGGTTCCAGTCGAACGGTTCGTCGTTCTGTTCGGCTTCATAGCGACGTTCTTCCAGGGCCTGGTACAGGTCCAGTTCTTCGTCGGGCATGAAGTGCAGGCAGTCGCCGCCAAAGAACCACAGCAGGTCGCGGGGCACTAGGTGGGCGATTTGCGGGTAGCGCAGGATGACCTGGCTCATCAGGTCCTGGCCCAGGTACTGGCTTTCGATCGGGTCGATTGGCAACAGGGCGCGCAGTTCGTCGAAACGCTCCAGGAACAGCGAGTGGCTTTCCTCGGGTACCTGTTCGGCTTCGCCGACGGCAACCAGGATGCTGCGCAAGTGGTCGAGCAAGACGAGATGATCGGCAACGACGTTGGACACGAGATAAGGCCTCTAAAGCAAAAACGGGCGCGAGAGTATAAGCCTCTCGCGCCCGTTTTTATATGACCGCTCGACTCAGCGGACTTTACCCTCTGCCTGCATCAGGTCTTCCTTGCTGAAATCATCCACGTCGATCACCTTGCGTCGCGCCGCCTCGGCATCGCGCAGGGTTTGCGCCTCGGCCGGTTGCAGCACGCCGGCCTGCAAGGCCGCGTCGATGGCGTGCTCGCCGGCCACCGGCTTGACCTGGCCGCTTTTGAGCGCGCTGTGGAGTTTTTTCTGCAAGGGGTGGCTGGCACCGAGCAGGTCGTAGGCATGTTGCAGGGCGCCCACGGGATCTTCTGCCGATTGCGGGCGATAACAGCCGGCCAGCAACTCTTCCAGGGTCGGGTCGCCTTTGGCGCGGCCGATCACGGCTGCCACTTCGGCATCCAGAGCGTCGGACGGCCCGGTATGACGACGCCCGAATGGGAACACGATCACCCGCAACAGACAGCCCAGCACCTTGTTCGGGAAGTTGCTCAGCAGCTCATCCAGTGCGCGTTCCGATTCACCCAGGCTTTCTTCCATGGCCCAGGCAAACAGCGGCTCCAGGTGGTCCGGCGAGTCCAGGTCGTGGTAACGCTTGAGCGCCGCCGAGGCCAGGTACATGTGGCTCAGCACATCACCCAGGCGAGCGGACAGGCGTTCGCGGCGCTTGAGCTCGCCACCCAGCAACATCATGCTCAGGTCCGCCAGCAGGGCAAACGCAGCCGCCTGGCGGTTCAGGGCACGGAAGTAGCCCTGGCTCAACCGGTTGCCCGGGGCTTTTTCGAAGTGCCCCAAGCCCAGGTTCAGCACCAGGGTGCTGGCGGCATTGCTCACGGCAAAGCCGATGTGTTGCATCAGCAGGCCATCGAATTCCTTCAACGCCTGGTCATGGTCTTCGCGACCGGCCAGGGCCATTTCCTTGAGCACGAAGGGATGGCAACGAATCGCGCCCTGGCCGAAGATCATCAGGTTACGCGAAAGGATATTGGCGCCTTCCACGGTGATGAAGATCGGTGCGCCCTGCCAGTTGCGGCCCAGGTAGTTGTTGGGCCCCATGATGATGCCTTTGCCGCCGTGCACATCCATGGCGTGGCTGATGCACTCGCGGCCGCGCTCGGTCAGGTGGTACTTGAGGATCGCCGACAGCACCGACGGCTTCTCGCCCAGGTCCACGGCGTTGGCGGTGAGCATGCGCGCGCTGTCCATCAGCCAGGCGTTGCCACCGATGCGCGCCAGGGCTTCCTGAATGCCTTCGAAGGCCGACAGCGGTACGTTGAACTGTTCGCGCACCTGGGCATATTGCCCGGTCACCAGGCTGGTGAACTTGGCGGCGCCGGTGCCGACGGCGGGCAGCGAGATCGAACGGCCGACCGACAGGCAGTTCATCAGCATCATCCAGCCCTTGCCGAGCATTTCCTGGCCACCGATCAGGTACTCCAGCGGGATGAACACATCCTTGCCTGAGTTGGGGCCGTTCATGAAGGCGGCGCCGAGCGGCAGGTGCCGACGGCCGATTTCCACGCCAGGGGTGTCGGTAGGAATCAACGCGAGGCTGATGCCCAGGTCTTCTTCTTCGCCCAGCAGGTGGTCCGGGTCATGGGCCTTGAAGGCCAGGCCGAGCAAGGTCGCGACCGGGCCTAGGGTGATGTAGCGCTTTTCCCAGTTCAGGCGCAGGCCGAGGGTTTCCTTGCCTTCCCATTCGCCTTTGCAGATCACGCCGGTGTCGGGCATGGCGCCCGCATCGGAGCCGGCCAGCGGGCCGGTGAGGGCGAAGCACGGGATGTCGTCGCCACGGGCCAGGCGCGGCAGGTAGTGGTTGCGTTGTTCCTCGGTGCCGTAGTGCAGCAGCAGTTCGGCGGGGCCCAGGGAGTTGGGAACCATCACGGTGGAGGCCAGGTCACCGCTGCGGGTCGCGAGCTTCATGGCAACCTGGGAGTGGGCATAGGCGGAGAAGCCTTTGCCGCCGTACTCCTTGGGAATGATCAGGGCGAAGAAACCATGGGTCTTGATGTGTTCCCAGGCTTGCGGCGGCAGGTCCATGGCCTGGCCGATTTCCCAGTCGCTGACCATGGCGCAGAGTTCTTCGGTGGGGCCGTCGATGAATGCCTGCTCTTCCTCGGTCAATTGCGCCTTGGGGTAGGCCAACAATTTGTCCCAGTCGGGGCGGCCACTGAACAGTTCGCCGTCCCACCACACGGTACCGGCATCGATCGCATCGCGCTCGGTCTCGGACATCGGCGGCAGCACTTTCTGGAACCAGCTGAACAGCGGCTTGGTGAAGTATTGGCGGCGCAGGTCAGGCAGCAACAAGGGCGCGGCCACCACGGCCAGGAGCACCCAGAAGATCAGCAGCAGCCAACCCGGTGCGTGGCTCCAGGCGCCCATCGCCAGCAGGTAGACGGCGACCACGCCCAGGGCGGGCAGGGGGGCAGTACGGCGGTGTGCCAGGTAGGCAATGCCGACCACCAGCACCAGTATCCACAACAACAGCATATTCAATCCTCCGTGAACCAGGGGCGAAACCACCAGGGAGCTTAGTCGGCATCCGAACAAGCCGGGTGATCAGGGTGTAACAAGGTGTACTGGGCAACCCATCAGCCGGCGCCGGCATTTGGCCGAATCGTCGTTATCTCTCGGGCAGGCCTGGTGGTTAAACTCCAGGCTCCCCTCGGAGATCAAGCTCATGAATACGTACTTGAGTCCCAGCCGCTTCATCGATAGTGACCACCCTGTGGTGGTGGAGTTCGCCGAGAAACATCGCGGAACCCGCCCGGATTTAAGTGACCAGGCAGTCAGTCTTTACTACGCGGTGCGTGAGGCCATTCGCTACAACCCCTATACCTTCAGCCGTGACCCTAACACCTTGAACGCCAGCTTCGCCCTGGCGGCTGGCGAAAGCTACTGTGTGCCCAAAGCCACGTTGCTGGCAGCTTGCGCACGTCACTGTGGTATCCCTGCGCGCATTGGTTTGGCGGACGTACGCAACCACCTGTCCACACCGCGGCTGCTCGCCCTGCTCAAAAGTGACGTGTTCGCCATGCACGGTTATACCGAGCTTTACCTGAACGGCCGCTGGGTCAAGGCCACTCCGGCGTTCAATCAGCAACTGTGCGAAGTGTTCGACGTGCCGCCGCTGGAATTCGATGGGCTGCACGACAGCGTGTTCCACGCGTTCAATCGCCAGGGCCAGCGTTCGATGGAGTACGTGGTGGACCATGGGCAGTTTGCTGACGTGCCCGAAGCATTTTTCTTCGCGCATATCCGCCAGTGTTACCCGCACTTGTTTGGCGACGATGCGCCCACCTTGCTCGGTGATATGCAGGGCGATTTAAGCCGCGGCTGAACCGGCGTATGCTGCTGCCTTCATCAAGCCATGTTCATCAACGATAAGGCGCGGTCATGCTGAAGATCTGGGGTCGTAAAAATTCATCAAACGTCAGGAAAGCACTGTGGTGCGCCGAGGAACTCGGCCTGGACTATGAAGCAATTGATGCGGGCGGGGCTTTTGGTGTGGTCGATACCCCGCAATACCGGGCCATGAACCCCAATGGCCGGGTGCCGGTGATCGAAGATGGCGACTTTGTGCTGTGGGAATCCAACACCATCGTGCGTTACCTGTGCGCCAAGCAGGCATCGGACTTTTACCCCAGCGACTTGCAAGCCCGGGCCAACGCCGAAAAGTGGATGGACTGGACCACTTCCACGCTCGCCGATCCGTTCAAAGCGGTGTTCTGGGGCATCGTGCGCACCCCGGCTGACCAGCAAAACTGGGACAGCATCAATGCCGGGCGCCAAGCCTGTATCGACGCGCTCAAAACCGTCGAACAAGCCCTCGCCGAGCAACCCTACCTGTCCGGTCAGGCGTTCGGCATGGGCGATATTCCCTTGGGCTGCTTCATCTACGCCTGGTTCGAGATGCCCATCGAACGCCCGGCAATGCCGAATCTGGAGGCCTGGTACCAGCGTTTGCAACAGCGCCCGGCCTACCGCAAGGCGGTGATGACCGCGTTGACTTAATACACACTATTAATACGGGTGACTGTACTTGTGCGGCATGGGCACGCACCATGCTCGCACTGCATCGCAGGTTGAACTACCTGGGGTGTGCCTTCATCTATTCTTTCTATTCCCTTCTTTGGTGCGTACTTCCATATGAGTTCCGCTCTGTCCATCCGGCAGCTAACCAAAACCTACGGCAACGGTTTCCAGGCCCTGAGTGGTATCGATCTGGACGTTGCCGAAGGTGACTTCTTCGCCTTGCTCGGCCCCAACGGTGCCGGCAAATCCACCACCATCGGCATTCTCTCCACCCTGGTCAACAAGACCAGCGGCACGGTGAATATCTTCGGGCATGACCTGGACAAATCGCCGGCGGCGCTCAAGCGCTCCATTGGCGTGGTGCCCCAGGAATTCAATTTCAACCAGTTCGAAAAGACCTTCGATATTGTCGTGACCCAGGCTGGCTACTACGGCATTCCGGCGAAAGTCGCCAAGGAACGCGCCGAGCAGTACCTGACCCAACTGGGCCTTTGGGACAAGCGTGACGTGCCTTCGCGCTCGCTGTCCGGTGGCATGAAGCGCCGCCTGATGATCGCCCGCGCCCTAGTGCACGAGCCGCGCCTGTTGATCCTCGACGAACCCACCGCCGGCGTGGACATCGAACTGCGCCGCTCGATGTGGACCTTCCTCACCGAACTGAACGAGAAGGGCATCACCATCATCCTCACCACCCATTACCTGGAAGAGGCTGAGCAGTTGTGCCGCAACATCGGCATCATCGACCACGGCACCATTGTCGAGAACACCAGCATGCGCAACCTGCTGGGCCAATTGCATGTGGAAACCTTCCTGCTCGACCTGAAGAACAATCTGTCGCTGGCCCCGCAGTTGTTCGGCTACCCGAGCCGGCTGGTGGACAGCCACACCCTGGAGGTGCAGGTGGATAAAGCCATGGGCATCACCGCGTTGTTCACCCAGTTGGCGACTCAGAACATCGAAGTGCTGAGCCTGCGTAATAAAACCAATCGCCTTGAGGAGTTGTTCGTGTCCCTGGTGGAGAAAAATCTGGCGAAGGTGGCGGTATGAGTTCCGAACTGCAACCCAACCTTGTCGCGCTGCAAACCATCGTCTATCGCGAAGTGAAGCGCTTTACCCGGATCTGGCCGCAGACCCTGCTGCCACCGGCGATCACCATGGTCCTGTACTTCGTGATCTTCGGTAACCTGATCGGCCGGCAGATCGGCGACATGGGTGGTTTCACCTACATGGAGTACATCGTGCCGGGCCTGATCATGATGTCGGTGATCACCAACTCCTACGGCAACGTAGTGTCGAGTTTCTTTGGCAGCAAGTTCCAGCGCTCCATCGAAGAACTGATGGTCTCGCCGGTGTCACCGCACACCATCCTGATCGGCTACACCTTGGGCGGCGTGTTGCGTGGGCTGATGGTGGGGGTGATCGTGACGCTGCTGTCGCTGTTCTTTACCCATCTGCAGGTGCATCACCTTGGGGTCACCATTCTGGTGGTCGTGCTGACGGCGACGATCTTCTCGCTGCTGGGCTTTATCAACGCCGTATTTGCACGCAACTTCGATGATATTTCCATTATCCCGACCTTCGTGCTGACGCCGCTGACCTACCTGGGCGGGGTGTTTTACTCCATCACCTTGTTGCCGCCGTTCTGGCAGACGGTGTCCCTGGCCAACCCGGTGCTGCACATGGTCAACGCCTTCCGCTACGGTATTCTGGGCGTGTCGGATATCAAGATCAGTGTGGCGATCACTTTTATGATCGTTGCCACCATCGTCTTGTATATCGGCTGTGCGCGGTTGCTGGTGAGTGGGCGTGGGATGCGTACCTAGCCACTGAGGTCACGCGGTAAAAAAATGTGGGAGCGGGCTTGCTCGCGAAGGCGGTAGATCAGTTGCTGATGCACTGACTGACACGACGCCTTCGCGAGCAAGCCCGCTCCCACATTTGCTATGTGCAGGGCTTTAAACCTTCAGTGCCAGTTCGATCAGGGCATGCAGCTCTTCTACCGCCAACGGCTGGGCCGAAAACAGAATACGAAACACCGTCGGTGCGGCGAGCAGGTTGATCAGATGGTCAACGCTCGGCGGCTGTTCCTGCGGGTAGCGGTCCACGATCACCTGCAACTGCCCGCTCAGGATGCTCACGCAATACCCAGGCGTGGGGCTGCTTTGCACGTCGCGCATCATGTTGCGCCCCACTTCCGAACTCATCTCGTCCAGGTATTGCTCGGCCCAGGCTTGCAGGTCGCCGCGCAGGCTGCCGGTGTTGGCCGGCTCGCAGTCTGGACGCATGCGCGCCAAGGCCACATCGGCCAGCAGCACGGAGAGGTCGCCCCACCGGCGGTAGACAGTAGAAGGCGTGACGCCTGCGCGCGCCGCAATCATCGGCACGGTGACGCTGGACCGCTCATGGGTTTCCAGCAGTTCGCGCACCGCTCCGTGGACGGATTCTTGTACCCGGGCACTACGGCCCCCCGGGCGGAGGCCTTCTTTGATCGCCATGGGCAAGACCTTAACACAAAGAATTTGCTTTAAGCGCCAGCGAGTAGCACACTGCACAAAAGCAAAATATTAGCTTTAGCGGAGCGTGCCCATGTCCAGTGTCATCTCTCAGCGGTCCAGCCTGGCGTTTCTGGTGATCACCGTGCTGACCTTTCTCGCTGCCTCCAGCGCGCCGACGCCGTTGTATCAGGTGTATCAAGACCACCTGCATTTTTCTGCGGCGATGCTCACGGCGATTTTCGGCGTGTATGCCGTGAGCCTGCTCGCGGCGCTGCTCACCCTGGGCTCGCTTTCGGATTACCTGGGGCGCAAGCCAGTGATCTTCGCCGCGCTGCTGCTCAATAGTGTGGCGATGCTGCTGTTTATCGTTGCTGACAGCACCGCCTGCCTGCTGGCCGCCCGCGCCTTGCAGGGTTTCGCGACCGGCACGGCGACCGCGGTATTGGGGGCGACGCTGCTCGACACCGACCGCATGCGCGGCCCGATGCTCAACAGCCTTGCACCGATGCTCGGCATGGCCAGTGGTGGCCTGGGCAGTGGGCTGCTGGTGGAGTTCGCGCCATGGCCGACCCAATTGATCTATTACGCCCTGCTGGGCTTGATGGTGTTGCAGGCTCTGTATGTGTGGCGCCTGCCTGAAACGGTCAGTCGCATACCGGGCGCCTTGAAGTCCCTGGCGCCAACCCTGCATGTGCCACCGCAAGCGCGCCGCGCGTTGTGGTTGGCGATGCCATTGAATGTGGCCGTGTGGGCGCTGGGTGGGTTCTTTTCCTCGTTGGCGCCGTCGTTGGTGCGCGTCGCCACGGGTTCGACCTCGCACTTGATCGGCGGCGGGCTGGTGGCGGTGGTGACCTTGAGCGGTGCGGTGATGATCTACAGCCTGCGCAACCACGCGGGTGACAGGGTGATGCGCTTGTCGGCGGCACTGCTAGCCGTGGGCGTGGGGTTGTTGCTGGTTGCCGTAAACACCGCCAGCCTGTGGCTGTTCTTTATCGCCAGTGTGATCGCAGGCCTGGGCTTCGGCGGCGGTTTCATGGGCAGTGTGCGCAGTATCGTGGGCCTGGCGTTGCCCCATGAGCGGGCGGGCCTGATGTCGGCGTTCTACGTATTGAGCTACCTGGCGTTCTGCGTGCCGGCACTGTTGGCGGGTAACCTGAGCCGCGTGTTTGGCCTGATCGCGACTACGGACGGCTACGGTGCGGTGCTTATTTTGCTGTCTCTCGGCGCGCTTGTTGGGTTGTTGTGGCGGGACACGGCGCAGGCAAGGGCAAGCGCATGATTGCGATTAATATAGGTAAAATAGATAACAGTTAGAGATATTACCCGTTATATAGATATTCGATCAGGTTCTATCATGGTTTCAACCTCAAATGAGGAAGAGGATTTACCCCATGACCTGCTCGACCACTCACCGCTACAAACCCTTCAGTCACCTGACCCGTCCCCGGGAAGTGATTCGTCAGTTCACCCCGAACTGGTTCGCCGCGACCATGGGCACCGGTGTGCTGGCGCTGGCCTTGGCTCAGTTGCCAGTCAACTTGCCAGGTTTGCACGCTGTCGCCGAGGGCCTGTGGCTGTTCACCATCGGCTTGTTTGTGCTGTTCAGCGTGCTGTATGCCGCCCGCTGGGTGATGTTTTTCCACGAGGCGCGACGCATCTTCGGGCACTCAACGGTCTCGATGTTTTTCGGCACCATCCCCATGGGGCTGGCGACCATTCTCAACGGTTTGCTGCTGTTCGGCCTGCCGCGATGGGGCGGTGATGTGATCCCGTTGGCCGAGGCCTTGTGGTGGCTGGACGTGGCCATGTCCCTGGCCTGCGGCGTACTGATCCCGTTCATGATGTTCACCCGCCAGGAGCACAGCATCGACCAGATGACCGCTGTCTGGCTGTTGCCTGTAGTGGCTGCCGAAGTGGCGGCGGCCAGCGGCGGCTTACTCGCGCCGCACCTGTTAGACGCCCATTCGCAACTGGTGATGCTGGTGACCAGCTACGTGCTGTGGGCGTTTTCCCTGCCGGTGGCGTTCAGCATACTGACCATCCTGATGCTGCGCATGGCCTTGCATAAGTTGCCTCACGCCAATATGGCAGCGTCGAGCTGGTTGGCGCTGGGCCCCATCGGTACCGGTGCTCTGGGCATGTTGTTGCTCGGTACGGATGCCCCTGCGATCTTCGCCGCCAATGGCCTGGCCAGTGTCGGTGAAATGGCCCACGGCCTGGGCCTGATTGCGGGCATCACCCTGTGGGGGTTCGGCTTGTGGTGGATGTTGATTGCGGTGTTGATCACCCTGCGCTATCTGCGTGCCGGTATCCCGTTCAACCTGGGCTGGTGGGGGTTCACCTTCCCATTGGGGGTTTACGCCCTGGCCACGCTGAAATTGGCGAGCCTGCTGCAGCTGGAATTTTTCAGTGTGTTTGGCAGTGTGCTGGTGGTTGCGCTGGCGCTGATGTGGCTGATCGTGGCCAAGCGCACCGTGCAGGGCGCTTATAAAGGCGAGCTTTTTGTTTCGCCTTGTATTGCCGGGCTAGCGAATAAGTAAGCAGGATTAGGTAAAGTCGTGGCCTGATAAATAAAGGCCACGCAGGAACACGGACGACGATGAGCCATCCTTCCCAATTCACCTTGCTGCGCACGCGGCGCTTCTTGCCGTTTTTCATCACCCAATTGCTGGGCGCGTTCAACGACAACATCTTCAAGCAGTCGCTGATCCTGGCCATCCTTTACAAGCTCACCATCGAGGGCGACCGCTCCATTTGGGTCAACCTGTGCGCCTTGTTGTTTATCCTGCCGTTCTTCCTGTTCTCGGCGTTGGCCGGGCAGTTTGGCGAGAAATTCAACAAGGACGCGTTGATCCGCGCGATCAAGATCGGCGAGATCGTGATCATGGCGGTGGGCGCGGCGGGCTTTTTGACCAATCATCTTGAGCTGATGCTGCTGGCGCTGTTTGCCATGGGCACTCACTCGGCACTGTTCGGCCCGGTGAAGTACTCGATCATGCCTCAGGCGTTGCACGACGATGAGTTGGTCGGTGGCAACGGCCTGGTAGAGATGGGCACGTTCCTGGCGATTCTGGCCGGCACCATCGGCGCCGGGATCATGATGTCTTCCACTCATTACGCGCCGGTGGTGGCGGTGGCGATTGTGGCCGTGGCGGTGCTGGGCTATTTGGCCAGCCGCAGCATCCCGCGCGCGGCGGCGTCGACACCGCAACTGCGCCTGGACTGGAATATCTTCACTCAGTCGTGGGCGACGTTGCGCATGGGCCTGGGGCAGACGCCAGCAGTGTCGCGCTCGATTGTCGGCAACTCATGGTTCTGGTTTGTGGGTGCGATTTACCTCACGCAAATCCCGGCCTATGCCAAGGAATGGTTGTACGGCGACGAAACCGTGGTGACCTTGATCCTAACGGTGTTCTCGGTGGGCATCGCCCTGGGCTCGATGCTGTGCGAAAAGCTCTCCGGGCGTAAGGTGGAAATTGGCCTGGTGCCGTTTGGTTCGTTTGGCCTGACCGTGTTCGGCCTGCTGCTGTGGTGGCACTCCGGCGGCTTCCCGCAGAACGTGCAACCCAACGATTGGCTCGCGGTGCTCAGCTACGGCCAGGCGTGGTGGGTGCTGCTCGATATCCTCGGCCTGGGTGTGTTCGGCGGCTTTTACATCGTGCCGCTGTATGCGCTGATCCAGTCGCGCACCGCCGAGAACGAACGGGCTCGGGTGATCGCGGCCAACAACATTCTTAATGCACTGTTCATGGTGGTCTCGGCCATCGTCTCCATCCTGCTGTTGAGCGTGGCCAAGCTGTCGATCCCCGAGTTGTTCCTGGTGGTGTCGCTGCTCAACATCGCGGTTAACACTTACATCTTTAAAATCGTCCCCGAGTTCACCATGCGCTTCATGATCTGGCTGCTCAGCCATTCCATGTACCGCGTGGAGCATCGCAACCTGCAAGCCATTCCGGATGAAGGCGCGGCGTTGCTGGTGTGCAACCATGTGTCGTTTGTCGATGCGCTGTTGATTGGCGGCGCAGTACGTCGGCCGATTCGCTTTGTCATGTACTACAAGATCTATCGTTTGCCGGTGCTCAACTTTATCTTCCGCACCGCCGGGGCGATTCCGATTGCCGGGCGCCATGAAGACATTCAGATCTACGAACAGGCGTTCGCGCGGATTGCCCAGTACCTCAAGGATGGCGAGTTGGTCTGCATCTTCCCGGAAGGCAAGCTGACCGCCGATGGCGAGATGAATGAGTTCCGGGGTGGGGTGACGCGCATCCTGGAGGAGACGCCAGTGCCGGTGATCCCGATGGCATTGCAGGGGTTGTGGGGGAGTTTCTTCAGCCGCGATCCTAACAAGGGCTTTTTCCATCGGATCTGGTCGCGGGTGGTGTTGGTGGCGGGTGAGCCGGTGGCTGTGGAGGCGGCGACGCCTGAGCAGTTGCAGGCTGTGGTGGGTGGTTTGCGGGGGAGTGTCAGGTAGTTTGTGGTTGTTTGTCGGGACTTCATCGCAGGCAAGCCATAGGTATCTACATAACTTTGTGGGCTGTAGCAGCAGACGGTAACCACGATGCGAAGCGAGTCGCTCTTGATCTTGATCTGCTTTTGATCTCAGGCGCCCCGTCAAACCACGCTGGC